>OZ245859.1:4010000-4310000 GCA_965229085.1 Kaistia sp. | reverse complement strand
GCTGGACCTATCTTCTGCATCGCACCGACCGCCCGGCGACGGAGCCGCTGCTGGCCTTGCATGCCCGCCTTTCCGACCGGACACTGGCCGGGGGAGCGCTTTGATGGGGGGCCTGCCGCTCGCTTTCGGGGCGCCGCTGGTCCTCGGCGCGCTTGTGCTGCTGCCGGTGATCTGGTGGCTGCTCAAGCTGACGCCGCCACGCCCGAGCGTCGAGACCTTCCCACCGACGCGAATCCTCGCCGAAATCGTGCAGAAGGACGAACAGCCGGCGAAAAGCCCGTGGTGGCTGACCCTTCTGCGCCTCGTTCTGGCTGGTCTCGTCATTCTCGCGTTGGCCGGTCCCGTCTGGCGTCCGGCCGGCGAGAGTGCCCCGGGCGCGGGGCCGCTGCTGCTGGTGCTCGACAATGACTGGGCTTCGGCGCGCGACTGGCCGACCCGCGTCGATACCGCCAAGCGGATCGCCGCCCTTGCCGAGCGCAATGGCCGCGCGATCACGCTCATCGCGAGCGCCGATGCGCCCAATCAGGAGTTTGCGCCCACCGACGCGCGCACCGTCGCGGCACGGCTCGATGCGCTGCAGCCTCGCCCCTATGAGGCGGGCCGCGCAGCGATTGCCGCCGCGATGACGCCCGCCCTCGCGGCACACCCCTTCGGCGGCGTCGCCTGGCTGACCAGCGGCCTCGGCGGCACAGATGCCGAAGCCTTCGCCCGGTTCCTGAGCGACACCGTCAAAGCGCCGGTCGCGCTTTATGCCGGCGATGGCGCGACACTGATCGGCCTCGCGCCGCCCGCCGGCGGTTCGGATTCGCTGACGCTGCCGGTCATCCGCAGCGACGGCCGCCTCGCCGGTGCCGGGATCCTCGAGGCGCGGGATCTGAAGGGCCGCTCGGTCGGAACCGCGCCTTTCGCCTTCAAGCCAGGCGAGACCAAAAGCGAGGCAGTGTTCGATCTGCCGACGGAGCTCCGCAACGAGATCGTCCGCGTCGAGATTGCCGGCAGCGCGACCGCCGGCGCCGTCCAGCTGCTTGACGACCGCTTCAAGCGGCGACGCATCGGCATCGTCTCGGGCGGCTCGAACGACAGCAATGCGCAGCCGCTGCTCTCGCCGCGCTACTACATCACGCGGGCCGTACAGCCCTTCGCCGACGTGATCGAACCGCGCGATGCCAATGCCGCGACCGCGATCCCGCAACTGATCGATGCGGGTGCGGCCATCATCGTTCTGGCCGATATTGGCACGCTGACGCCCGATGTCGAGAAGCGGCTGAGCCAATGGGTCGAGGATGGCGGCACGCTGCTCCGCTTTGCCGGACCACGCCTCGCCGCGGCAACCGCCGAAGAAAACACGCTGGTGCCGGTGCGGCTTCGCGCCGGCGGGCGCGTGCTCGGCGGCAGCCTCTCCTGGTCGAGCCCGCAGCCGCTCGCGTCCTTCTCATCATCGGGTCCGTTCGCCGGGATGACGGTGCCGCCCGACGTCACGGTGTCGCGTCAGGTTCTCGCCGAGCCTGACGCCAATCTGCCGGCGCGGACCTGGGCGGCGCTCGCCGACGGCACACCGCTTGTGACAGCCGGGCGGCTCGGCAAAGGCTGGCTGGTGCTGTTCCATGTCACCGCCGATACGAGCTGGTCCAACCTGCCGATCTCGGGAAGCTTCGTCGACATGCTCCGCCGCATCGCCGCCTTCGCCACCATCCCCCTCGCCGCTGGCGATGCGAAGCCGGTTGCAGGCCAGACCGGCGGCGTCATGCTGCCGCCCTGGCGCCTGCTCGACGGCTTCGGCCGCAATACGAGCAGCGATCCCTTTGCCCGGCCGCTGCCGGCCGCCGCCGAAGGCATCATCGCGAGCCGCGATCATCCACCCGGGCTCTATGGCACCGACGATGCCTTCCGCGCGGTCAATCTCTTGCGGGGCGACGCAACGCTGCCGCCCTTAGACGCCAAGCTCGTCACCGGAGCCGAGGTCCAGCCTTATCCGGCCGCGGCCCCGACCGATCTTTCACCCCTCCTGCTGGTGGCGGCGCTCATTTGCCTGATCGCCGACGCCCTGGCCGTCTGGTGGCTGAATGGCGGCCTCAGGCTCCGCCGCGCCGCGCCGGCCGCCGTCATCCTGCTGGCCCTTCTTGCCGGCGGCCTGCCGCGGCCGGCCCATGCCGACGCCGCCGCCGACCAATTCGCCATGGACGCCGTCAACAAGACGCGGCTTGCTTATGTCATCACCGGCGATGCAGCGATCGACGACGTCAGCAAGGCCGGGCTCGCCGGCCTTTCGCGCGAGATCGCCAACCGCACGGCGCTGGAACCGAGCGACCCGATCGGCGTCGACATCGCCAAGGACGAGCTCGCCTTCTTCCCGTTGCTCTACTGGCCGATCGCGCCCGATGCGCCCATGCCGAGCTCGGAGACACTCGCCCGGATCGACGCCTATATGAAACAGGGCGGATCGATCCTGTTCGACACCCGCGACGAGCTGGCGCGCCCGCCCGGCACCGAGGGATTCGGCGGCACGCCGGAGGCCGAGCGACTGCGGGCGATGCTGGCCGGGCTCGACATTCCGCCGCTGGAGCCGGTGCCGGGAAACCACGTCCTGACCAAGGCCTTCTACCTGCTCGCCGATTTCCCCGGCCGCTACCAGGGCGGTCCGCTCTGGGTCGAGGCGTCAGCCGATGACGCCGAGGCGGCGGCCGATCGACCGGCCCGGCCCGGCGACGGCGTTTCCTCGATCCTCATCACCGAGAACGACCTCGCTTCGGCCTGGGCCACCGACGCCGACGGGCGTTATCTCTATCCGACCATTCCGCCCGATCCGCGCCAGCGCGAGATGGCCTACCGAACCGGCATCAACATCGTGATGTATACGCTCACCGGCAACTACAAGGCCGATCAGGTGCACGTCCCGGCGCTGCTCGAAAGGCTCGGCCAGTGAATTGGTCGCTCACCTTTGCTCCGCTGATCCCGCTGCCGCTCCTTGCGGTCCTGGCAGCGCTCGGCCTCGTAGCGATCGCCCCGCTGCTCGTGCGCCGCACGCGCGGCGCATTGCTGCGCGTTCTGGCGCTCGCGGCGCTCGTCGCGGCGCTGGCCGGCCCGGTCCTGCTGGAGGAACAGCGCCAGCAACTGCCGACCGTCGTTGCCCTTGTTGTCGACAAGAGCGCCAGCCAGTCGCTCTCGGATCGCACAGCCGAGACCGAGGCGATGCGCGCCGAACTCACCAAGCGCTTCGGCGAGTTGCGCAATATCGAGCTGAGGACGGTCGAGGTCGGCGGCGCGGCGGCCGGTGCTCCGGTCGATGGCACTGAACTGTTCAAGGCGGTCCAGGCCGAGCTTGCCGATGTTGCGCCCGAGCGCATCGGCGCCGTTGTGATGCTGACCGACGGGCAGGTGCATGATGTCCCCGCCAATCCGACCGAGACGCTCGGCACCGCGCCGCTGCATGCGCTCATTTCCGGCCGCGACAACGAGATTGATCGCCAGCTGGTCATCCGCTCAGCCCCCCGTTTCGGCATCGTCGGTGAAAAGCAGGTCATCGACTACAGCGTCGTCGACAGCGGCACAGCGTCGTCGGCCCCTGTGCGCGTGACGATCTCGCGCGACGGCGAGCCCGTGGCGACCGAGACCGTCATTCCCGGCGCCAGCAACCGATACGAGATCCAGATCGCCCATGCCGGGCAGAATATCTACGAATTCGAGGCCGAGCCGCTGGCCGGCGAGCTGACGGCGGTCAACAACCGCGCCGCGGCGGTGATCGATGGCATCCGCGAAAATCTCCGCGTGCTGCTCGTGTCCGGCGAGCCGCATGCCGGCGAACGGATCTGGCGCAACCTGCTTAAATCCGACGCCTCCGTCGATCTCGTCCATTTCACCATTCTGCGTCCGCCGGAAAAGCAGGACGGCACGCCGATTGACGAGCTCTCGCTGATCGCCTTCCCGACCCGCGAGCTCTTTTCGGTCAAGATCAACCAGTTCGACCTGATCATCTTCGATCGCTACGCCCAGCAGGGCGTGCTGCCGATCCTCTACTTCGACAACATCGCCCGCTATGTCCGCGATGGCGGCGCCCTACTGGTCGCATCGGGCCCGGACTACGCCTCGGACAGCAGCCTCTATACGACCCCGCTCGCGGATGTGCTGCCCGCAGCGCCGACCGGCCGCATCATCGAGAAGCCCTTCACGCCCGAGGTCACCGATCTCGGCAAGCGCCATCCGGTCACGCGCGGGCTCGAGGGCGGGGATACAACCCCGCCCCATTGGAGCCGCTGGTTCCGCCAGATTGAGACCGAGCGCCCGAAGGGCGAAGTGGTCATGAAGGGCGCCGACGGGCAGCCTTTGCTGGTGCTGAGCCGCGAAGACAAAGGCCGCGTCGCATTGCTTCTCTCCGATCAGGTCTGGCTATGGGCGCGCGGCTATGAAGGCGGCGGACCGCATGTCGATCTACTGCGCCGCCTCGCCCACTGGCTGATGAAAGAACCGGACCTTGAGGAGGAGGCGCTGCGCGCCAGCGCCAAGGGCGCGACGCTCACGATCGAGCGCCAGACCATGGCCGACCGGATCGATCCGGTAACAACCACCTCGCCATCCGGCAAGCGCGGCAGCGTGACGCTGCTGCCCGACGGCCCCGGCCGCTTCCGCGCCGAACTCCCGGCAAGCGAAATCGGCCTCTGGCGGATCGAGGACGGCGAACGCCGCGCCTTCGCGCTGGTCGGTCCGGCCAATCCGCGCGAGTTCCAGGACGTCCGCTCGACCTTCGATAAATTGCAGCCGGTCACAGAGGCCTCTGGCGGCCTGATCCAGCGTATGCGGACCGCCGACGGCACGCTCGAAGCGCCGCGTATCGTGCCGGTGCATTCGGGCCGCACGGTTTCCGGCCGCGACTGGATTGGTGTGCGCATGACCGAGGCCTCGCTGCTCACGGGCGTCGAGCGGCTGCCGCTGTTCTCCGGCTTCCTCGGTCTCGCCATCCTGCTCGGCCTCGCCGCCGCCACCTGGTATCGCGAAGGGCGCTGACGAGCCTTCCGAAGAGCTGACGGCTCTGGAGTCTCCGAACCAGCTCGGATACGATCATTTCAATAATCATTGATATATTGGAATGACGATGGACGAGCCCCTGGCTCCCGATGCCTTTGCGGCGCTGTCGCAGCAGGCAAGGCTCGGAATGATGCGCGCGCCGGCGGGCGCGTGGCCATGGCAGGGCCTGGCATCGCGGGAGTGTTCTTGGTGAACCTCTTCCGAACGCGGCCGTCCGCACGCCTTTCGACAATTTCGGCGCTCGGCGTCGCGCAGATCTTCGCCTGGGGGGCAACCTACTATCTGCCGGCTGTGCTCGCCCATCCGATCGCCGCGGACACGGGTTGGCCGCTCTCCCATGTCGTGGCGGGCCTCTCGGTTGGACTGTTTGCATCCGGCGTGGCCTCGCCCCGGGTCGGACGGATCGTCCGTGATCGCGGCGGCCGGCCTGTGCTCATCTTCGGCGTGCTGTTGCTGGCAGCGGGATTGTCGCTGCTCGGCCTTGCCACCTCGGAAGCGATATTCTTCCTGGCGTGGCTCCTGCTCGGCTGCGGCATGGCGGCGACCCTCTACGACGCGGCCTTTGCCACACTCGGGCGCTATTATGGCTATGAGGCCCGCAGCGCGATCACCACGCTGACCCTGTTCGGCGGTTTTGCCAGCACCATCTGCTGGCCGCTCAGCGCGTTCCTGCTCGAACGATGGGGATGGCGCAGCACCTGCTTCATCTACGCAGCCCTGCAGCTCGGCCTTTCGCTGCCGCTGCTGTGGCGCTTCCTGCCGCCGGTGGAGCGCGCGCTGCAGCTGACGCCTCCGGTCGACGCTACGCACCGAGACGATCCAGCGGGCTGGGCCGACCCTGCCTTCGTCACGCTCGCGGTGATCCTGACGCTGGGTGGCACGATCGCGACGACGATTTCAGTCCACCTGCTCGCGATCCTCAGCGCGCACGACATCGCGCTCGCCGCATCGGTGGCGCTCGGCGCGCTGATCGGTCCCTCGCAGGTCGGCGCACGCGTCTTCGACATGGTCCTCGGCAAGCATCTTCATGCGATCGCCACGCTGGCCATCGCGACGGGGCTGATCGCGATCGGCGTCCTGGCACTTGCCTCGGGGATGCCGGTCTTCGCTCTGGCGCTTGTGCTCTACGGGGCCGGCAATGGAATCTGGTCGATCGCGCGCGGCGCGGTGCCGCTGGCACTCTTCGGTCCGGATCGGTTTCCTGTCCTGATGGGACGTCTGGCGATGCCGACGCTTCTTGCCCAAAGCCTCGCACCGCCGATGACAGCCCTTGTCATCGAGCGCTTCGGTGCCTTGCCTCTGGTCACAGTTCTGGCTGCGGCTGCCGTCGCCAATTTCGGTCTGGTCGGCATACTGTGGCGCGTGGCCCGGCGAACACCACCCCCTGACCCGATAATTTCGGAAATCGCGCGAAAACACGGCGAAGTCGACCCGAATAAGCGCGACTGCGACCTTGGAAGCGGATCCCTTTCAGAGCGCCCGACGCGCGGCGCCTGACAGTCCTTCAAGCGCGCCATCGACGAGCGGGCAGACCAGCACGCGCTTCGGATCGGCCGGTGCCGGCAGCGTGATGCTATAGGGCGGCGGCAGCATCTGAAAGCCGAACGGCCCATAATAGGGCTCATCGCCCACGAGCAGCACGACCGAGTGACCGGCTTCGCGTGCCGCTGCCAAAGCGGTGCGCATCAGCGACTTGCCGGCGCCCCTGCCCTTCCAGCCATCGACCACCGCAAGCGGCCCGAGCAGCATCGCCGGACGGGCTCCGATGACGATCGGCGTCAGGCGGACGGAGCCGATCATGTCCGGCCCGCTGGTCGCGATGAAGGAGAGCGCCGGATCATGCGGCACACCCTCGCGTAGCAGCGATGCGGCGCGGGCAAACCGGCCGGGACCGAACGAGGCCTCGTGCAGGGCCTCAATGGCATCTGAGTCGCCGGGCCGTTCGGCCTGGACGGTGAAACTGTCGATCTTCATGTAAATCTGGCTCACGTCGGAAATTGACCAGTCCGACGGATGCTCACGCTTCAGGCTTGCGCGGACCGGCAGACGACAGGACGAGCGGCGTCACGCGACAGGAGGTCGCGGCCGTCGGTTCGTCGTCGCAGGGAGAGCCTCGCGGGCATCGCCGGTTCCATCTCAAAGCCGAAACGGCGCATATCACGCGCTCCGGCCATCCGTAAAGCGCCAATCACCAGAATGGATCCCGCGGGACGCCGTCAAGGATTTCAGAAAGGCGCCGACGCGTGGCGGGCGTTGCCTCGTCGGGCAGCGCCGATGGCGCATGGAAGCCCGCTTCCGCGATCTCCCGATCAGGATAGGCAGGTGGGCTCGGCCGAACGAACGACCGGCTGACATAGACGAGCACATGGTCGCGTGCCTGGCGGCGGTTGTAGTAGACGCCGAACAGCGATGGCAGCTCGCTGAGGACGATCCCGCCCTCCTCGACCAGTTCACGGCCGATCGCGTCGTCCGCCGTCTCTTTGCGCTCGACCCCGCCGCCCGGCAGATACCAGCCCGGCATGTAGCTGTGCCGCACCAGGAAGACGCGGCCCTCCGCATCGAAGCAGGCACAGCGGACCCCGAGCGTCATGCCCCGGGTCAGCGGCGCGATGGTTCCGGCGAGGCGGGCAAGAGCGGAGAAGAGGGGCATGGGTAACCCGCGGATGTGATCGGGAGCAAAGCAGAATGGCCGAGTTCAGCTCGCCCCGCCAGCCTTTGGGCCGCCATGATCGCTCGAAGAGGAGCGGTTGTCCTGGAGCCGCGTTGGGACAAGTGTGAGCGCCGATAACAGCCGCGCTTTCGCCGCTGCCGGAAAGGCTCTAATCGAGTGTCGATGTTTGTCCTTGCCCATCTCTCCGATCCGCATCTTGGCCCGCTGCCGCGAATCCGTGCGCGCGAACTCGCGTCCAAGCGGGTGATTGGCTACATGAACTGGCGCCGCGGCCGCATGCATGCACTGGCCGGCCCTGTGCTCGCCGGTCTGGTCGACGATCTGCTGGCGCACCAGCCCGATCATATCGCCGTCACCGGCGATCTCGTGAATATCGGCCTGCCCGGCGAGATCGTCGCGGCGCGCGAATGGCTGGAGGCCTTCGGCCGACCGCATGACATTTCGGTCGTTCCAGGCAATCACGACGCTTATGTCGCCGGCGTGCTGCGCAAAGCGCTTGCCGCCTGGGCGCCCTATCTCGTTGGCGACGGCCACCCCGCTTCCAGCCCGGTGCGTTTCCCCTATCTGCGGCGACGCGGGCCCGTTGCCCTGATCGGCATGTCGAGCGCCCGCGCCTCGGCGCCGTTCATGGCGACCGGCCATGTCGCCAGCGCCTCGCTGCCGGCCCTGCATGACGAGCTGGTTCGCGCCGGCAAGGAAGGGCTGTTCCGCGTTGTAATGATCCATCATCCGCCAACGCCCAATGCGACGCCCTGGCACAAGCGGCTGGTCGGCGCGGGCCGGGTCCGCGCGGTGATCCGCGAGGCCGGTGCAGAGCTGGTGCTGCACGGTCACACCCATCGCGACAGCCTGGTCGAAATCGAGGGCCGCGACGGCCCGGTGCCGGTCATCGGCGTGCCATCGGCCTCGAATACGCCCGGCGGCCACAAGCCGGCCGGTCGTTACAATCTCTTCGCGATCGATGGCGGGCCGGGCGCCTGGCGTTGCCAGATGACCGAGCGCGGCTATACCGGTCCCGGCTCCGAGGTGGGCACCATCCGCGAGCGTAAACTGCGCTGAAGCCGGTTATCCGGCTTCAGCCGATATGCACCCAGGCATAAGCGAGGAGCGCGGCGACCCCAACCAGGAGACCGCCGAGAAAGGCGGAAACGATCCAGCCGGGATGAATGCGCGCGCGCGGCGCCTCCGCCTTGGCGGGCTCTGAAACCGTGCGCAGCAGACGGCTGCGCTTGTCAGCCTTCGGCGCCGGCTCCTCCGCCCGAAGAATGCGATCGGCGAGCCAATCCGCCTCGAGTGCCCGCTCTCGCTCGATGATCCGCTCGGCAACATACTGGGTGATGCAGTCGGCCATATCATCGAGATCGGCAGTCTCGAGGATCACGGTGCGGCCGAGCCGCGTGTCCTTGACGAACCGATAGGTCCGCCGGTCGCGGCCCATCAGGACCAGCGAGGTCATGTCGATCCAGAAGCGCGGCTGGCTGCCGCCCGAGATCTGGAACACAAACTGCTCGTCGCCCTCTGGCACTTCGGCGAAGACGTTGCGCAGTTCATCGGCGAGCATGTCGAGCCGGGCCCGCTCCGCCTCGCGCAGTTCGACAACGACGTCTGTCCGCTCCGACTCGGCCACCCGCACCTTGCGGATCGCATCCGTCAGATTGCGCACATTCGACGTCGTGCCGCTCCGCCCGTTGGTGTCGTTCATCGGCCTGCTCCGCATTGACGCGAAATTGTTTAGACTCCATTTAGCAAATCTCGTCACACGACGCATCATCGATCCGCCCGAATGCGGGCAGGAGGACTGATTCCGACTATGACCGAGATCAACGGACCTGCATCCCGCGTGCGCGACGCCGCCGAATCCTTCGGCTTATCCGTGATGCCAATCATTATGCCCGATAAGACCCGCACAGCGGAAGAGGCTGCCGCCGCTTGCGGGTGCCATGTCGCAGAAATCGTCAAATCGCTGGTGTTTCGTGGCGTCACATCCGGCAAGGGCGTGCTGCTTCTCGTCTCCGGCGTAAACCGCGTCGACGAGGAGAAGGTCGCCGGGCCGATCGGCGAGAGGATCATGCGGCCGGACGCTGCTTTCGTGCGGTCTCTGACCGGCTTTGCGATCGGCGGCATTCCGCCGCTCGGCCACGCGACGCGGCTTCCGACCTTTATTGACCGCGAGCTTCTGGCATATGAGACCGTCTGGGCAGCAGCCGGGACGCCGCATGCGATCTTTTCCGTCAATCCCGCGGCGCTCGCCCGCGCCGTCGGCGCCGAGATCATCGACGTTCATTGAGGACGACCAACGGCGACGAAGGACGAGGCGGCGCGGCACCTCTTCGCGACCCTCACCAATCTAAACCCTCAGGCCGCGGCTATCCGCGTTGGAGCGAGTGAAGATGCAGCATCCTTGGAGAGGCCGGACCGGCGCCGTCCTGCTGGCGAGCGGCCTTCTCATTGCAGCCGCGGCGCCCGCCGAAGCGGCCACGCTGACACGGGGCATTGTCGGATCGATCGAGACGCTCGATCCGCAGAAGGCGGCGACCGCCCGCGAGACCGCCCTGCTCATCGATCTCTACGACGGGCTCGTCATCCGCGATGGCGCCGGCAAGCTGATGCCCGGAGCCGCTGCCAGCTGGACCATCAGTCCGGATGGGCTCATCTATACTTTCACCCTGCGCGAGGGCGCGCGCTGGTCGAATGGTGATCCCGTCAAGGCATCGGACTTCGTCGCATCCTTCCGCCGGCTGTTCGACCCTGCGACCGGCGCAACGGAGGACGGCCCGCTGCAGGTGATCGCCAAGGCGGGCGCGATCAAAGCGGGCTTCGCCAAGCCTGATGTGCTCGGTGTTACAGCGCCCGACGAGAGGACGCTTGAAATCCGCCTCGACAAGGTCACCTCGACCTTCCTTGAACGGCTCGCCGCCCCTGCCGCCCTGCCCGTCAATGTCGCAGCGGCCAAGAAGCTCGGGACCGATTTCGCAACCGGGGCAAAGCTCGTCTCGAACGGCGCCTATATGATCAGCGCGGCCGGCACGCGGGGCAGCTTTGCCCTCTCCACCAATCCCCGTCGCGGCGGCGACGCTCCAGCGATCGACCGCGTCGTCTTTCGCTCGTTCGAGGATGCCTCAGCCTGCCTCGATGCCTATCGCGCTGGCCAGGTCGATATTTGCCCCGACGTACCGACCGGCGACATCGCCGGCCTTGAGGCCGAATTCGGGACGGCGCTGCACATCGCGCCCTATGCCGGAACCTATTTCTACGTCGTCAACGCCGGGCGGAAGCCGTTCGACGATGCGCGCATCCGGCGGGCACTCAGCCTTGCCGTCGATCGTCAGGCGCTTGCCGCATCCGCCTGGTCCGGCGGCATGCTGCCGGCAGATGATCTCGTGCCGCAAGGCCTTTCTCAGGCACCGGCTGCCGTGGAAGCGCCGATCGCGGCGCGGCAGGCAGAGGCACGGTCGCTGCTGTCCGAAGCCGGGTACGGCAAGGGCAAGCCGCTTACCCTATCGATCCGGATCGGGAGCGGCATCGCGCATGAGACGACGGCGAAACTGGTCATCGCCGGCTGGAAGGCGATCGGCGTCGAGGGGCAAGTGGTTAGCGATCCCGAAAGCTCGCATTACGGTGCGCTGCGCGACGGCGCTGATTTCGACCTCGCAGCCGCCGGGTGGATCGCCGATGAGCCGGATGCGCTCGATATGCTCCAGCTTCTGAAGAGCGGGGGCCGCTTCAACTATGGCCGCTACGCCAATTCCAGCTTCGACAGCCTCATCGCCGCTGCCCGCAATGAGACCGATCCTGCGCGTCGTTCCGACGAGATCGCCAAGGCCGAGGCCATAGTCCGCCAGGACGCCCCTGTGATTCCGCTGCTGTCCTATGCGGCGCTCGGCCTCGTTGCGCCGAAGGTCAGCGGCTGGACCGACAATCTCGTCGATCAGCATCCGTCACGGACGCTTTCCGTCGCTGATTAGCCCCAAGAGATCGGCGGAACCTCCGCCTGATGGAAAAATGGCCCGGACGCAGAGCGCCGGGCCTTTTTCTTGAACCTGGCCTAGGCCGCGCCTCAGCGACAGGCGGTCGCGTGGCGGCGGCCATAGCTATCGACCCAGTAGCAGCGCTTGCTGGCCGCATCGCCGATGACCGCACCGCCGAGAGCACCGACGCCGGCACCGATCGCCGCACTCTGGACGTTGCCACCCGCGAGACCGCCGACCGCCGCACCCGCGAGACCGCCGACCACGGCGCCGTCGCCCGCACCCGAACCAGTCGAACAGCCACCGAGCGCCGCGCCGGCCAACGTCACGGCAACGATCAGGAACGATGCTTTCATCTTCTTCTCTCCTCTGGCACGGCGCGATTTCGGCCGCCTTCGCGGGAGAAACGCCCGAGCGCAGAATTTTGTTCCAGCGAAAGGCTGCGACGATGTCGGGAGCGAGAGATCAAGAAGCGCTGGCGCACATGAAAACGGCCGGGCAATGCCCGGCCGTCTCGTCGTGAAAGAAGGCCGGTTCAGCGGCAGGCGGTGTAGTGCTTGCGGCCCTGCTGGTCGACCCAGTAGCACTTGCCGGTGGCGTCGGCGATGATCGCGCCGCCAATGGCGCCGACGCCGGCGCCGATCGCCGCGCCGCCCCAGGTACCCGTGGCGAGACCGCCAACGGCGGCGCCGGCGAGACCGCCGATGACGGCGCCGTCACCGGCGCGCGAACCTGTGCTCGGTGTGTTGCAGCCAGCGAGCAGCGCGCCGAAAAGCGCGACCGAAACGATGGTGATGGACTTCTTCATGATGCGGTCCTCCTTTGGACGATGAGCCGAGGCTATGCCCCGGCAGACGGCTGCCCGCCGCGATTGAATGCCCTGCAGCGAAAAGACAACCCCTGACTGCGCCACGGCGCGGCAACGGCATGTCCTTCGTGACCGCCCTTGTGTCAGAAGGCTGGGCTCAAGCGCAAGCCTAGCCGTTCCCCACCCCGCCGAGAAGGGGGCACCATCTCATCATCTGAGCAGCGTGACGCCTGTCACAGGGCAGGATGTGCACACGATGCAGCAGCGCGGCGCGTCGGGCCCGCACCAATAGCAATGCGGGCCGCGAACAATCAGACGATGCCGCTGGTGCTGCCACCGCTGGACGGACGCTCGGCCGCAACGCGGGCGCGATAGCCGGAGGCGCGATAGGTCGCGATCGGATCGATCGCGCCGCCCTTGGCGAGCCGCGCCTTGGCGATGATCGGGCCGACATCGGTGTTGAAGGCGCGCTTCAGCGTCTGGTTGGCCATCAACGCGTCATTGGCATCCTGATAGGCGGCAAGCGCCGGCCGATCGACCAGCAGCGCCTGCGTATAGGCGCGCAGGATTTCGATCGCGCTCGCCATCAGGCTTTCGATCGGGTCGGTCACATTGTGCGACTGGTCGATCATATAGGCCGGATCGAAGCCCTCGGCCTTGCGATAGGAGGCATCCACCAGTTCGTTGAAGACGAGGAAGAGCTGGAACGGGTTGATCGAGCCGGCGTCGAGATCATCGTCGCCATATTTCGAATCGTTGAAGTGGAAACCGGCCAGCTTGCCGAACTGGATCAGCCGGGCGACGATCATCTCGATGTTCACGTTCGGCGCGTGATGGCCGAGATCGACGAGGCAATACGCCTTCGGTCCGAGCTCCTTGGCAATCAGGTAGTTGGTGCCCCAATCCTGCACCACAGTGGAATAGAAGGCCGGCTCATAGAGCTTGTGTTCGGTGAAGACGCGCCAGTCGTCCGGCAGGGCCGCATAGACCGATTTCATCGCACCGAGATAGTTCTCGAACGCCCGCGTGAAATTGGACTGGCCGGGGAAGTTAGAGCCATCGCCGACCCATACCGTCAGCGCCTTCGAACCGAGCGCGCGGCCGATCTCGATCGTCTCGATATTGTGCTCGATCGCCTGCTGCCGCACGGCGGGGTCCGAATGCGACAGCGAGCCGAACTTGTAGCTGTGCGCCTGATCCTTCGCGTCGGAGAAGGTGTTGGAGTTCATCGCGTCGAAGCCAAGGCCGAGCGCAGCACTCTTCGCCTTCAGCGCGGCCGGATCGGCCTTGTCCCACGGAATATGCAGCGAGACCGTCGGCGTCGCGCGCGTCAACTGGTTGATGACGGCACAGTCGTCGAGCTTCTCGAAGATGCCACGCGGCTCGCCCAACCCTGGAAAGCGGGCGAAGCGCGTGCCGCCGGTGCCGACGCCCCAGGACGGGATCGCGACGGCGTAGTCGGCGACGCGCCGCGTGATGGCATCGATATCGATGCCGCGGCGATCGAGCTGCTCGCCGAGCGAGGAATAGTCATTGGCAAGAGCGGCCTCGGCGCTGCGATTGCTATCGGCGAGGAATTCGGCGGAAATCGGCAGATCGGTCATGGGCGGGTCCTCCCCGGGGGGCCTTTTAAAACATCTCTCACGCCGCCGCTTCTTCACCTCCCCTGAGAGGAAGGTCGACGGCCGCAGGCCGGCGGGAGAGGGTTTAGGGAACGCTCCGGAGAGGGCGTAAACCCTCTCCCGGCCCTGCGGGCCGACCTCTCCTCGGGGAGAGGTGAAACCGCGGCGCCTGAGCGGGCGCCGCGGTCAGACTATCTGGTGAAGCTGATGACGTTGCCCGCATCGACATTGATGATGTTGCCGGTCGACTTAGCCGAGAGATCGGCGGCGAGGAAGAAGGCGGCCTCGGCGATATCTTCCGGGAACACACTGCGCTTCAGCAGCGAGCGGTTACGGTAGAACTCCTCGAGATCGTCCTGGCCGATCTTGTTGGAGTCAGCCCGCTGCTGGCGCCATTCGCCCTGCCAGATCTTGGAGCCGCGCAGCACCGCGTCGGGATTGATCGTGTTGACGCGGATGCCGAGCGGAGCGCCCTCGAGCGCGAGGCAACGCGCGAGATGGATCTCGGCCGCCTTGGCGGTGCAGTAAGCCGAGGCGCCGGCCGAAGCCGCGAGGCCATTCTTCGAGGCAATGAAGACGATCGAGCCGCCGAGCTTCTGCGTCTTCATGATCCGGTAGGCGGAGCGCGAAACGAGGAAATAACCCGTGGCGAGGATCGCGATGTTGCGATCCCAGGTCTCGAGCGTCGTCTCCTCGAACGGTGCCGCCGAGGAGATGCCGGCATTGGAGACGAGGATGTCGATGCCGCCGAACTCGATCAGCGTCTCGGCGAAGGCCGTCTCGACGGCGGCCTCGCTGGTGACATTGGCTAGAACGCCGCGGATATTGTCTTTGCCGAACTTGGCGCCAAGGCCGCTGACCGTCTCGTCGAGCGCCGCCTTGTCGATATCGGCGATCATCACGACCGCGCCTTCCTGGAGATAGCGGATCGCGGTTGCCGAGCCGATGCCGCCGGCGCCGCCGGTGATGAAGGCGATCCGGCCAGCGAGCGCCTTCGGCTTCGGCATGCGCTGCAGCTTCGCCTCTTCCAGCAGCCAGTACTCGATATCGAAGGCTTCCTGCTCGTCGAGGCCGACATAGGTCGACACCGTCGATGCGCCGCGCATCACGTTGATCGCGTTGACATAGAACTCGCCGGAGATGCGCGCCGTCGCCTTATCGCGGGCAAAGGTGATCATGCCGACGCCGGGGATCAGATAGACGACGGCGTTCGGATCGCGCATCGCCGGGCTGTTTTGGCGCTTGCAGCGCTCGTAATAGGCGGCATAGTCGGCGCGATAGGCCTCGATGGCGGCGTCAAGACCAGCAATCACAGCGTCGATATTGTCGGCGGCCGGATCATAGTCGAGCACCAGCGGACGGATCTTGGTGCGCAGGAAATGGTCGGGGCACGAGGTACCAAGCGACGCCAGCGGCCTCAGATCGGCCGAATTGACGAATTCGAGCACCGCCGGCTGGTCGTCGAAATGGCCGACCTTCGATTCCGACTTTCCGATGCGGCCACGGATCTCGGGCATCAGGCGGGCCGCAATGGCGCGGCGTTTTTCGGCCTCGGCCGAGGCCGTGACGGCGCCGCCGAAGATAACCTTGCCCTCGGTTTCCTGGGCGAACCAGGCGATCGCCTTATTGATGATCCCGAGCGTCAGCTCGTAGCAGTCCTTGGCGCTGTCGGCCCAGGTGAACAGGCCGTGGCTCTCGAGCACGACGCCCTTCGCCATCGGGTTTTCGTTGGCGAATTTCGACAGCCAGAGCCCGAGTTCGAAGCCGGGCCGCTTCCAGGGCAGCCAGCCGATCTCGTCGCCATAGATCAGCTTGGTCAGTTCCTTCGAGTTCTTCGATGCGGCGATGGCGATGATCGCGTCGGGATGCATGTGGTCGACATGCACATAAGGGACATAGGCATGCAGCGCCGTATCGATAGAGGCCGCGCGCGGGTTGAGATTATAGGTGCAGTGCGGCAGCAGGCCGACCATCTCGTCCTCGAAGGCGAGGCCGCGATAGATGCCCTTCAGCGCCTCGAGCTTCGACTGGTAGAGCGTCGCGAAACCGTCGAGCTTGATCGATCCGACATCGCCGCCCGAGCCCTTGACCCACAGTACCGTGACGTCCTCGCCGGTGAGCGGATCCGTCTCGGTGATCTTGGCCGAGGTGTTGCCGCCGCCGAAATTGGTGATCCGCTTGTCGGAACCGAGCAGGTTCGAGCGATAGAGCAAGAGCCCGGACTCGCTCAAACCCGCCGCCTTGGCGTCGTCCCAGCGATTGTCGAGGAGGAGTGAGGCGACTGTCATGATCGGAAATGCCCGCTTTCGAAGCTCGTCCGGCGGGCGACTGCGCCAACCGGCACGTTGCGAGGCGCCGCGACGAATGCCGCGACGATCGGATGGACAGAGCTTTCTCAGGCGCCCGCCGCTTTGTCAATCATGTCCAATCATGAATGATCATATTGCGTCGCAGTACGATCATTCATTGGCTATTGCAGCGCGATATTGCTCTGTTGCGACGCGGTATAAGTGGTTTTGATCGAAATTGATTGACAAGGATGTCTCCTGCTGCAAGATCGAGCGGTCGGGGAGGACACGTTGCACGAAATCGAGCGCCAGCGGATTATATTGGGCGAGATCGCCGACCGGCCGGTCGTGACGGTCGCGCAGCTGGTTGAATTGACGGGCGCGTCCGAAGCAACCATTCGCCGCGACATCAACGCCCTTCATGTCGACGGCAAGCTGCACAAGGTGCGGGGCGGTGCTGAGGCGCTGCACCCGCCGCAGCTGGTCGGCATCGGCGGACGCCATTTTTCGGTCAGCGAGCAGATGCATGTCGCGCAGAAGCGCGCCATCGCGAAAGCGGCCGTCGATCTCTGCGAAGACGGTGACTCGATCATCATCAATGGCGGCACGACCACCTATCAGATGGTTCACGATCTCGCGCACCGGCGCATGCAGATCCTCACCAATTCCTTCGCGATCGCCGAGACGCTGGTCCGCACCTCCAAGAATACGATCGTGCTGCCCGGCGGCGCTGTCTATCGCGAGCAGAGCCTGATCCTGTCGCCGTTCGAGAACGATGTGACGCGGAATTTCTACGCCCGCCGCATGTTCATGGGCGCGCAGGGCGTCAGTCCGATCGGCATCATGGAAGGCGATCCGCTGCTGATCCAAGCCGAGCAGAAGCTGATCAACCAGGCGGACGAGCTGATCCTCCTGGTCGATTCCTCCAAGTTCGAGCGGCGCTCTTCGCTCATCCTCTGCGCGCTCGACCGTGTCGGCATGATCATCACCGACAGCGGCATCAAGAGCCGTGACGCCACGCTCATCGGCGAGGCCGGCGTTCGCCTGCTCGTCGTCGAGCCCGATCAGAACGAAGCCTCAGACGCAATGGAAACACCATGACCGCCACCGTCGCGACAGCGGGCGCGCCGGCAACGCCGCTCGTCCAGCTCCGCAACATCTCGAAGACCTTCGGCGGCATCAAGGTGCTGAAGAATGTCGATTTCGACGTCCGCGCCGGCGAGGTGCATGCGCTGCTCGGAGAGAACGGCGCCGGCAAGTCGACGCTGATCAAGATCCTTTCAGGTTTCCACCATCCCGACGAGGGCGGCGAGCTCAAGGTCAACGGGCAAGCGGTGTCCTTCACTGCGCCGCGCGATGCCCGTCGCTCCGGCATCGCCACGGTCTATCAGGAGCTGCTGCTGTTCCCCGATATGACTGTCGCGGAGAACATCTTCATCGGCAACGCACCGAAGATCGGCCCCGGCGCGCTCGACTGGAACGAGATGCGGCGGCGCGCCCGCGCCCTCCTCGACGAACTCGACAGCCCTGATCTCGATGTCGACGCCCGCGTCGGCGGCCTTTCGGTCGCCAATCGCCAGCGCGTCGAGATCGCCAAGGCCCTGTCGCAGGACGCCCGGCTTCTCATTATGGACGAGCCGACCGCCTCGCTCGCCGACGCGGATGTGCGCCGCCTGCTCGACGTGGTGCGGCGGCTGCGTTCCCGTGGCGTCGCCATCATCTATATCAGTCACCGCATGCCGGAGATCTTCGCTCTCGCCGACCGCGTCACGGTCCTGCGCGATGGCGCGCTGATCGGCACGCGGCCGATCGGAGAGGTCGACGACGCCGCGCTCGTCTCGATGATGGTCGGCCGCTCGATCGACCAGCTTTTCCCGAAGGTGAGCGTCCCGATCGGCGAGCCGGTGCTCGAGCTGCGCAATGTCTCCTTCAAGGATGACGTGCAGGACGTTTCGCTGGTCCTGCGCGCCGGCGAGATTCTCGGCATCGCCGGCCTCGTCGGCTCGGGCCGCACCGAACTCGCCCTCACCATATTCGGCATCACCCCGGCAACCTCCGGCGAGATCCTCCTCGACGGCAAGCCGGTGACGATCAAGAGCCCCGAGCAGGCGCGCGACATCGGCATCGCCTATGTGCCGGAGGATCGCGGTCTGCAGGGACTCGTCAAGACTCAGACCATCCGCGAGAACGTGTCGATGGCGCTGCTGTCGCGCATCTCGAAAGGCTCGATCGTCGACCGCGTCAAGGAGCTCGCGCTCGCCAAGGACGCGATCGTGCGCTTCGGCATCCGCGCCCGCGGCCCTGAGCAGCGCGCCGGCCAGCTTTCAGGCGGCAATCAGCAAAAGGTCGTGCTCGCCAAATGGGTGGCGACCAATCCCAAGGTTCTCATCATGGATGAGCCGACGCGCGGCATCGATGTCGGCGCCAAATCGGAAATCCATGCCCTGATGTGCAAGCTCGCCGGCGAAGGTCTCGCCGTGATCATGATCTCGAGCGAATTGCCCGAAGTGCTCGGAATGAGCGACCGTATCCTCGTCATGAATGGTGGCCGCATGGTCAAGACCTTCGACCGCAGCGAGGCGACGCCAGACGTCGTCGGCGCCGCGATGACCCATGCCGGCGCAGCCCATGCCCGCGCGGAACAGGCCGGAGGTGCGGCATGAGCCTCGACACCGCCACGCTGCGCCGCCCGGCGACCACCGGCGTCTTCGCCCGCACGATCGGCACCTACGGCCAGGAATTCATCATCCTTGCCGCCATCATCGCGCTTTTTGTCGTCGTCGGCCTGATCGCGCCGCGCTTCATCAGCCAGACCAACCTGACCAGCATCTTCAGCGGCAACGCCTATATCGCCATCGCGGCGATCGGCATGTCGATGGTGATCATCTCCGGCCATATCGACGTCTCGGTCGGCTCGCTGATCGGCGTTCTAGCAACCATCGCCGGCACGCTCGCGGTCAACGGCTATCCGATCTGGATCGCCTGGGTCGCGCCGATCGTGATCGGTATGGTGGTCACCTCAGTCATCGGCGCGCTCGTCGCCTATGTCCGCATCCCCTCGATCGTCGTCACGCTCGGCATGCTGTCGATCCTGAAGGGCGGACTGATCAGCGTCACCGGCGGTGCATGGATCACCAATCTGCCGGCGGATTTCCTGATCGCGCAGTTTCGCTGGTTCGGCGTCCCCTCGCCGGTCTGGTTCATGATCGGGCTGACCATCGTCGCCGCCATCGTCATGCGCTACACCACCTTCGGGCGCTCGATCTATGCCGTTGGCGGCAATCCGGAAGCGGCGCGCGTCGCCGGCATCCGCGTCGAAACGACAACGGTCGCCATCTTCGCCGTGCACGGCTTCTTCGCCGGCATCGCCGCAATCCTGTTTGCAACACAGCTGCAGGTTATTCAGTCGACCGTCCCGGCCGGCCTTGAGCTCACCGTCATCACCGCCTCGGTGGTCGGCGGTGTGTCCATTCTTGGCGGCACCGGCACCGTCGTCGGCTCGACCCTCGCCGCGATCCTCTTCGCCGCGATCGGCTCCTCGCTGATTTTCCTCAATGTCTCGGCCTATTGGCTGCGCTCTGTGCAGGGTCTTCTGATCCTTGCCACCGTGCTCGCCGACATGGCCCGCCGCCGCGGGATCAAGTGATCGCCATGCCCCTGACGCTCCGCTCTTTCCTGCGCCACGAGGCGGTCCTCGGCCTGATGCTGGTCATTGTGCTGTTCCTTCTGGCGCAGCAATCCGACCGCTTCTTCACCACGGCCAACATCCTGAACCAGGGCCGCCTGATGACGGAGGTCGGCCTGATTGCTCTGCCGATGACCTTCGTCATCATCACTGGCGGCATCGACCTGTCGGTCGGCTCGATCCTTGGCCTCTGCGCGATCCTGCTCGGCGTGTTCTGGCAGAATATGGGCCTGCCACTCCCGGTCGCGATGGTGCTCGCCGTCGGCGTCGGCGGCATTGCGGGCCTCATCAACGGCCTGATTATCACCCGTTTCAAGGTGCCGCCGCTGATCGCGACGCTGGCGACGCTCGCGCTCTATCGCGGCCTTGCCGAAGGCATCAGCCAGGCCCGCTCGGTGCGCGGCTATCCGGACTGGTTCTTCGTGCTTGGACAGGGGGACGTGCTGGGCGTGCCGACGCAGCTCTGGATCCTGATAGCGGCCGCGATCATCGCCGCCGCTATCCTCGGCGTCACGACCTTCGGCCGCGCCACCTATGCGGTCGGCGCCAACGAGACGGCCGCCCGTTTTTCGGGTCTCAACGTCGCCCGCACCAAGCTGATGATCTACACGGCTTCAGGGCTCATTTCAGGTCTCGCCGCGGTGATCTTCGTCTCTCGGGTCTCAACGACCCGCTCCGACATGGGCACCGGCGTAGAGCTCGACGTCATCACCGCCGTGGTGCTCGGTGGAACATCGATCTTCGGTGGCCGCGGCACGATCATCGGCACGGTCATCGGGCTGATCCTCGTCCAAGCGCTCAAGAACGGGCTCGCGCTTTCTGGCGTCAAGGGCGACGGAACGATCGTGGTGATCGGTGTCGTACTGATCGCGGCGATCCTTGCCACCAATCTCTTCAGTCGTAACGGCGACGGCTGACTTCAGAAGGAAGACGGATGCCACGCCGACAAACGGCATCCGCTGACGTGTTCGAGGAGGAGAAAGAACATGAAGACCAAGACAATCCTGCTTGCGGCCGGCCTCGCTCTGGCGAGCTCGGCGGCCTATGCAGCGAGCTGGACCGGCGGCGACGATCTGCCGACCAACCCGCTCGCCTGCGACGCCACCCCGGGCGCAGTCGTCTCCAAGCCCTATGACGGCGGCGTCCCGACCAATGCGCCCGATCGCAAGGGCAAGACGATCAAGGTCGTCGACGTGCCGAAACTGATCGGCGTCGGCTACTTCAACGCCACGACGAAGGGCCAGGCCGAAGCCGCCAAGGAACTTGGCAATGTCGACGTCAAGACCGACGGTCCGACCAAGGCCAATATCGACGAGCAGATCACCTTCATCGACAACTATGTGACCTCGGGCGTCGACGGCATTCTGTTCGCTGCAAACGATCCGGTCGCCATCGCGCCAGTTCTGAAGAAGGCGCTGGCCGCCGGCATCAATGTCGTTGGCTACGACGCCAATTCGACCCCCGACGCGCGCCAGTGGTTCGTGAACCAGGCCGAGTTCAACGGCGTCGCGAAGACACTGGTCGACCAGCTTGCCAAGGAAATCGGCGAGGACGGCGCTTTTGCCATCGTCACCTCGACCTTCACCACGCCGAACCAGGCGCGCTGGATCGCCGAAATGGCAGCCTATGCTGCCAAGTGCCATCCGAAGCTCGAATTCCTTGAGACGGTCGAGGCCCAGGAGGACAATGTCCTGTCCTTCAACCAGGCCACCACGCTGATCAACAAGCATGGCGACAAGCTGAAGGGCCTCGTCGGCATGACCTCGGTCGCAACGCCCGCTTCGGCCGAAGCAGTGACCCAGGCCGGCCTCTGTGGCAAGGTCGCCGTCGTCGGCCTCGCGACCCCGAATGCGATGAAGCCCTATGTCGAGAAGGATTGCGTCAAGACCGCGATCCTCTGGAACCCGGTCGATCTCGGCTATGCCGCGACCTATGTCCTGCGGGCAGCAGCCGACGGCACGCTGAAGCCGGGCGACACCTCGGTCAAGGCCGGCAAGCTCGGTGAGCTCAAGGTCGTGAACGGCTCCGAGATCCTGCTCGGCTCGCCGTTTGTCTTCGACAAGTCCAATATCGGCCAGTTCGACTTCTAGGTCGGATCAGTCCTGGCGCGAGACATGGCGGTGCCGTGTCTCGCGCCTTTTTCGTTTGATGACCGTCCGAACAATGGCTGGGGGACAGAATGGCCGCACCGGCGCAACTCGCAGCGCTCGCCGCGCTCTCGGCCCGCCTCGGCCGCGACCCGCTGACGACCCAGGCCGCCGGCGGCAACACCTCGCTGAAAGCCGATGGCGCGCTCTGGATCAAGGCATCCGGAACATGGCTGGCAGACGCTGAGACGCGCGCCATCTTCCTGCCCGTCGCGCTTGGTCCGCTCCGCGCCGCCATCGCAGCCAATGACGAGCGCGCCGCCAAGGCGACCGATTTCGTCATCGCCGCCGAGAACCCGAACGGTCTGCGACCATCCGTCGAGACCTCGGTTCATGCCGTGATGCCCTTCACTGCCGTGCTGCATGTCCATTGCATCGAGACGGTGGCGCTCGCTGTCCTACAGGATGCAGCCGCAGTCATTGCCGCGCGCCTCGCACGTCTCGACGACATCACTCATGTCCATATTCCCTATCTGAAGCCGGGCCTGCCGCTCGCCCAGGCGATTGCGGCGGCGGCGCCGGACGGCGCTAATGTCGTCACGCTCGGCAATCACGGCCTCATCGTCGCCGCCGACACCGTTGAGGCGGCGGGCGATCGTCTGACGCGCGTCTCGCAGGCGCTGGCAAGCCCGGTCCGCCCGGCGCCGCCAGCCGATATCGCAGCGCTCGCCGCTCTTGCCGAAGGTTCGGACTGGCGACTGCCGGCCGATCCGCTCGCCCATGCCATCGCCACCGATCCTGTCCGCCTCGCCATTGCGCAGCGCGGGACGCTTTATCCCGACCATGTCGTTTTCCTCGGCAGCGCCATCGCCATCCTGCCCGAAGGCGCCATGCCGGCAGACTTCACCAGCACGGCGACGATCCCGCAGATGCTGCTGGCCGTTCCCGGCAAGGGGGTGCTGATCCATCGTTCCGTGCTGCGCGGCGGCGATGATCTCGCCCGGGCGCTCGCAGAGGTGACCGGACGCATCGACGAGAGCCAGTCGCTCCGCGTGCTTGTTGATGCGGAGGAACGCGAACTGTTCAACTGGGACGCCGAGATCTATCGCCGCTCGCTCGCTGCTGCCTCAAAGGAGACCGCCGCATCATGACGACGCGGCCTGCCGCGATCGCGGTGCTGGATATCGGCAAGTCCAACGCCAAGCTGGCGCTGATCGATCGCGCCAGCCGGGCGATGCTCTCGATCAAGACGCTGAAGAACACAGTCCGGCCGGCGCCGCCCTATGCCCATTTCGATGTCGACGGCATCTGGGACTGGCTCGTCGCCGGCCTTACCGAGGCTGCCGCCGCCGCCGATATCGAGGTCATCGCGGTCACAACGCATGGCGCCGCGATCACTGTGCTCGGCGAGGAAGGGCTGGTCCTGCCCGTGCTCGACTATGAAGATCCCGCACCCGATGCCATTGCCGAGGACTACCGCGCCGCCCGTGGCGATTTCGCGGAGATCCTTTCGCCCGATCTTCCCGGCGGCCTCAATGCCGGGCGGCAACTTTACTGGCTCGCGCGCGCCTTCCCGGAACCGTTCGCTCGCGCAACGTCCATCCTGCCCTATCCGCAATATTGGGTCTGGCGGCTGACAGGGCGCCGCGTTGCCGAGCCGACCTCATTCGGCGCCCATTCGGATCTCTGGAACGCGCGCGCCGCAACCTATTCGAGCCTTGCCGTCCGCGAGGGCTGGGCTGGCCTGTTCCCCCCGCAGTGCGCGCCCTGGGACGATGTCGGCCCCGTCCTGCCCAACATCGCTGCTGCCGCGGGGCTTTCGAGCGAATGCCGGGTCGTCACCGGCATCCATGACAGCAATGCCAGCCTCCTGCCGCATATCCTCGCGCGCCCCCTGCCCTTCGCGGTCATCTCGACCGGGACCTGGATGATCACATTTGCCGCCGGCGGCCGTCTTGACCGGCTCGATCCCGGTCGCGGCGGCCTCGCTTATGTCGATGCCCTCGCCCGGCCGGTGCCCTCGACGATGTCCATGACGGGGCGGGAATTCGAGATCCTGACAGAAGGCCGCGCCAGCACGCCGAGCCCGGACGTGATCGAGCGCGTGATTGCCGAGCAGATCATGGCCCTGCCCGGTTTCGTCCCGGGCGCGGGGCCGTTCGGCCATCGCCGGGGCAGCTGGTCGCATGATCCGGCCAGGCTGAGTAGCGGCGAGCGCACGGCTGCGGCAAGCCTCTATGCCGCGCTCATCGCCGAGACATCGCTTCGGCTCGCCGGCGCCGAGGGACCGGTGCTGATCGAGGGACCGCTGGCGCGCTCGGGGCTGTTCCTCTCGGCACTGGCCGCGCTGGTGCCACGGCCGGTGATCGGCCGGCCCGATGCAACCGGAACGACCGAAGGCGCAGCCCTTCTTGCCGACGGGCCGGAGCACGCGCGGCCCTCGGCAGCCGATCCTCTGCAGGCCGTTCCGCTTGGGGGCGCCTTCCCGGCCTATGCCGCGGCATGGCGGGCGGCGAGCGCCGACTGACGCAGCGTCCGGCGGCGCACGGCGACTGCGGCGCAGAATTCGGCTATCCTTGGTCGCTCCTCAAGTCTCGAACGGATCTCATGCAGCGCCCCGAAGCCACGATCGTGCTCGATATCGGCAAGACCAACGCCAAGCTCGCCTTGGTCGATGCCGCAACCCGCTCGATCATCGACATCCGCACCACCGCCAACGAAGTGCTGCGCGACGGGCTCTATCCGCATTTCGACACCGAACGGATCTGGACGTGGATCGTCGCAGGCCTGAAGGACTTCGCCGCCCGCGCCGATGTGCGTTGCATCTCGACGACGACTCATGGCGCCGCCATTGCCATTCTCGGCCCTGACGGGCTGGTGCTGCCGATCCTCGACTATGAATATGCAGGGCCGGACTCGGTCGCCGAGGCTTATCGCCCGCTGCGCGGCGCGTTCTGGGAAACCCTGTCGCCGGATCTGCCGGGCGGCCTCAACGCCGGCCGCCAGATCTATTGGCTGCAGGAAACCTTCCCCTCGGCCTTTGGCCGCGCGAAGGCGATCCTGTTCTATCCGCAATATTGGGTCTGGCGCCTCAGCGGCGCGCTCGTCAGTGAGCCGACCTCGATCGGCTGCCACAGCGATCTCTGGAACCCCGAAGCCGGCACGTTCTCCCGCCTCGCCGAGGATCGCGGCTGGGCAAGCCTGATCCCGCCGCAGGTCCACCCTTGGGATACGGCCGGCACAATCCGCCCGGCACTTGCGGCCTCGACCGGCCTGCCAGCCGATTGCCGCGTCGTTGCTGGCATCCATGACAGCAATGCGAGCCTCCTGCCGCATATCCTGCGCCGACGGGCGCCCTTTACCGTGCTTTCGTCCGGCACCTGGCTGATTTTCTTCGCCATCGGCGGCTCGATGGCCCATCTCGATCCAGCACGCGATTGCCTCGCCAATGTCGATGCCCTTGGCCGGCCGGTGCCCTCGGCCCGCTTCATGGCCGGACGCGAATTCGAGCGGCTCACCGAGGGCGCAAAGGCCGAACCGACCGAAGCCGACATCGCCACGGTCGTCGAGAAAATGGCGATGGCGCTGCCGTCCTTCGTGCCTGGAACCGGACCCTATGCGTTTCTCGAGGGACGCTGGACCACCGATCCCACAGAGCTTTCGCCAGGACAACGCGTGGCCGCCGCGAGCCTTTATTGCGCGATGGTCGCCTCGACCTGCCTCTCGCTGACCAGTGCCGCCGGTCCCGTGATCGTTGAGGGACCGCTCGCGCGCAACCCGATCTTCCTGTCCGGCCTCGCCTCCATCGTCGGCCGTCCGGTGATTGCCCGCACGGATGCCACCGGAACGACCGAAGGCGCAGCCCTTCTTGCCGACGGACCTGACGGAGCCGGCCCCGGCCTCCCCGACGCCCCGCCGGCCGCGCCGCTTGCGACCGACATCACCGCCTATGTCGCCGCATGGCGCGCGGCGCTCGACTGAACGATTGGCTTGCGCACTTCGCAACGGCATGCCCGGGCTGCCGTCAAGAGACCAGCCGTTCTAGAGGAACTGATGGCTCGACGCGGCATGCCGAAACGGGCCATGGCCATGACCTTTGCCATCGGCCCGGACGGCACGGCGACATCGCGCTCGCTGGAGGCCTATGACGATCTCGGCTTCAGAACCCTCAAATGGCTCGACTAACCATACATTTTCGTATGGCGAGGAGACAGATTTAGGAAATTCCGTGGAGACCAGCGATCCGCGACAGTGTCCTCATGAGTTCACCCGATGCGGAGCACACAATGTCGACCCTCGCACCATCAGCAGCCAGCCCAGCCGTTGCCGGCTGGCCTCGTATCCTCCTTCAGGCCGAAGGCGCAGTCCTTCTCGCGGCAGCAACCCTCGCCTACGCCCATATCGGCGGAAGTTGGCTGCTGTTCGCCATCCTCTTTCTCAGCCCGGACCTCGCGATGCTCGGCTATCTCGCCGGCCCGCGCATCGGCGCGGCGCTCTATAACGCCGCCCATACAACCGTCGTGGCCTTTGCGCTCGGGGCGATCGGATGGGCGTTCGGCAGCAACCTGGCGATCGAGGCCGCGCTGATCCTCGCCGCCCATATCGGCTTCGACCGCCTCATGGGCTACGGCCTCAAATACGCCACCGCCTTCGGCGACACCCATCTCGGCAGGAAGGGAAACCGGAGCTAGTCCCCCTCCCGCCGGATCGCCTCCAATGCCTCGAGGCGGTCGCGGCCTTCTGCGCCGCGGGCGGTGGCGACGGCGGCGAGCATAGCTTCGACGATCAGGATCAGGCCCGCCCCGGAATCCCACACGGAGGGCGCAGCGACATGGGCCGGAAGAACATGGCGCGCGACCTTCGAAATCGGCGACAACCACTGGTCGGTCACAAGAACTACAGTGGCGCCCCGCGCCGAAGCGCGTGCTGCGAAGGCGGCGAGATCGTCCGAATAGCGGCGGATATCGAATAGAACCACGATGGCGCGCTTCTGGATGTCGAGCAACTGGTCGAGCCAGGCCGCTGGCTGGCCGGTGATCCGCCGCACGTCGGACCTGAGCACACGCAGATGCACCGCCATGTAGTCGGCAATCGGATCGGTGAAGCGGCCGCCGAGCAGATGCACCGAACGGCGCGGATCGGACAGGAGCGCGACGACGGCGGCGAACTCATCGCGCGGGACATTGGCGGCGGTCGCACGGAGATTTTCGACCGAAGCCGCGGCAAACGCAGCAAGCGGGTCGTCGGCATAGCTCCGAAGGCCCTTGGTCAGCGGTGTTGCACGACGCGCCGCGAGTTCGGCCTTCAATTCGTCCTGGAACGCGCCATAGCTCGCAAAGCCGAGCTTGGCGACCATCCTGAGCACCGTCGGCGCACTGACGCCCGAGGCCTCGCCGAAGCGGGCGGCCGTATCGAGCCCCGCCATCGGAAAATCGGCGAGCAGGCGCTGCGCCGCCCGCTTCTCGTTCGGGGTCATCCGGCCGAGATCGCGCCGCAGCCTTTCTGCGATCGAAGCGCCGCTGTCCGTCATGGAACTCCACCAATCAGGGCTGGCGGAGCGAGACCGGCGATCCTGGTTCGACGTGCCGTTTCTGCAGGCATCTGACGCCTTCATTTCAGAATTGACGCAATTCGGCGCTGCTGTAACGTAACGTTCAGCCGGCGCAGAAGTCAAAACGTGTTCTGCCGGTTGCAATCGCGATGGACCGCACCGGGCATGTCGATCCTTTCGGCGCAGCAATCAACGAGAGCCGAAAACGCTGAAGGAGCACCGCTCCTCGGCGCCGACGAGCCATCGCCGGTCGAGATGATCGCGGCAATGGCTGATCCGTTCGTCTTTGTCTGCGAGCATGCCGGCAACCGCATGCCCCGCGCCCTCGGCGATCTCGGCCTGCCGGCATCGAATTTCGAGCGCCACATCGCTTTTGATCCTGGCGCGGCGCCAATGACACGTGGCCTCGCGCGGCGCTTCGGCGGCGCGGCTGTGCTGCAGGTCTATTCGCGCCTCGTCATCGATTGCAATCGCGAGCCCTCTCTGGCCGATGCGATCACGGCCTTTTCCGAGGATACCGCCATCCCCGGCAATGAAGCGCTGGGGACGGCCGAACGAGATGCGCGGATCAATGCCGTCTGGTCGCCTTTTCACGGCGCCCTCGAACAGCTCATCGATACGCGCATCGCGGCGCGGCGGCCGACGATCCTCGTCACGCTGCATTCCTTCACGCCCATTTATCGCGGTATCGCGCGGCCCTGGCATGTCGGCATCATCCAGGCCGGCGACCGCAGCCTCGCCGAGCCGATGCTGGCGGCACTCGCCGCCGATCCAGCGCTCGTTGTCGGCGACGACGAGCCTTATTCGGCCAAGGATAATGTCGACTACACGATCCGCCGGCACGGCCGCCTGCGCGGACTGCCGCATGTGATGATTGAGGTCCGCAACGATCTGCTCGCGACACATGCCGCGATCGACGATTGGGTCGAGCGGCTCGGCGACGCGCTTGGCGCAAGCGCCACGCGGCTCGGTATTGCGGCCCACGACGGCGACCGCAAGGGATAAGAATTGGCAGGGCGCGAGCCCTTGCCGGAGATGGGGACCCGAATGGCGCAAGACCAGCGGGTTGCCGGAGAAGACGACGCTGGCGACGGCGACGGGGAACAGTTGGGAATGGTGCATCGCCCGGTCGGGCGGTCCGGGCTCGGCCGGATCGCCCCGGGCCAGCGACGGGAGCATGGCATGAGCGCGCGCGACGGCTACAGCGATCAGGACAAGAAGGCGGACATACACGTCCTTCATTCGATGGGGTATGCGCAGGAACTCGAGCGGCGGATGAGCCGCTTTTCGAATTTTGCGATCTCGTTTTCGATCATCTGCATCCTTTCGGGCGGCATCAATTCGCTCGCCCAGGCAACCTCCGGCGCCGGCGGCGCCGCGATCGGCATTGGCTGGCCGGTCGGCTGCCTGATTTCGGGCGTGTTTGCGCTCGCGATGGCGCAGATCGCCTCGGCCTATCCGACGGCCGGCGGCCTCTATCACTGGGGTTCGATCCTCGGCAACCGCTTCACCGGCTGGCTGACCGCCTGGTTCAACCTGCTCGGCCTCGTCACGGTGCTCGGCGCCATCAACGCGGGAACCTGGGGTTTCTTCTCAGGCTCCCTGGCGCCCCATTTCGGCATCAATGTCGATGCCACGACGTCGGCCGGCTTCAGCAACATGATCCTCTTCATCGCGATCATCACGGCTGCCCAGGCCCTCATCAACCATTTCGGCATCCGCCTGACCGCAAAGCTGACGGACTGGTCGGGCTACCTCATCTTCGCCACCGCCATCGTCCTGACGATCGTCTGCCTCGTCTCGGCCGGTCATCTCGATTTCGGCCGGCTCTTCACCTTCACCAACTATTCCGGACTGCCCGACGGTGCCTCGGTTTGGCCGAAGGCGGATTCGATCTGGTACATCTTCCTGCTCGGTCTCTTGCTGCCGATCTACACGATCACCGGCTACGACGCCTCGGCCCACACCTCGGAAGAGACGGTCAAGGCTGCCCATTCCGTTCCGCGCGGCATGGTGATGTCGGTCATCTGGTCGGCTGTGTTCGGCTATCTGATGCTGTGCTCCTTCATCCTGATGATCCCGAACATGGATGATGCTGCCAAGCAGGGCTGGAACGTCTTCTTCTGGGCCATGGATGCCCAGGTGAATCCGACCCTCAAGGTCATCCTCTATGTCGCAATCCTTGCCTCGCAGTTCCTCTGCGGCCTTGCGACGGTCACCTCGGTTTCGCGCATGATCTTCGCCTTTTCGCGTGACGGCGGCCTGCCGGCATCGAAGGCGCTGTCGAAGGTCAGCCCGAAATTCCGCACGCCGGTGGCCGCGATCTGGACCGGCTCCGTGCTTGCGGTGCTGTTTGTCTGGGGCGCGTCACTGGTGACCGTTGCCGGTTCGACGGCCTATTCGATCGTCGTCTCCTGCACCGTTATCTTCCTCTTCTTCTCTTTCGCCATTCCGATTGCCCTCGGCATCTTCGCCTATGGGACCGCCAAGTGGCCGAAGATGGGGCCGTGGAATGTCGGGCGCGGGCTTTACACGCTGTTCGCGCTGCTCTCGATCGTCTCTATGGTGCTGATCTTCATCATCGGCATCCAGCCGCCAAATGATTGGGCGCTCTACATCACCATCGGGTTCCTGGTTCTGGCAGCCATCGTCTGGTTCGTCTTCGAGAACCGCCGCTTCCAGGGTCCGCCGATCGGTGACGTGATCACCAAGCGCAGGGCCGCGATCGCTGCCGCCGAAAAGGCGGTCGGCGAGACCTGACCGACGCCCAAGAGCGGCCGACAAATAAAGCCGGGCGGCCCGCCGCCCGGCTCCAACGGCCAAAGGCCGACAATCGGCGCCGCTGCCGGGCAGGATCCCGGCAAGGACGGCCGCAACATCGAGAGAGGAGCCATCATGGCTGGGAACATGACGCTGAAGGACTTGGAGGCGGCCATTGCCGCCGGCACGATCGATACGGTGATCGTGGCCTTCCCCGACATGCAGGGCCGCCTGATCGGCAAGCGCTTCACCGGCGCCTTCTTCCTCGACAGCGCCGTGCACGAGACGCACGCCTGCAACTACCTGCTCACGGCGGACATCGACATGGAGCCGGTGCCCGGCTACGAGGCCGCGAGCTGGGCCAAGGGCTATGGCGATTTCGTGCTGAAGCCGGACGTCTCGACGCTCCGCCGCATACCCTGGCTCGACGGCACCGCGCTGATGCTGGCCGATGTCTGCGATCATCACGGCGACCCGCTCGCCCACAGCCCGCGCGCCATGCTGAAGGCGCAGCTGAAGCGCCTCGCCGAGCGCGACATGTCGGCCCACTTCGCATCGGAACTGGAATTTTACGTCTTCGACGAGACCTATGAGGGCGCCGGCCAGAAGCGCTGGCGCGAGTTGAAGACGATGGGCAACTATATCGAGGATTATCACATCCTCCAGACGACCAAGAACGAGCCGTTGATGCGCGCCATCCGCAACGGGCTGATGGGCGCCGGCATCCCGGTCGAGAATTCCAAGGGCGAATGGGGCCCCGGCCAGGAAGAGGTCAATGTCCGCTACGCCGAAGCGCTGGAGATGGCTGACCAGCACGTCATCATGAAGAACGGCATCAAGGAGATCGCCCATCTCCAGAACCGCGCTGTCACCTTCATGGCCAAGTGGCGCTACGACCTAGCCGGCTCGTCCTCGCATATCCATTCCTCGCTCTGGGACGGCAAGGCGAAGAAGCCGCTGTTCAGGGGCGAGAAGGATCCCCTCGGCATGTCGCCGCTGATGAAGTCCTGGCTCGCCGGCCATCTCACGCTGGCGCCGGAGCTCACTTATTTCCTCGCGCCCTATATCAATTCCTACAAGCGCTTCCAGGTCGGCACCTTCGCACCCACCAAGGCGGTGTGGTCGGTCGACAACCGCACGGCGGGCTTCCGCGTCGTCGGCGAGGGCAAGTCGGTCCGAACGGAATGCCGGATCGGCGGCGCGGATCTCAATCCCTATCTCGCCTTCGCGGCATTGATCGCAGCCGGCCTGCATGGGATCGACGAGAAGCTGCCGCTCGAGGCCGAGTTCGCCGGCGACGCCTATGGCGCCAGCGGCGTGCGCGAAGTGCCGAAGACTTTGCGCGATGCCATCGCCGCCCTCGACGGCTCGAAGGTGCTGCGCGCAGCGCTTGGCGATGCCGTTGTCGAACACTACCTGCACACCGGCCGCTGGGAACAGTTCGAATATGACCGCCGAGTCACAGACTGGGAGTTGCAGCGCGGGTTCGAGAGGTATTGATTGCCGCCATCTCAGCCGACACATGCGCGGTGAAACGAAGATCGAGGCCTATCTCATGAACGCACCCGTCCTGAAGATCGTCACCCCCGTCGACGGTACCGTCTATGCCGAGCGGCCGCTGGCCGGCGAGGCCGAGGTGCTGGCCGTGCTGGAGCGCGCGCGCGCCGCCCAGCGCCGCTGGCGGACCTCGACCATGGCGGAGCGGCAGACGATCGCGACGGCCTTCGTCGATGCGATGGTCGCCGAGAAGGACAAGGTCGCGGAACTCCTCGCCTGGCAGATGGGCCGGCCGATCCGCTACGGCCATGGCGAGATGCGCGGTTTCGAGGAACGCGCGCGCTACATGATCGAGATCGCTCCGGCGACACTTGCCGATATCGATGTTGGCCCGAAGGAGGGCTTCAAGCGCTTCATCCGCCGTGAGCCGCTCGGCGTCTGCCTCAACCTTCCGGCCTGGAACTTCCCCTATATGACGGCGCTCAACGCCGTGCTGCCGGCGATCCTCGCGGGCAACACCGTCGTCATGAAGCATTCGAGCCAGACCGCGCTGGTCGCCGAGCATTTCGCCTCGTCCTTCGCCAAGGCCGGGCTCTGGCCGGACGTGTTCCAGTTCGTGAACATGTCGCATGAGATCACCGACAAGGCGATCCGCTCCGGCTTCGTCGACCAGGTCGGCTTCACTGGGTCCACCGCGGGCGGCCGCCACATCATGGCCTCCGTGGCCGGCGCGCCGAACTTCCCCGCAACGACGCTCGAACTCGGCGGCAAGGATCCGGCCTATGTCCGGCCGGACGTGAACCTTCCCTTCGCGATCGAGAACATCGTCGATGGTGGCTTCTTCAATTCGGGACAATCCTGCTGCGCCATGGAGCGGGTCTATGTCCATGAGAGTGTCTACGACGCCTTCGTCGAGGGCGTGGTCGCGACCGTCAACGCCTACAAGCTCGGCAGCCCAACCGACCCGGCGACGACGCTCGGCCCGGTGGTGCGCGCCGAAGCGGCCCGCTTCATCAAGGCGCAGATCGCCGAAGCGGTCCATGCCGGGGCTACACCGCTGATCGATCCGGCGCGCTTCCCGGAAGCGGCCGAGGGCACGGCCTATCTGGCGCCGCAGGTTCTCGTCGGCGTCGACCATTCGATGCGCTTCATGACCGAGGAAACCTTCGGGCCAGCCTTCGGCATCATGAAGGTCTCCTCCGACGAGGAGGCGATCGGTCTCATGAACGATTCACCTTTTGGCCTCACCGCCGCAATCTGGACCGAGGATGTCGAGGCTGCGGAGAGTATCGGCGACCGGATCGAGACTGGCACGGTCTACATGAACCGCTGCGATTTCCTCGACCCTGCCCTCCCCTGGGTCGGCGTCAAACAAACCGGCCGCGGCGCCACCCTTTCGCGCGTCGGCTACGAACATCTCACCCGGCCGAAGGCATTCCATCTGAGGACGAAGACCGGCTGAGTAGCCAGTCTGATCAAATGGCGTCATCCCGGGAAGACCGGGGCGACGAAGAACCACCGGCAGTCGCGCCTCTCGGCGACCGCCGCCGACAGAGCCCCTGAAGGACCCATCATGCTCGATCAATACGCCTCGCTGACCGCAAACTGGTCTTATCCGACGGCGATCCGTTTCGGCGCCGGGCGCATCGGCGAGTTGGCCGACGCGGTCAAGGCGGCCGGCATCACCACGCCGCTCTTTGTCACCGATCCCGGCCTCGTCACGCTGCCGGTGGTGGCGACGGCGCTCGGCGTGCTTGATGCCGCCGGCGTTCGCTACACCGTGTTCTCCAAGGTCGACGGCAATCCGACGCTCGCCAATCTCGACGACGGCTTGGCGGCCTATCGCGCCGGCCGCCACGACGGCGTCATCGCCTTCGGCGGCGGCTCGGCCATGGATATCGGCAAGACCATCGCCTTCATGGCGGGACAGACCCGGCCGGTCTGGGACTTCGAGGATCGCGAGGACTGGTGGACGCGAGCCGATCCTGATGGCATCGCGCCGATCGTCGCCGTGCCGACGACCGCCGGCACCGGCTCGGAAGTCGGCCGCGCTGCGGTCATCACCGATCCGGCCGACCATACCAAGAAGATTATCTTCCATCCGAAGATGCAGCCGAAGATCGTGATCGAGGATCCCGAGCTCACGATCGGCCTGCCGGCGAAGATCACGGCCTGGACCGGCATGGATGCCCTCAGCCATTCACTGGAGGCCTGGTCGAGCCCGTTCTTCCATCCACAATCGGCCGGCATCGCCCTTGAGGGCATGCGCCTCGTCAAGGATTGGCTGCCGATCGCGGTCAAGGACGGCAGCCGCATCGACGCCCGCTCCTACATGCTGATCGCCTCTTCCATGGGAGCCGTGGCCTTCCAGAAGGGCCTCGGCGCGATGCATGCGATGAGCCACCCCTGCTCGAGCCTTCGCGGCACGCATCACGGGCTGACCAATGCGGTTGTGATGCCCTATGTCCTCGCCTTCAACGCACCGGTGATCGGCGAGAAGCTGGCGGCGCTCGCCCGCTATCTCGACCTGCCGGGGCAGTCGGCGGCGAGCGTCATCGACTGGGTGCTGACGCTCCGAGCCGAACTCGGCATTCCGCACACGCTGAAGGAGATCGGCATCGACGAGAGCGTCCTGCCCGAGGCGGCGAAGATGGCCGAGCATGACCCCTCGACCGGCGGCAACCCCATCGCGATGACGCAGAAGGATTATGATCTGCTGTTCCGCCGCGCCATCGCGGGCAATCTGTAGAGTGCCGTCAGCATCGCCGACGGAGCCTATGCCGCCGGCCGTGCCTTGATGAAATCGATGAAGGCCCGGAGCGGCGCCGGTACAAGCCGCCGCCCGGGATAATAGAGATTTGGTCCGGAGAATTCCTGCCACCAGTCCTTCAGCACAGGCTCGAGGGCGCCGCTACCAAGATGCGGCCTCAGCCAATCCTCGAAGATGAAGACGAGGCCGAGCCCCCTGACAGCCGTCTCGATCGCAAGATCGAAGGCAGCGCCCGGCTGGACCGTGAGTGCGCCCTCGATATGCACACGCTCGATCTGGCCATCGCGCTCAAACTCCCAGACATGGGGGGCGCCGCTCGCCAGACGCCCGCTGACGCAGCGATGCTGAAGGATGTCGCGCGGATGGGCGGGCCTTCCATGACGATCGAGATAAGACGGCGCGGCGGCACAGGCGAAGCGCTGGCGACGCGGGCCGATCGGCACCGCTATCATGTCCTGCGCCATGTGCTCATCATAGCGGATGCCGGCGTCGCAGCCTGACGCGACGAGATCGACAAACGAATCCTCCGCCACGATTTCGAGCCGGATATCCGGATAGGCGGCGAGGAAGGGAGCGACGATCTCAGGCAGAACCAGCCTGGCAGCGCTATAGGGTACATTGAGCCGCAGCGGTCCGGCGGGCCGGTCGCGCAGGCCGTTGACGATGTCGATCGCCGCATCGACTTCCCGCAGCGCTGGCTCCAGCCTTTCGAGCAGCCGCCGTCCTGCCTCGGTCGGAACGACGCTGCGGGTGGTGCGGTTGAAGAGACGCATGCCGAGCGCCTCCTCGAGGCGCCGGACGGCCTCGCTGACGCCGGAGGGACTGCTGCCCATCACCTTGGCGGCGCCGCGAAAACCGCCAGCCTTCGCAACGGCGATAAAAGCGGAGAGATCGCTGAGATCAGGCGGCATTGTTCGCTTCTCCGCACGGCCTGTGCCGATAATGACCCGTTATCGCGCAATCGCACAAGCGCTAGTTAGTGCGGGTCTTCCAAGGAGATCCGTCATGACCAGCCTCAATCCGACCGAAACCTTCCGCCTCGGCGGCCGCAGCGTGAAGCGCATCGGCTATGGCGCCATGCAGCTCGCCGGCCCCGGCGTCTTCGGCCCGCCCAGGGACCGCCCCGCCGCCCTTGCCGTGCTCCGCCTGGCGCTCGAGAGCGGCGTCGACCATATCGACACGGCCGACATCTATGGCCCGCACATCACCAACGAGCTGATCCGCGAGGCAATTGCGCCCTACCCCGATCACCTGACGATCGTGACCAAGATCGGCGCCCGGCGCGGCGCGGACGCCTCGTGGATCCCGGCCGGCTCGCCGGACGAACTGGTGGCGCAGGTGCACGACAATCTCCGGACGCTCGGGCTCGATGTGCTGGACGTCGTCAATCTCCGCCTGATGCTGGATACGCATGGCCCTGCCGAAGGAGAGATCGACGCTCAGGTCGAGACCATGGCCGCGCTGCAGCAGCAGGGGCTGATCCGCCATGTCGGCATCAGCAACGCGACACCGGCACAGGTCGCGGCGGCCCGGAAGATCGTCGAGATCGTCTGTGTCCAGAACATGTACAATCTCGCTCATCGGGCCGACGACGCGCTGATCGACGACCTCGCGCGCGAGGGCATCGCCTATGTGCCGTTCTTCCCGCTCGGCGGATTCTCGCCGTTGCAGTCGAGTGCCTTATCGGACGTGGCAGCCGAACTCGGTGCGACGCCGATGCAGGTCGCGCTCGCCTGGCTGCTGCGCCGCGCGCCGAATATCCTGCTGATTCCCGGCACCGCGTCGCCGGCGCATCTTCAGGAAAACCTCGCCGCCGGCGCGATCGACCTGACCGACGCGGCGATGGCGGTGCTCGACGCGATCGCCGCCCCTCCGGCCGACTGATCGGAGCGCCCCATCCCTTGCATGCGCGCGCATCTCGCTTCAAAAATGTGCGTCACACAGGGAGAGAGATGTGAGTCCTGATATCGTCTGCATCGGCGAGCCGATGTTCGAGCTGAACCAGCCGAAGGGCGAAACGGTCTTTCATCCCGGCCATGGCGGCGATGCGTCGAACGCCGCCATCGCCGCCGCACGGCAGGAAGCCTCGGTCGGCATGCTGACGGCCATCGGCACCGACAGCTTCGGCCAGTCCTTCCTCGATCTCTGGATGAGCGAGGGCGTCGATACCACCGCGGTGAAGCGCGACGCGCATGCACCGACCGGGCTTTATTTCGTCACCCATGGCCCCGAGGGGCACCAGTTCGCCTATCGCCGGGCCGGGTCGGCGGCGAGCCTGTTCGGCCCGTCGGAGCTGCCGCTCGACTATGTCCGCGGCGCCCGTATCCTGCATGCCTCCGGCATCAGTCAGGCGATCTCGGCAGGCGCAGCCGATGCCGTGTTTCTGGCCATGCACACGATCCGCGCCGCTGGCGGCCTCGTTTCGTATGACACCAATCTGCGCACGCGGCTCTGGCCGATCGATCGCGCCCGCGCCGTCATCCATGCCGCGGCGGGCCTCGCGCATATCCTCAAGACCAGCATCGAGGACGCGACGGCGCTGACCGGGATCACCGATGCCGGCAAGATCGCCGATTTCTATCTCGGCCACGGCGCGCGCATCGCCATCGTTACCCAGGGCGGCGCAGGTGCGCTGGTGGCGACACCGGAGCAGCGGCAGCAAATCGCTCCGATCGCCGTTCGGCCCCTCGACGCGACCGGCGCCGGCGACACATTCGATGGCGCGTTCCTTGCCGAATATCTCGTTCACGGCGACCCCTTCGCCGCTGCGGTCTATGCCAATGCCGCTGCGGGCCTCGCGACCGAAGGCTATGGCGCCGTCGCGCCGATGCCCCGGCGGCAAGCCGTCGAGGCAGCGCTCGCGGCGCGCTGAAACGCGCGCCGCGATGATGAGGCCTTAGCTGCCGCTCATGGCCGAGAGCAGCTGCTTCTCATTGTTGTTGAACATCTTCACATAGGTCGGCGCCGGGCCGTCCTTCTTCGACAGCGCGTCCGAGAACAGCTCGCCGCCGACCGTCACGCCGCTTTCGCGGGCGATCTGCTGGATCAGGCGGGGATCGGTGATGTTCTCGATGAAGATCGCCTGAATGTGCTCGTCCTTAACCTGGCGCACGATCTTGGCGATATCGGCTGCAGAAACATCGGCCTCGGTCGAGAGACCCTCCGGCGCGATAAACTGGATGCCGTAGGCATCGCCGAAATAGCCGAAGGCGTCGTGGCTGGTGACGATGCGGCGCTTGGCCTCCGGCAGCTTGCCGAAGTCCGCCGCGAGGCGGTCGTGGATCGTCGTCAGTTCGGCGATGAGCTGGTCGCCATTGTGCTTGTAGTCGGCGGCATGGGACGGATCGGCAGCAGAGAAGCCGGCGACGATATTGCCGACATAGAGGATGCCGTTTCTGGGGTCCTGCCAGGCATGCGGGTCGATCGCCTTGCCGTCGGCATTCTTGTCAAGATGCTCGGCTTCATCGGCGTCGCCCTGCCAAAGACGCGGTGTGACGCCCTTTGAGGCGATCACGGTCTCGCCCTTGAAGTTCGAGGCTGCGACGAGGCGCTGCATCCAGTGTTCGAGGCCGAGGCCGTTCTCGACCAGCACGGCCGCCTCGCCGAGATGCCGCGCATCCTGCGGGCTCGGCTCGAAGGTGTGCGCATCGCCATCAGGCCCGACAAGCGTGACGACGTCGACATGGTCGCCGCCAACCTCGGCCGCTAGATCGCCGAGGACCGAGAAGCTTGCGACGACCTTGAGCTTGTCGGCCGCGAAGACAGGACTGGAGAGCCCGGCCGCGAGCGTCGCGGCGAGGAGAAGTCTGGAAATCCGCATGGATGGCTCCGTTGCGTGGGAGGGAAGATCAGCCCCTCAGATGCTGCGCTCGCAACATCTGTCTCAGGAAACTGCCGTGCCGGCCGGCGATCAGCGACAGCGCATGAATGGCGCCGGCCGTCAGGATGATCGCGGGGGAGGTCGGAACGGCGATGTAGTAGGAAACGATAAGGCCGACATAGGACGAGACGACGGCAATGAGCGCCGCTGCCGCGATCTGGCCACCGATCCCCTCGCTCCAGAAGCGGCTCGATGCCGCCGGCAGGATGATGAGCCCGACCACCATTAGCGTGCCCAGCGCATTGAAGCCGCCGACGAGGTTGAGCACGACGAGGACGAGGAAAAGGAAATGCACGGCACTGCCGGCGCCGCCGACGCTCCTGAGGAAGCCGGGATCGAAGCATTCGGCGACCAGCAGCCGGTAGACGCAGGCAAAGGCGATGAACGTCACCGTCGCGATCGAGGCGATGAGGTAGAGCGCCGCGTCATCGAGCGCCAGCACATTGCCGAACAGCACATGCAGGAGATCGATATTCGACCCCTTCAGCGAGACGATGAGCACGCCGAGCCCGAGCGAGACGAGATAGAACGAGGCGAAACTCGCATCTTCCTTGAGCGGCGTCGTGCGCGAGATGAAGCCGGCCGCGAGCGCCACCGCGAGGCCGGCAATGACGCCGCCAAGCGTCATCGCGAACAACGAGAAGCCAGACATGAGGAAGCCGATCGCCGCGCCCGGCAAGATCGCATGCGACATCACATCGCCCATCAGACTCATGCGCCGCAGTACCAGGAAGACCCCAATCGGCGCACCAGAGAGCGACAACGCCAGGCAGCCGATGAGCGCGCGGCGCATGAAGCCGAATTCGAGGAACGGCCCGACGATCAGATGAAGGATGCTCATGCTGCCGGCACTTCGCAAAGCTCGGCATCGGCGTCGAACGCTTCGTTGAGGCCGCGCGACCGGGCGATATTGGCCTCGGTCATCACAGTGGCGGTCGGCCCCCAGGCAATGACCTCGCGCGCCAGCAGCAAGGTCTCGGGGAAGTGCTGGCGGACAGCATGATAGTCGTGCAGCACGGCGATGATGGTGCGCCCCTCGCGATGCCAGCGCCCGACAAGTTCAAGCAGCGCGTCGCTGGTCCGCATGTCGATCGCCGCGAATGGCTCGTCGAGAAGGATCAGCGGCGCATCCTGCAGCAGCAGACGCGCGAACAGCGCGCGCTGGAACTGCCCGCCTGAAAGACTGCCGACGGTGCGCTCGGCAAAGCCTCCAAGCCCAACCGCCTCCAGCGCCGCCTCCGCCTCGCCCAGCAGCGGGCCGCTGATGCGCCGGAACGGGCCGGTTCGCCGCCAAAGGCCCATCGCCGCGAGATCGAGCACGCGCATCGGAAAGCCGCGATCGAGCGCCGCCTGTTGCGGCAGATACGCGATGTCGCTGCGCCGGGCGCCCTCGATCTCGATCGTGCCGCTATCAGGCCTGATCAGCCCGACAATGCCCTTGAGCAGGGTCGACTTGCCGGCGCCGTTCGGGCCGACCACGGCGGTGAACGAGCCCGGCGCGAAGCTGCCGGTGAGATGATGCACGGCCGGATGGCGCCGATAGGACAGCGTCAGGTCGCGGCAACGGATCGCGGGCGAGGCGGAGAGAACCATGATCTTAGTGCACCGCCCAGAAGACGCCGATCCAGACGAGACCCGTGAGGATCACCGCGACGCCGAGCCGATCGAGCGCTGATGCCAGAAAGGGCGAGAATCGCACCGCCGGGATCGCGCCGTCATGCGCCTGTCCGCTGCCATGCGCATGATCATGCAGATGGTCGTGGGCAAGGCGTGGTCCGTCCACATCCCGAAGCGGGCTCGACGGACGCGAGATGGCGCCAACGTCACTGTTGAGGGTCAAGGCCGGCGGCCTCCGTTCTCGTCGCTGTTGGCAGTGTTATGTTATATCATATCAGTTTGCGCAAGCCTCAATCTGACGCCATCGCATCAAGACTGGAATTGGAATAATTTCAATCGGTTGGTTATTCTTGACTTCAATGCTCAACAAGGCGAAACGTGCCGCAAAGCCGCTCTGCCGGCCGATCCATGGAGACGGGACTGATGATCGGAAAGCTCTTCCTGGCCGCCTGCGCGGCCATTTCAATTGCCGCGGCGACGCCGGCCTTGGCGGCCGATGCCCCGAGCGCCGATGCCGTGCTCAAGACCTATGCCGACATCGCCGAGGCGAAGTACGAGGACGCGCTTGCCGGCGCCAAGGCGCTGCAGGCGGCCGTGGGCGTGCTCATCGCCAATCCGGATGCTGCGACGCTCGCCCTTGCCCGCGACGCGTGGAAGGCATCGCGGCCGGCCTATATGCAGGCCGAGGGCTATCGCTTTGCCAACACTGCGGCCGACGAACTCGACGGCGCCGTCAATGCCTGGCCGCTGGATGAGGGACTGATCGACTATGTCGACAGCAAGACCTATGGCGACGCATCGGACTCAAATCCGCTCTACACGGCGAATGTGATCGCCAACACGGAGATCCAGATCGGGCCCGACAAGATCGACGCCACCAAAATCACGCCCGAATTGCTGGCGAAGCTGCAGGGCGCCGGCGATGTCGAGGCCAATGTGGCAACCGGCTATCACGCCATAGAATTCCTGCTCTGGGGCCAGGATCTCAACGGCACCGGCCCGGGCGCCGGCAACCGCCCCGCCAGCGACTACGACGTCAAGAACTGCACGCATGGCAATTGCGACCGCCGCGGCGAATTCCTCCGCGTCGCCACCGAAATGCTGGTCGGCGAACTTCAAAAGGCGGTGGACACCTGGCAGCCTGACGGCCCGGCGCGCAAGGAACTCGCCGCCAAGGGCGAAAATGGCGGTCTCGCCACGATCCTGACCGGCATCGGCTCGCTCTCCTATGGCGAACTCGCCGGCGAACGCATGAAGCTCGGCCTCCTGCTGCATGATCCGGAGGAAGAGCATGATTGCTTCTCCGACAACACGCACAACAGCCATTTCTTCGACGAGGTCGGCATCGTATCGATCTGGAACGCCCGCTACACGCGCACCGATGGCTCGCTCGTCGATGGCGCCAGCCTGCGTGATCTCGTTGCGGCCAAGAACCCCGATGCAGCCAAGCGCGTCGATGACGCCATGGCCGATGCGATGGCCCGCATGGGCGTGCTGAAGGCGACCGCCGATTCCGGCGAGATGGTCTATGACCAGATGATCGGCGCCGGCAACGAGAAGGGCAACAAGATCGTGCAGGACGCGATTGACGGGCTCGTGGCGCAGACCCGCGCGCTCGAAGCCGTCGTGGCGCTGCTCGGCGTCGACGTAAAGGTCGAGGGCTCCGACAGCCTGGACAATCCCGAAGCGGTCGCCAAGTAAGACTGCGAAGCCGCGCGCGATCGCGCAGCACGTCGAGACGCCGCATGGACCAGCGTCGCCGCCACGCCTAAGACATCTCCGGCCGCTGTTCCGGCGGCCGGATTGAAAAAGCGGACAAAAGCGATGATCTCCCGCCGCTCCGTTCTCGCCGGCGCCGCTGCGATCGCCGGCGCCGGACTGTTCGGCCGCCCTGATGCGGCCCCGGCCTTTTCCCGCGCCTTGCCCCCGCCCTTGCCGCCCGGACCGGAAACGATTGTCCGTCTCGACCTGACCGCTGCAGAACGGATGCTGACGCAGCCCTGCTTCGACGGTCACACGCTGCCGATGTGGACCTTCACCGACAGCGCGGCGCCGCCGATCGTCCGGCTGAAGCTCGGCCAGCGGCTCGATACCCATCTCGTCAACGCGATGACGAAACCGGGCGAGCACGTCTCGATCCATTGGCACGGCATTCGCCTGCCCAATGACCAGGACGGCGTACCCTATCTGGTGCAGCCGCCGGTCGAACCGGGCAGCAGCTATGACTATTCCTTCGTGCCGCCCGATCCGGGCACCTTCTTCTTCCACACCCATTGCAACACCGTCGAGCAGCTCGGCCGCGGACTGATGGGCCTCCTCATCATCGAGGGCGACGAGACCGAGCCCTATGATGCCGAGCGCATCCTCGCCGTCCGCGACTGGCGGATCGCGCCCTCGGGCACGGACTTCCTGCCCTTCCTGACGCTTGAGGGCGCAGGCAAGGCCGGGACTTTCGGCACGGTGCGCAGCGTCAACGGCGCTCGTGATCCGGTGATCGAGGTGCCGGCTTCGGCCGATGTGCGGCTGCGCGTCCTGAATGTCGACCCGACGCGCATCTCCGAGATCGGCTTCGAGGGCGCCGACGCGGCGGTTGTCGCGATCGATGGCCTCGCTTGCCCGCCCTTCCCGCTCCGCTCCTGGAAGATGGGGCCGGCGATGCGGATCGATGTCGTGCTGCGGACGCCGGCCGATGGCGGCAGCGTGACGATGTTCGACTATTTCGCGGCCAAGCCTGTTCCGCTCGCCCGCCTCGTCGCCCGGGGACCTGCCCTACGCACGGGGGCCTTTAATCCGGCACCGCTCGCCGCCGCGCGTGTCGCCGCCCCCGATCTCGGCAACGCCGAGCCACAGCTCTTCACCTTTTCCGCGACCGCGACCGGCGCCGCCGTTGCCGACGCGGCCGGAGCAGACGGCGGGCCGCTGGGGCCGCTCTGCCTCTCGGCTGCGAGCCTCTGGGCGATCAACAAGCAGTCCTGGCCAGGCTCCGGCATGGACCGCCTGCCGCCGCCGATCGCCCGGTTCAAGCGTGGCACGAGCTATCGCTGCACGCTGAAGAACGTCACGCCGCGCATGCACCCGATCCATGTCCACGGCCACAGCTTCACGGTACTTGGATCGAGCAAGCGGACGCTGCCGCCGCATTTCGCCGATACCGTCCTGCTTCTTCCTGAGGAGACGATCGAGGTGGCCTTCGTCGCCGACAATCCCGGCCGCTGGATGATGCATTGCCACATCATCGAGCATCAGGAGACCGGGATGATGGCCTGGTTTGAGGTCGCCTGAGCATGCGCAGCCGGATTGTCGCGCTGGCGCTGCTGCCGGCCCTCCTCGCCGCCCATGGCTCAGCTCTGGCCGATGGGCTCGATCGCGCCGTCGGCAAGGCACTGTTCGATCGGTCTTGGGTTCCGGCACCATCCTCGACACTCGCCAATGACGGGCTCGGCCCGCTGTTCAACGAAAAGAGCTGCGCCACCTGCCATAGCGGCCCGGCTTTCGCCGCCCGCCTCGACGTGGCCCCGGACGGCAGCGTCACGGCGCGCGGGCTCGCGACACGGCTCGGCGATGCCGAAGGCCATCCCGATCCGATGTATGGGCGACAGATCCAGCCGCGCGCGGTCAACGGGCTCGAAAGCGAGGGCACGGTCGCCTACCGGGCCAAGGACGGCACGGCGATGGCGGTGACCTTCGCGCCGGCCTTTGGTCCGGTCGCGCCGGCGACGAAGCTCGGACCGCGCCTCGCACCGCCGCTCGCCGGCATCGGCCGGATCGGCCGCGTCGACACCGCAGCGATTCTCGCCGGCGAGGATGCGGAAGAACGGAACGGCGATGGGATCAGCGGCCATGCGCGGCGGCTCGCAGACGGCTCGATCGGCCGCTACGGCTGGAAAGCCGCGGCGGCAACGCTCGACCAGCAGGTGGCCGACGCCTTCATGCTCGATATCGGCATGTCGAGCCCGCTGAGCCCGCATCCGGCCGGCGATTGCACACCGCTCGAAACCGCCTGTATCGCCGCCCCCGATGGCCGCGATGCGAGTTTCGACGGCGAGGAGATTTCGCGCCAGATGATCGGCCTCGTCTCGGCCTATCTCGATGGGCTCGCGGCCCCGAAAGCGCCCGCCGCCGAAGATGCCGGCGCTGCCCTTTTCGCCGCCACCGGCTGCGGCGGCTGCCACACGCCCAAACTCGCAGCGACCGGCGGCGGCATGGTCTCGCTCTACAGCGATCTGCTGCTGCATGACATGGGTCCCGGCCTCGACGACGGCGTCGGCGAACCCGGCGTGGCCTCATCGGAATGGCGCACACCGCCGCTGATCGCGCTTTCCCTTCGCCGTGGCGCAAACGCGCGCTATCTTCATGATGGCCGTGCCGGATCGCTCGATGCGGCGATCCAGGCGCATGGCGGGGAAGCGTCACGCTCCCGAACCAATTATGCGGCATTGTCCGCCGAGGACCGCATGCGGCTCATCTCATTTCTGGACGGACTATGATCGCGATCACCAAGAGGTTCCTGCTGTTCTCCCCGCTGGCATTGCTGGCGCGGAAGGCATTCGCGGCCGCAAGCGGAACCGCCGAAGACCTCGGCGCCGAGCCGAGCGTCGTGGCCGTCGCGCCGCCGCCGCTGACAACGGCTGTGCTGGCCGCCGTCACCAACCGCGCGGTCGCTGCCTATATCGTCCCGGCCTATGAGGAGCTTGCCGCGGCCACCGGAGCGCTCGCTTCCGCCGTGAAATCCTCCGCCGCCGCTGCGCCGGCCGAGCCCGATGCCGCAACGAAGGCGGCCTTTACCGTCGTCGTCACGGCCTTTGCCAAGGTCGATTTCCTCCGCTTCGGGCCCATGGCCGAGCAGGGCCGCCTCGAACGTTTCTCCTATTTTCCCGACCGTCACGGCACCGGCGCCCGCCAGCTCCGCCGCATGCTGGCGACGCCCGATCCGGCACAGCTGGAGCCCGGCGCCGTCGCCAAGCTTTCCGCCGCCGTTCAAGGGCTGCCGGCGCTTGAAAGCCTCCTCTTCGCCGCAGCCAGCGATACCGAAACCCGCGCCTATCGCTGGAGCCTCGCCGCTGCCATCGCCGGCAATCTCGACGACATCGCCAAGGCGGCGCTCGCCGGCTGGACCGGAACCGACGGCTGGCGCCAGCGCATGCTGCAGCCGGGCGGCGCGAATGTCGTCTATCGCGATGCCGAGGAGCCGGTGATCGAGATCCTGAAGGCGATCACCACCGGATTGCTTCAGATCCGCGACCAGCGCCTTCTGCCGGCGATCGGCGACAGCTTCGCCGCCGCCAAGCCGGCCCGCGCCGCTTTCGTCCCCTCGGGCAATGCCCTCGCTTACCTCGCTGCCTCGGGCGCAGCCATCGAAGGCCTGGCGGAGGGCGCGGATCTCTTCAGCATGACGCCGACCGAAGCGCCTTTGCTCACAGCCGACAGCAAGGCTGGTTTTGCCGCCTATCACGCCGGCATCGCCGCCAACGCGAGCTGGCAAGAGGCTTTCACGACCGAAGCCAACTACCAGCATCTGCGGACCGCCTTCGACGCGCTTAAGGCCGTCGAGGACCTCTACTCGTTCCGCTTCCCTTCCGAGGCCGGCATTTCGCCCGGCTTCAACGCGCTCGACGGCGATTGAGATGGCCGGCGCAGCCAGCCGCCTCCGCGACGGCATCGCCGCCCTGCTCGGCTTCGAAACCGCTGCCGGCGTCGCCGAGCGCATGGTGTTCCTGAGCTCGGTCCGAACAGGGCCGCGCCAGCATGCGCTGCTGCTCGTGGGCGAAGATGGCAGCGAGATGGGCCGCATGGCGCTCGCCGGACGGGGCCACGACATCGCGGTCGACGAGGCGCGCGGCCGTATCGCAGTGTTCGCGCGCCGTCCGGGCTATTTCGCGGTTGTCGTCGACGCGCGGAGCCTCGCGCCGATCGCGACCATCCGCCCGCCCGAGGGCCACCACTTCTTCGGCCATGGCGCATTCTCCGCCGATGGGCGGCTGCTCTATGCGACCGAGAACGTCTTCACCGATGAGCGCCCGCGCGGCGTCATCGGCGTTTATGATGCCTCAGACGGGTTCGCCCGCATTGGCGCTTTCGAGACGCATGGCATGGATTCTCACGAAATCCTGCTGGCACCCGACGGCCGCACGTTGGTGGTCGCCAATGGCGGCATCGAGACCCATCCCGAATTCGGTCGCCAGAAGCTCAATGTGGCGGAGATGCGCCCGTCGATCATGCGCATCGACAGCGCGACCGGCGATCTTGTCGGCGAGACGCGGCTCGGGAGCGATCTGAACCAGCTCTCGACCCGCCACATGGCCTTCGATGGCAGCGGCGCGCTCTGGTTCGGCTGCCAGTGGGAGGGCGAGAAGGGCCGCCGCCCGCCGCTGGTCGGCCGCATCGACGCCGATGGCGCGGCAACGCTCATCCCCTTCCCCGACCACGTGGCGCCGCTCGCGCGCAACTATATCGGCTCGGTGGTCGCGAGCCGCGACGGCAGCGCCATCGCCGCGACATCGCCGATCGGCGGCACCGTGTTCGTCTTCGATGCCGAGCGGCAAAGCCTCGCGGCGGCGCATGGCCTGCGCGACGGCTGCGGCATTGCGGGTTCGAACGGCGATGTGTTCCTCGCCAGCGCCGGCGATGGCCGCCTGATGAGCGTCGATGCAACGACAATCGCGCCGGTCGGCCGCCGCAGCGGCGTCGAGTTCGACAACCATATGCGCCGGATCACGATCAGCTGATAACGGTCGGGGATCAACGGCTTGGCGGCGACGGCGGAATCAATTTCGCAGGCGCTTCATGCGCTGCTTGAAGCAAGCCGCCGTTCCTCGTCCGTGATGTAGTCGCGAATGACCGGCACGGCGTCGCGTTCGTTGGCAAGGAGCAGCTGAAACACGAAGTTCGAGCCGTTGAGGAAGCCGAGTTCGACCGAGGCGAGATAGAAATCCCACATCCGGCAGAAACGCTCGCCCATCATGGCGACCGCCTCTTCCCGCTTCGCCTCATAGCCGCGCCGCCAATCGCGGATGGTCCAGTAGTAGTGGAGGCGCAGATTCTCGCAGTCGGCGCACCAGACGCCAGTGCGCTCCAGCGAGGCGAACACCTCCGAGAGCGCCGGGACATAGCCGCCGGGGAAGATATATTTGCGGATGAACGGCGCGGTCGAGCCGGGCGGCGACATGCGCCCGATCGCATGCACGAGCGCGAAGCCGCCAGGCTTCAGCAGGCGGCGGATAGTGCCGAAATAGGCGTCGAAATGGCCGACGCCGACATGCTCCATCATCCCGATCGAAACAACGCGGTCGAACTGGCCGGTGAGGTCGCGATAATCGACCTCGCGGAAAGAGATCCGGTCAGCAACGCCGGCAGCCTCGGCAAGGCGGCGCGATTCGGCCAGTTGCTCGGGCGAGACATTGATGGCCGTGACGCGAACGCCTGCGACCTTGGCGAGATAGATCGCGAGCGCCCCCCAGCCGGAGCCGATCTCGGCAACCTCCATGCCGGGCTCGAGCTTCAGCTTGGCCGCGATATGGCGCAGCTTGTCGCGCTGGGCGGTCGCGAGGCCGATCTCGGGATCGAGATAATAGGCGCAGGAATAGATCATCGCCTCGTCGAGCCACAGCCGGTAGAAGGCGGTGGGGATGTCGTAATGGTGGCTCGCATTCTTCGCCGCAAGGCCAAGCGCATTGTTCTGGTGGCGCCGCTTCAGCGCCCGCCAGGCCCGGCGAAGCGCCTTCTGCACCGGGTGCGCGGCGAGCCCAGTCCGATTGACCGAGAACAGTTGGAGGAGATCGAAGACGCTCGCGCCGCCTTCCATCACCAGCCGTCCGTCCATATAGGCTTCGGCCGATTTGAGCTCGGGGTTGAGGAAGATCTCGCGATCGACCTTGGCGTCCGTCAGGCGGATCGTGACATCGGGCCCGTCGACACCGCTGCCGAAACTCTGGCGAAAGCCGTCATGAAAGACGACGGTCAGGCGCCCATTGCGCACGAAGCGCGTGAGCAGATTAGGCAGCCAACGCATGGTATTCGGTCCCCACGAGCGGTCATCATTGCAAGCTCCGAATGCCCCGGCAATCCCGGCAGCGGCAGATCAACCGAGTTCGAAGCTGGTGATACCGAAGATCCGGTGAAGCGGCAGCGCCGGCGCCGTCCCGCGATACATCCGCGCCGTCTCGAATACCGGCGCAAGGCCATGGCGCCGGGCGAGGTCGAGCGCCGCCACATTGGGCTCCGGCACGTCGAGAAACAAAGGCGCGCCGCCAGCTCTTGCCGCCAAAGCGCGGAACAGGAGATTGGCTTCCATCGGCCCGTCGGCGAAGAGCGGTCCGATCTTGAAACCGGTCACGGCCGGACGGATGACACCAAATCCATGGATCGCGCCATCGGCCAGCAGTGCGATTGAATGCCGCTCCCCGCCACCGCCGAGCCAGGCGCCCAGAAATGCGGTCCGCCCGGTCGGCACATGCTGCGCATCATAAGCGCGGATCGCCGGAAGAAGCGCTGCCGTAACCGGCACGAGGCGGGGATCGCGCGGCGGGCCCGCCGTAACCCTGCCGCTGAATCGGATGTTGCGATGGGCGAGCGCGAAGTCCGAGCGGCGATAGTTCTCCTGCTGCGCCACGACACCGTCGAGACCGATCACGCGCGTGCCGAGCCGCGCCATGCCGGCCTGCCAGGTCTGCCAGCCATAGCCGCGGCCGCGCTGCTCCGGTCGGCAGATATAAAAGCCGAGAAAACCGTAGCCCTCGTCATAGGCGACGACGGAAATCGCCGTGACGGGCTCCGCTCCGACGAACCCCATCAGGAAACCCAGGGGATCGGCGGCATGAAAAGCGTCCGCATCGCCGAGCCCCGGATTCCAGCCCTCGGCGGCGGCCCACTGAATGGCGAGATCGAGATCATCGCGCGTCATCACGCGGATCGACAGCATGGCGCCCCTCCAAGGCGGATCGTTCGATCCCGCTTTATGCACCATCGCGTCGGACGGCCCAACCGCCGCCGCCACCCGCTCTTGCTTCGCCCAAGCGCGGGCGGGTAACCTCCGAGCCGCTATCACGCCAAGCGTGCACCGGAGGCGGCGCGGCCCATTTCGGTCGGCGCCCCCCACCACAGAAGGCCGGACCATGATGTTCGGCCACCAGGGAGGACAGGATGCCGATCGAGACGCGCGCCGCCGGACGAACCGCGCTGCAGCTTTCCACCCTCGGCCTCGGCACAGCGACTCTCGGCGGCAATGTCCGCCCGCCGATCAGCGACTCCGAGGGACGGGCGATCGTCGAACGCGCGCTCGAGGGCGGCGTCCGCTATGTCGATACGGCCCCCTTCTATGGCTATGGCCGCTCGGAGCATCTCGTCGGCGACGTGCTGCGCCACCATTCGGATGTCGTGATTTCAAGCAAGGCCGGCCGCCTGCTGAAGCCGCGCAGCCAGCCGCAGGCCGAGGGCGACCAGTGGGTCAATCCACTGCCGTTCGAATCCATCTACGACTATTCCTATGACGGCGTGATGCGCTCGTTCGAGGACAGCCTGCAGCGGCTCGGCGTCGATCATATCGATCTGCTGCTGCTGCATGACATCGGTGCCGACCAGCATGGCGCGGCCCTCAACGCCGAACTGTTTCCGATCGCCATGACGGGCGGGTACAAGGCGCTCGACGAATTGCGCGCCTCGGGGGCCGTCAAGGGCATCGGACTTGGCGTCAACGAATGGCAGGTACTTGCCGAAGCGATACGCCATGGCCAATGGGACGCGTTCCTCTTGGCCGGCCGATACACGCTGCTTGAACAGGAGCCACTGCACACGCTGTTCCCGCTCTGCGAAAAGGCCGGCACATCGATCATCGTCGGCGGCCCATTCAATTCAGGCATCCTCGTCGGCCGCGACACCTGGAACTATGCAAGAGCGCCCGAGGCGGTGATGAACCGTGCCCGCCGGATCGCGGCGGTGTGCGACGCGCACCATGTCGCGCTCCCGGCTGCGGCGCTACGCTTCCCGCTCGGCAGCCCTGTCGTCGCCAGCGTCATTCCCGGCCCGCGCTCGGCAGCGGAAGTGGACGATATCCTTGATTGGTTCGCGGCCGATATCCCGGCCTCGCTCTGGAGCGATCTCCGCAGCGAGGGCCTCATCGATCCCGCCGCGCCGCTGCCAGGCTGAGCGGCCCGGCCGCCGCAAAGGGTAGACAAGCCCGTCCGCCGCCCCCAAATAGGAGCGGCAGCCCCGCCGACGATCAGCCGACCGCCCGCCGCCTGCCGATCTTCAAGACCCGCCCACCGCAAGGACCTGTTTTCTGATGGATTTCGTGACCGCCGAACTCGTTGCGCTCGCGACCGTCGTCCTGATCGACCTCGTGCTTGCCGGAGACAACGCGATCGTGGTCGGCATGGCCGCAGCCGGTCTGCCGAAGGAATTGCGGCGTAAGGCGATCATCATCGGCATCGGCGCCGCCGCGGCCCTCAGGATCATGTTCGCCCTATTCGCGACCAAGCTGCTCGGCGTGATCGGCCTGACACTGGCGGGCGGCATCCTGCTGCTATGGGTCTGCTGGAAGCTCTGGCGTGAGATCCGCAGCAGTCACGGCGACGACGAGAGCGATGCTGCCTTGGACGAGCAGTCCGCGACGACGGGCGGCAAGACGCTGCGTCAGGCGCTCAGCCAGATCGTCATCGCCGATGTCTCGATGTCGCTCGACAATGTACTGGCGGTGGCCGGAACCGCGCGCGAGCACACATTTGTGCTTGTGGTCGGGCTCGTCCTCTCGGTGGCGCTGATGGGCGTCGCGGCCAATTTCGTCGCCCGCATCCTGAAGCGCGCCCCCTGGATCGCCTATGTCGGCCTTCTGGTCATCGCCTGGGTCGCCTTCCGCATGATCTGGGATGGCGGCCTCGAGATGTTCCATTTTGCCGACAAGGCCGGCGTCATCTGACCAATAGGATGCCCGGAACCTGACAGTTCCGGACAACCCTTGTTTGCAGGCCGCAGCGCGCCCGCGTCAGACCTTCATCATTCCGTCGATTGCATGCGTATCGATCGCAGCGATTTCCTCGTCCGTGAAGGAGAGATTGGCGAGCGCGCCAACCGCATCCTCGATCTGCGACACGCGGCTCGCGCCGATCAGCGCGGAGGTCATGCGCGGGTCGCGCAGCACCCAAGCGAGCGCCATCTGCGCCAGCGTCTGGCCGCGCGCCTTGGCAATCGCATTGAGCGCGGCGATCCGGTCGAGATTGGCCTTTGAGAGCGACTGCTCATTCAGGAAATGCGAATGGCGGACGCGGCTGTCCTCCGGGATGCCCTGGAGGTATCGATCGGACAGCGCGCCCTGCTCCAGCGGCGAGAACACGATGCAGCCCATGCCCTCCTCCTCCAGCGCATCGAGCAGGCCGTCGCGCTCGGTCCAGCGGTCGAGCATCGAATAGCGCGGCTGATGAATGATGAGGGGCGTGCCGAGCGAGCGGGCGATTGATGCCGCCTCATGCGTCTGCGCCGAGGAATAGCTGGAAATGCCGACATAGAGCGCCTTGCCCTGCCGCACCATGGCGTCGAGCGCGCCCATCGTCTCTTCAAGCGGCGTCTCGGGATCGAAGCGGTGCGAATAGAAGATGTCGACATAATCGAGCTTCATCCGCTTAAGGCTCTGCTCGAGGCTCGCGAACAGCGACTTGCGGCTGCCCCATTCGCCGTAAGGACCCGGCCACATCAAATAGCCGGCCTTCGAGGAGATGATCATCTCGTCGCGATAGGGCTTGAAATCGCCGGCAACCATCGTGCCGAAGAATTCCTCCGCCGAGCCGGGCGGCGGGCCGTAATTGTTGGCGAGGTCGAAATGGGTGATGCCGAGATCGAAGGCGCGGTGGCACATCGCCCGCATCGTCTCGACCCTGCCATTGTAGCCGAAATTATGCCAGAGCCCGAGCGAGATCGCCGGGAGCTTCAGCCCCGTGCGCCCGACCCGGTTGTAGCGCATCGTGTCATAACGGGTATTCGCGGCGACATAGACCATGGCGGGCTCCTCCGATCGACGGCTGAATCGATTTAAGCCGCAGCATTTGAGCCTTGGTGTCGAAGCCGTCAAGCGGTTATGAACGGGAACAAACGGGAGGACGGCATGGTATCGCGACTGTTCGATCTGACCGGGCGCGTCGCGCTCGTCACAGGCTCCAGCCGCGGCATTGGCCTTGCCATCGCACGCGGCCTTGCCGAGGCTGGCGCGAGCGTCGTGCTGAACAGCCGCAGCGAAGGCGCCCTCGCCGAAGCCGCTGCCGCGTTGAAGAACCGCTGGCCCGACCAGATCGCCACATCTGCCTTCGACGTCACGGATCAGGACGCGGTCACGGCCGCCGTCGCCGGCATCGAGGCCGAGATCGGGCCGATCGACATCCTCGTCAACAATGCCGGCCTGCAGAAGCGCCTGCCGCTGGAGGACTTCCCCCTTGAGGATTTCCGCCGCGTGCTGGAGACCAATGTCGAGGCGGCCTTCATCGTGGGACAGGCGGTGGCGCGCCACATGATCCCGCGCCGGCGCGGCAAGATCATCAATATCTGCTCGGTGACCAGCGAACTCGGCCGCGCGACCATCACGCCCTATGTGACCTCCAAGGGCGCGATCAAAATGATGACCAAGGGCATGTGCGCCGAGTGGGCCAAATACGGCCTCAACATCAACGGCATCGGTCCCGGCTGGTTCAAGACCGAACTGAACCGCGCTCTGGTCGAGGACGATACGTTTCACGCCTGGCTCGCCCAGCGCGCGCCGATGGGCCGCTGGGGCGAACTGGAAGAACTCGCCGGCGCCGCCGTATTCCTCGCCTCCGACGCCGCCAGCTACGTCAACGGCCACATTCTCTATGTCGACGGCGGCGTTACGGCAGTCGTCTGATCACTCGGCTGCTTCGTCGAAGAGACCCGTTGGGAACCCGTCGAGGCTCGTCTGGTTCTTCTGCCGCTGATAGGCATCAATGCCCTCGGGACCCTTCGCCTCGGCCCATTTGTCCATGGTCGGACGCTCTCCGACATAATCATGGAACGGCACGCCATAGCCGCAGGAGGTCTGCACCAGATCGAAGTCGAGCACGACCATCTGGCGCGCGCCGAGCGGTTCCTGATTGTCGAACCACGCCGCCAGCAGCGCCTCATAGTCGGCGCTGCCGCGCCGGATCACATGTCCCCGTCCATAGAGGCGAAGGATCAGCGGCGGCCCGTCAAAGGCACACATCATGATCGTCAACCGGCCATCGGCCAGCAGATGCGCTGCCGTCTCGTTGCCGCTGCCCGTCCGGTCGAGATAGACCGCTTGGTTCGGGCCGAGCACGCGAAAGAGATCGGTCGAGCGCGGCGAGAGATTGACATGCCCGTTCGACGCCGCCGACGCCGTGAAGAACACGCGCTGACGGGCGATGAAATCGCGATGCTTCTGTTCGAGAGCCGGAAATTGCTGGGCCATGGATCGCTCCTCCAGCCGTCATTTTGACGGTCGTACCCGCCCCGGCGCAAGCGTGCCGGCTATCGCCTCACCCGATCAGCTTCTCGATCCGACGGTCAGGCACGAACCAGATCACCGCGACGCTGGTATAGAACAGGATCGCCAGACGGACATCGATGAAGGCGGCTGCGATGCCGATCACATAAAGCGAGAGCGAGACCTTCCCTTTGACGTCGCTGCCGATCGCGTGCGCGAGGGTCGAGCTCGGCCCCTCATGCGCGATGAGCAGCCTGACGAGAACCGTATAGGCGACGGCGCAGAGAATGAGATCGGCGCCATAGAGCGCAACCGGCACGGCTTCGAGATGGTTCTCGCCCATCCAGGCCGTGACGAAGGGAATGAGCGAGAGGGCAAACAACAGGAAGAGATTGGCCCACAGCACCGCCCCGTTGACGCTCTTCACCGCGTGAAACAGATGATGGTGGCTGTTCCAATAGATAGCGACGAAGACGAAGCTGAGCACATAGCTGAGAAAGACCGGAATTTCGGGAACCAGCGCGGCCAGCGTCGTCTCGTGCGGCGCGTGCAGCTCAAGCACCATGATGGTGATGATGATGGCGATCACGCCATCGCTGAACGCTTCGACCCGTCCTTTGCCCATGCCCGGCCCCCGACCCGTTGGTATTGCTGGAAGGCCCGGCGGCTCGTTGAACCGCTGGGCCGTCCTTGACGTCAGCCTGCCCGTCGTCGGCAGGGAGTGTGCCGGACCGGCGCGCTCAGCGCCAGTTGAAGGCCGGCTTGTAGCCGAGCACGGTCTTGGCCTTTTCGATCGAGAGCAGCGTTTCATGCGGGCCGAAGGGGCGCTTGCGCGTCACGCCCGGGAAGGCGGCGTCGAGCAGTTCCTCGTTCGGCTTGCCCATCACGCCGTCCTCATTGGCGATGATGAAGACCTCAGCGCCCTTGAGCTTCGATTCGAGCGCCAGGCGAACGGCCTGCGCCGCGTCGCGCGCGTCGATATAGGCCCAGAGGTTCCACTTGCGCAGATTGATGTCCTTGTCGAAATCCGGGAACTCCGAATAGCGGTAGGCCGCCATGATGTTGGAGAAGCGGAGCCCGAAGATCTTGAACGACGGGTCCCAGCGGCAGAACTCCTTCGCCATTTCCTCGCTGAGGAACTTCGACAGAGAATAGGCCGACTCCGGCCGGCCGCGATATTCCTCATCAACCGGAACATAAGGCGGCGGCGTCTCGAAAGGCAGGCCGAGCACGGTCTCGCTCGACGCCCAGACGACATTGCGGATGCCGAGCACCCGCGCCGCCTCGAATATATTGTAGGTCGAGATCATGTTGGTCTCGAAGATGACGTGGTTCGGCGCGAGCCCCGGTGCCGGGATCGCCGCGAGATGGACGATGCCCTCGACATTCGAGACGCGCTCGTCGATCGCAGAAAGCGCGGCGACGGTCTGGCCATAATCGGTGAGGTCAGTGCGGGAATACCGCGCCGCCTGCCCCGCAGGCTGCGGCGCGCTGTCGATCGACGTCACCTCATATCCATGCGAGACAAGGTCGTCGATCACGGCCCGCCCGGCGAGACCGCTTCCGCCCGTTACGATGATCATAGTGGTTCTCCTGAATCGATTTAGACTGAGGCCGAACTTAGGGCGCGGAAGCGCGGCGCGCCAGCGGCAAGGCCATGCGAGGGGATGAAATGGATCGAGCCCTTATGATCGTCGCGGGCCTGGCCGGCGCTGCTGGCGTCGCCCTTGCCGCGGCCGGCGCCCACATCGCCGGCGCCGAGCGCCTGGCCACTGCAGGGCAGATGGCGATGGCGCAGGCCCCTGCCCTTCTCGCCCTTGGCCTCTACGGCACGGCGCGAGGCCGGCTGATGACGGCATCCGCCGTGCTGATCGCGGTCGGCGTCCTTGTTTTCGCCGGGGCGCTCGCATTCCATGATCTCTCCGGCAGCGCTGCGCTGGCCTTCGTCGCGCCCTGGGGCGGCACTGCGATGATCATCGGCTGGCTCGGCATCGTCGCGGCCGCGCTTGTCCGCAGACGCTGAGGGTCTGGCCTTTCGCGGCGGGCTCGTTTAACCATGCCCGCCACACGAGACATCGCCAGAAGCACAAGATTCCATGGACGCCGAGACCGGACCCGTCGACCGCCGACGCACCTTCGCCATCATCTCGCACCCCGACGCGGGCAAGACCACGCTGACTGAAAAGCTGCTGCTGATGGGCGGCGCGATTCAGCTCGCCGGCGAGGTCAAGGGCAAGCGCGACCGCCGCCAGACCCGCTCGGACTGGATGAACATCGAGCGCGAACGCGGCATCTCGGTCGTCACCTCGGTGATGACGTTCGAATATGGCGGCAGAATCTTCAACCTGCTCGATACGCCGGGCCATGAAGATTTCTCCGAAGATACCTACCGCACGCTGACCGCCGTCGATTCCGCCGTCATGGTGATCGACGCCGCAAAGGGCATCGAGGATCGCACGCGCAAGCTGTTCGAGGTTTGCCGCCTGCGTGACATTCCGATCGTCACCTTCGTCAACAAGCTCGACCGCGAGACACGCGACCCGTTCGATCTGCTCGACGAAATCGAGAAGGTTCTGGCCCTCGACACCGTGCCGATGACCTGGCCGATCGGCCGTGGCCGCGACTTCGCAGGCACTTACGACATCATCGCCCGCACGGTCCGCCGCATCGACACCGACGATGCCGTCATTCCGGTCTCAGGGCCGAACGATTCGCAGATCGACGGCCTGACCACGCCGGAAGCCGTGGCTACCTTCCGCGAAGAGATGGAACTGATCGAGGGAGCCGGCAACGGTTTTGACGCCGACAGCTTCCGCCAGGGCCATCTGACGCCGGTCTATTTCGGGTCCGCGCTGCGCAATTTCGGCGTCCACGACCTGATCGACGCGCTGGCCGCCTTCGCGCCCTCGCCACGGCCGCAGCAGGCCGAGGGTCGCATGGTCGAGCCGACCGAGCCGAAGATGTCCGGCTTCGTGTTCAAGATCCAGGCGAACATGGACCCGAACCACCGCGATCGCATCGCGTTCCTCCGCGTCTGCTCAGGCCGCCTGCAGCGCGGCATGAAGGCGAAGCTGGTGCGCACGGGGAAACCAATCCCGCTGTCGAGCCCGCAATTTTTCTTCGCGCAGGATCGCCTGCTCGCCGACGAGGCCTTTGCCGGCGACGTGGTCGGCATTCCCAATCACGGCACGCTGCGCATCGGCGACACGCTGACCGAGGGCGAGAATTTGGTCTTCCACGGCGTGCCGAGCTTCGCGCCGGAAATCCTCCGCCGCATCCGCCTGCAGGATCCGATGAAGGCGAAGAAGCTCAAGGAAGCGCTGCAGCAGATGGCCGAGGAAGGCGTCGTGCAGGTCTTCGTGCCGCAGGACGGTTCGCCGGCGATCATCGGCGTCGTCGGCGCGCTGCAGCTCGACGTGCTCAAGGAGCGCATGCAGGTCGAATATGGCCTGCCGATCGACTTCGAGCCGTCGCGCTTCACTGTCTGCCGCTGGATTTCCGGTAGCGACAAGGACGCACTCAACACCTTCGTCGAACGTCACCGCAGCTCGATGGCCTCGGATCTCGACGGCGCGCCGGTTTTCATGGCGCCCTCGGCCTTCGAGCTTCGCTATGAACTCGAACGCGCCCCGACGATCACCGCCAGCGAGATCAAGGACTATCAGCGCCAGCAGGCGGCGTGAGCCGAGGGAGGCCGCAATCGCGTTGATTGTGACTGCCGAATCCGATAGCTCGCCGCTGTTGCTCCATGGGAGGGATTGATGAGCGAACTGGCGGTTTTCAGCGGTCACGCTAATCCCGATCTCGCCAAGGCAATTTGCGCTCATCTCAAAGTCCCGTTGCTGCCGACACGGCTCAAGCGCTTCTCGAACGACTGTCTCGAAGTTCAGCTTCAGGCGAATTGCCGCGATCAGGATGTCTTTCTGATCCAGCCGCTGAATGCGCCGGTGCAGGAGAACCTGTTCGAGCTGATGCTGATGCTCAACGCGGCACGCGGTGCTTCGGCCGCGCGTATCACTGCCGTCATTCCGTATTTTTCCTATGCGCGGTCGGACAAGAAGGACGCACCGCGGATTTCGCTGGGCGGCCGTCTGGTTGCCGATCTCCTTTCGACGGCGGGCGCCGACCGCGTCCTGACCATGACGCTGCACTCGCCACAGGTGCACGGGTTCTTCAGCGTGCCCGTCGACCAGCTTCATGCGCTCGATGAGCTGTCATCCCACTTCCAGACCTATGATCTCAGCCAGGCCGTCGTCGTCTCGCCGGATCTCGGCAACGCCAAGAACGCGGCGGCCTTCGCACGGCGGCTCAACGTGCCCGTCGCCGCCGGCGCCAAGGAACGGATAAGCGACACGCAGGTGCGCATCTCCACCTTGATTGGCGATGTCAGAGGCCGGGACGTTATCGTTCTCGACGACGAAATCGCCAGCGGCGGTTCAGTGCTGGAGCTCTTGCAGCATCTGCGCGCCGGCGGCGCGCGCTCGGTTCGCATCGCCACGACGCACGGCATTTTTGCTGGCGAGAGCCTCCAGCGCCTGGCCGCGGAGCCTGACATCATCGAGATCGTCTGCACCAATACGGTGCCACTGCCCCAGGCGAAACGCGTGCCCAAGCTGACCGTTCTGTCGGTGGCCCCGGCGCTCGCCGAGGCAATGCGGCGCATCAACTGCGGCGAATCCGTCAGCGCCCTGTTCTACGACGCGGCCAAGCTCGCCGCCGAATAGGCGCAGGGACATCCCGGCCGGCACCGCCCTTGCGAGGAGCGTTCGATGACCGTCGATGCCGATGACCTTCGCCGCCTGTTCCTCGCCCTCCCCGGCGTCACCGAGAGCACGCATCACGGCACCATGTCGTTCATCGTCGGCAAGCGCTTCCTCGGCCGCATCCGCGACGACGACACGGTGTTCGCGATGCGCTGCGATCCCGGCGAGCGCGATGTTCTGATCGAGGTCGCGCCGGAGACTTTCTTCATCACCGACCACTATCGCGGCTATCCCTATGTGCTCGTCCGCCTCGCCGCCATCGACGCGGATCAACTGATGCCGCTCGTCGAGCGCTGCTGGCGGGGTGCGGCACCAAAACGGCTCGTCGCCGCCTTCGATGCGGCGCGCGCGCGTGGTGCTTGACGGATCGCCGCGCCTTGATATGGTAAGTAATGGCTTACTATATGAACCGCCTGCCCGCCCGTGATGAACAATGGGCGGCCCTTGGCGACCCGACACGGCGCGCGCTGCTGGAGCGGCTCGGGCGCGGGCCGCTCACCGTCGGACGCCTCGCCGAAGGGTTGCCGATCAGCCGTCCAGCCGTGTCGCAGCATCTGAAGGTATTGAAGGAGGCCGGGCTCGTCATCGATGATGCGGAGGGCACCCGACGGATCTATCGCATCAATCCGGCAAGCCTCAGCGCGATCCGGCACTGGTTCGATCAGTTCAGGGATGGCGCGCTTGCCGCCATGATTGATGGGGCCGATCGGCGCGAGCTCTGATAGCAACCCGCCGCGATCCGCCCATGAATGCGCGGCAACGGGATGAACCAGACCGTGGCGCAGGCGTTGCATTTGCGGTGGGGGAATGTCACCTGTCGCCAAACATGTCCCCTTTTGGAGGTTCGCAATGCTGAAGGCCGGGCTGCGGCTCCTTGCCGTGCTTCTCGTGTCGACCGTCGCCGGCGCCGCCACAGCCGCGACCTGCAGCACCAATGGCGCCGGCTTTCCGGCCTGGCTGAAGCAATTCGAGAGCGACGCATTGGCGAGCGGCATCTCGCCGGCCACGGTGTCATCGGCGCTTGACGGGCTCAGCTATGCGCCCGACGTGATCGGCAAGGACCGCGCCCAGAACGTCTTCGCGCAGAACTTCCTGCAGTTCTCCGATCGCATGGTGGCGAAGTATCGGCTGCAGAAGGGCGCGCAGCTCATCAAGCAGAATGCGAAACTCTTCGCCCGCATCGACAAGGATTACGGCGTCCCCGCCCCGGTCCTCGTCGCCTTCTGGGGCCTCGAGACCGATTTCGGCGCCAATCTCGGCGATATGCCGACGCTGCGCTCGCTGGCAACGCTCGCCTATGATTGCCGCCGTTCGGATCTCTTCCGCGACCAGCTGATGGCGGCGCTCGCCGTCATCGAGCGCGGCGACCTCACCGCTGCCGAAATGAAGGGCCCCTGGGCCGGCGAACTCGGTCAGGTGCAGTTCCTCGCCACCCACTACCGCGACTTTGCTGTCGATTATGACGGCGACGGCAAGCGAGACCTCCTGCATTCAACGCCGGATGTGCTCGCTTCGGCCGCCGCCCTCCTTGTGCATGAAGGCTGGCAGCGCAATCAGCCCTGGCTGACCGAAGTGCGCGTACCCAAGGACATGGACTGGTCGCAGTCGGATCTCGCCGTCCGCAAGAGCGTCGCGGAGTGGCAGAGCCTCGGCGTGACGGCAGCGCCCGGCTCGACGCTCGGCGCCGCAAGCCTCCCCGCGACGCTGCTCCTGCCGATGGGCCGCAACGGCCCTGCCTTCCTCGGCTATGCCAATTTCGACGTCTATCTGCAGTGGAACCAGTCCTTCGTCTATGCGCTGACCGCCGCCTATTTCGCGACGCGGCTCGATGGCGCTCCGCCGGTGGGACGTGGTGGCAATGTCGACGGCCTCTCCTTCAAGGACGTGCAGGAATTGCAGAAGCTGCTCGCCGCGCATGGCCATCCGGTCGGCAAGGCTGATGGTATGATCGGCTCCGGCACGCGGGCCGCCGTCCGCGCCGCCCAGATCGGCTATGGCCTTCCCCCGGACGGCTATCCCGATACCGCCCTGCTGGCGAAGCTGCGCGGCGGCTGAGCTGCGAGCAGGACGACAGGATAGCCGACGAATGTGAGCCGTTGCGGCTATCGGCGCGCGGGAGCACATGTCGTGGCGCGAGCCCTCCAATCTTGACGAAATAGGCAGGGTTCGCGGCAAGCCATGCTCAGCATGGGTATAACTATAATAACTACTTCCTTTATCGAGATAGGCGTCATTGCCTAGTCTTGGATCACGGTTGAGTGGTCGACCGTCGCGGCGATTTGAGGATCAGTTGATCCGTGAGGCTTGCCCCGCGCCAACAACGGCTAAGCCCCGAGGGGAGAGACGTCCATGACCCAACGGCTCTGTTGACGCGCCTTGAGCGACCGGCCGCCCGGCGGCACTTCCAGACAAGATCCCACAAAGCTTGCGCCGCCGACGGCGATTGATGCCGCGCGCGCAGATCAAGGACCCACCATGTCCAAATTTACCCGCAGGACCGTCCTCGCCAGTGCCGCCGCCATCGGCCTGACTCTTGCTGCCGGCGTCAACGCCAAGGCGGCCGAGGCGCCGAAAGTCACCATCGCCTACCAGACCGTCGTCGAGCCCTCGAAGATTCCCCAGGCAGACGGCACCTATGAGAAGGCCGCAAAGGCCAGCATCGACTGGAAGAAGTTCGATTCGGGCGCCGATGTCATCGCCGCCATCGCTTCGGGCGCCGTCGATATCGGCTATGTCGGCTCCAGCCCGCTCGCCGCGGCGGCGAGCCGCGAACTGCCGATCGAGACCATCTTCGTCGTCGGGCTGATCGGCGAATCCGAAGCGCTCGTCGTGCGCGACGGCGCCAAGATCACCGAGCCCAAGGATCTCGTCGGAAAGAAGATCGCGGTGCCCTTCGTCTCGACCACCCATTACAGCCTGCTGGCGGCGCTCAAGCATTGGGGCATCGATCCGAAGTCAGTCGAGATCCTGAACCTCCGTCCACCGGAAATCGCCGCCGCCTGGTCGCGCGGCGATATCGACGCGGCCTATGTCTGGGATCCCGCGCTCGGCAAGATCAAGGAAAACGGCAAGGTGCTGACAGACTCGGCCGAGGTCGGCAAATGGGGTGCTCCGACCTTCGATGCATGGATCGTCCGTAAGGACTTCGCCGAGAAGCATCCGGAAATCGTCGCCTCCTTCGTCAAGGTGACCGGCGCCGCCTATGCCGATTTCAAGGCAAATGGAGCCAGGTGGGATGCGAAGTCGCCCGAAGCGGCGAAGATTTCGAAGCTGACGGGCGCCAAGGTCGACGAGGTGCCGGCGCTCCTCCAAGGCTACCACTTCCCGCAGCTCGACGAGCAGGCCTCGGCGGCACTGCTCGGCGGCGGAACGGTCAAGGCGATCGCTGACGCCTCGGCCTTCCTCAAGGAGCAGGGCAAGATCCCGGCCGTCCTGCCGGACTATGCCCCCTTCGTCACCACGCGCTTCGTCACAGAGGCGCTCGCTTCGAACTGATGCTGCTCTCGGGGGTGGCGGCACCCCGAGACGCATCCGGACCCGTTTCGCGTCCTCTGGCGCGAAGCGGGTCCATTCACTTTCCGGTCGAACGAGGACTCGCGCCATGGCCCATCTCGCGCTCAATGCCATATCGCTCCGCTATGACGACGGCCCGCTGGTGCTGTCCGATGTCTCGCTCGAACTTCGGAACAGCGAATTCGTCGTCGTGGTCGGCCGCTCGGGCTGCGGCAAGACCTCGCTGCTCAATCTCGCCGCCGGTTTCATCGCGCCAAGCAGCGGCCGCGTCAGCGTCGACGGCAAGCCTGTCGCCGGTCCCTCCGCCGACCGCGCGGTCGTCTTCCAGGACGATGCGCTCTTTCCCTGGCTGTCTTGCGGCGAGAATGTCGCCTTCGCCCGGCGGCTCGCCGGAAACGGCAAGGCAGAGCGGCGCAGCATCGCCGAGCGCCATCTCGCCGTGGTCGGGCTCCCCGGCCTCGCCGACCGGCCGATCTGGCAGCTCTCGGGTGGCCAGCGCCAGCGTGTCGGATTGGCACGCGCCCTCGCCGCGGAGCCGACCTTCCTGCTCATGGACGAACCGCTGGGCGCGCTCGACGCCATGACGCGCGAATCCATGCAGGAATTGCTGCTCGATGTCTGGGCGGCAAGCGGCACCGGCGCGCTGCTGATCACCCACGGCGTTGAAGAGGCCCTGTTCCTCGCAACCCGCATCATCGTCATGGCCCCGGCGCCCGGCCGCATCGTGCAGCAGTTTTCCGTCGATTTCGGTCGCCGCCGCCTCGCGGGGGAAAGCGCCCGCGCTATCAAGGCGAGCCGAGACTTCATCGCCGCGCGGGAGACGCTGCTCGACGCCATCTTCGAAAGGGAAGCCGCATGAGCCTCGACCTCGCCGAAGCCGCGCTCGAGGGCCGCGCCGATGAGGTGCCCCGCGCAGCCCGAAAGCCGCCATCCGGCCGTCGGCGTCCCGTTCCGGTGCGGCTCATCAGCCTCGCGACCCTCCTTGCCCTTCTTGCCGCCTGGCAGATCGCGACCAGCCTCAGCCTGGTGCCGCGCCTCTTCCTGCCCGCCCCGGCCGAAGTTCTTGGCCAGTTCGTCAGCGTCGCACGGGATGGCTTCGTCGATGCGACATTGGCGCAGCATCTCGCCGCAAGCCTTGGCCGCGTCTTCGCGGCCTTGCTGGCGGCAATCGCCGTCGGCGTTCCGATCGGCTTCGCCATCGGCGCCAGTCCGCTCGGCCGCGGCATCTTCGATCCGCTGATCGAGATCCTGCGCCCAATCCCGCCGCTCGCCTATCTGCCGCTGGTCATCATCTGGTTCGGCATCGGCGAGCCCTCCAAGGTACTGATCATCGCCATCGCCATGCTGGCGCCGATCGTGATCGCAACCGCTTCAGGCGTGCGCGGCGTCGCGACCGACCGACTGAATGCGGCGCGATCGCTGGGCGCGAGCAGGACCCAACTCCTGCGGCACGTTGTGCTGCCGAGTGCGCTGCCAAGCATCCTGACAGGCGTGCGCATTGCGCTCGGCACCGGCTGGTCGACGCTGGTTGCGGCCGAACTCGTCGCCGCCTCGCGCGGCCTCGGCTTCATGATTCAGTCGGCCGCGCAATTCCTGGTCACCGACGTGGTGGTGATGGGTATCCTCGTCATCGCAGCGGTGGCCTTCGCACTCGAGGCGCTGATCCGCCTCGCCGAGCGCTGGCTGGTTCCCTGGGCCGGTCGCGGCTGATGCTCAGAAGCCAATCCCGAGATCGCGCTCGCCACGATCGAGGATCAGCGGGATTATGAGATCCTCCTCGTCGCCCAGATGACGCGCGAGGCCCGCCCCGAGGGCAAGCTGGGCCGCCGCATAGCCATCGGCGGCGAAGCGAAGGGCATCGCCGCCAGCCGGGAGGACGGCCAGCATGGCATTGGCCGTCTCGATCACCGCCTCGATCTGCGCATGGATCACCTCGTGATCGCCCTCCATGAGATCGAAGCCGCTCGCAAGCGACGGCTCGGCCTCGGCGAAGACAGGGAAATAGTGCCCGTCCTCGACCCGGTGGTGACCCTCGAGATCGCCGAGGAAGTGGCGGAGCCGCGGCACAAGGAGACGCGCAAACGGATCGGCTTCGACGCGCCCTTCGCGAAAGTCTGCGATTCCGCCTGATATCTCGCTCTCGATCGCCCGGAGATCGGCATGGCGTTCGAGCCAGAACCGCGCGGTGACCCCAAGATTGACATGGCCGCTCCAGCCGGCACGCGGATGGCGCAGCACAAGGCCCCGAAGGTCCTCGGGCAGGCCGGCGCGGCGGCCGAGATCGCGTTCATCGCTCATGGCTGGTCTCGATCTGTCCGTTTCGGCGAAGCGTGGTCATAGAACAAGCATGGCGGCGCCGATAGGTCTTGCCGCGTCCGCTTCGCCAGCCGGTCCCAGCCGGCCGGACCAGGGGCGCAATTTCGCGCCGGACCCGCTAAGATGCTGCGCGTCGCGAAAGAGCGCCATCAGGGGTTCAAGGGAACGGCCATGTCCATGTGGATCATCATCGCGATCATCGCCGTCGCCGGGGTCTATGGCGTCACGCTCTATAACCGGCTGGTGCGGCAGCGCAATCTTGCCCGCGAAGGTTGGAGCGGCATCGACGTTCAGCTGAAGCGCCGCGCCGATCTGATCCCCAATCTCGTCGAAACGGTGAAGGGCTACGCCGCGCATGAGAGGGGCATCTTCGAGGATGTCGCCGCCAAGCGCGCCGCCAGCATGAATGCCGGCAGCGTCACCAGCCAGGCCGCCGCGGACGCCGCGCTTTCGGGCGCGCTCGGCCGGCTGATCGCGATTTCGGAAGCCTATCCCGACCTGAAGGCGGACGCCAATTTCCGCCAGTTGCAAAGCGAACTCGCCTCGGTCGAGGACCAGATGCAGATGGCGCGGCGCTATTACAACGCGACCGTTCGCGACTTGAACACCTCGATCCAATCCTTCCCAGCGGTTCTGCTCGCCAACACGCTCGGCTTCAAGGAGGAGCCCTACTACGAAATCGAGGATCGTGCCGCGGCCGAGATCGCGCCGAAGGTTTCGTTCTGAGGCCGATGGCCATGCTGCGCAGCGCGCTCGCCGCCCTTGTCATCCTCGCTGCGCTGCTGCCGGCCGGCGCCGAGGAGCGCATCCTCTCCTTCGTGAGCGACGTCACGGTCGGGCGCAATGGCGATCTCGCAGTCACAGAGACGATCCGCATCGAGGCCGAGGGCGTGCAGATCCGGCACGGGATCGTGCGCGATTTCCCGACCCGCTACCAGGATCGCCACGGCGGCTCGGTCGTCGTTGGATTCACGGTCGATGCTGTCAGCCTCGATGGCAGCCCGGAGCCGTTCTCGACAGAGCCGATCGCCAACGGCACCCGCATCCGCATCGGCGCAGCCGACCGGATGGTCAAGCAAGGGCCGCATGACTACGTCATCCGCTACCGCACAACCCGGCAGATCGGCTTCTTTGCCGATTATGACGAGCTGACATGGAATGCGACCGGCAGCGACTGGACCTTTCCGATCGAGAGCGCCGAAGCGCGGATCACGCTGCCCGAGGCGGTACCGTTCCAGAATTTCATCGCCTATACCGGGCCGCCCGGCTCGCATGCGCATGCCGCCTCCGTCATCTGGGATACAGCCCATCCGGGCACGATCCTGTTCCGCACGACGACACCGCTCGCGATCGGCAGCGGGCTGACCGTCTCGGCATCGTGGCAGAAGGGTATCGTCGATCCGCCCGCTTTCGAGCGAAGGGCTCTCTGGTGGCTCGGCGACAATCTCGGCGCGCTCGCCGCGATCATCGGCAGTCTCATCACAGGCGGCTACTTTGTCCTCGCCTGGCTCCGGGTCGGCCGCGATCCGCCACGCGGGCCGCTGGTGCCGCTGTTCTCGCCGCCAGGCGGCCTTTCGGCGGCGGCTGCGCGCTATGTGTCGGCCATGGCCTTTGACGACCGCGCCTTTACGGCGGCGCTGCTCGATCTCGGCGTCCGGGGCCATCTGAAGCTCGCCGACAATGGCCCGACGCTGGTGGTCTCCAGCCGCACCAGCGAACCCCCGCTCGATCCGCCCGAAGCCGCGCTTGCGTCAACGCTGTTTCGCGGCGGTGATGCCGTACCGCTCGTTCAAAAGAACTACGCCGTCCTGCAGGCAGCCAAGAGTGCCCTCTCCCAGGGCCTCGCCGCGCGCTATGCCGGTACGATCTTCCACTGGAATGGGGGGTGGCTTGCGGTCGGCGTACTGTTGACGGTGATCACCTATGTGTTGACAGGCATCGGTCTGTTGACGGCGCTCGGGCCCGACCGCGGCATTCAGGCCTCGATCGGCCTCGTCTTTGCCTCGGTCGCTGGCATCGTGGTCGGCATCGCGCTGAATGCCGGCCAGACCGGGCAATCGCTGTTCTCGCGGCTGGTGACATGGGTCTTCCTCGGCGCCTTCGCGATCGCGTTCGGCGGCGCCGGCCTGATCGCCTTTGCGGGCACGATCATCGGGCCGTTTTCCGCTGCCCCTTTGCTCCTGCCGGCGGTGATCCTGCCCGTTCTCGTCTCCGCATTCAGCTGGATGCGCAGCCCGACAGCCGAGGGCCAGACGCTTCGCGATGCGGTTGCCGGCTTTCGCCACTATCTCGGCACAGCCGAGGAAAACCGGCTCGAAGTTCTGCACCCGCCTGAAAAGACACCGGAGCTGTTCGAGCGCTATCTGCCTTATGCGGTGGCGCTCGATGTCGAGAATGCCTGGGCGGCGAAATTCGCCGCAATCCTCGCCGCCGCAGGCGCATCGGCAGCGGTCGCGAACTGGTACATGACGAGCTCGCACCGCGATCCCGGCAGCCTGGTCGAGCGGCTTGGCTCCAGCCTGTCGCACACGGTCGCGGCAGCCGCGACGGCGCCCGGATCGCGGTCGGGCTCATCGGGCGGTGGTTCGTCAGGCTCGGGCGGCGGGGGCGGCGGCGGCTCCGGCTGGTAGTGCCTCAGGGAAGCGCGAGAGCGGCGATGACCGGTAGATGGTCCGAGCCGAAATCACCGCCGACCGCGATCGAGGCAAGACCGATCCGCTTCGAGACGGTGATCCGATCGATCGGCGTACCCAGCGCCGGCGGCAAGCCCGCCTCGCGGAAGAAGCGCGTCGGCGGCGGCCACGCGCCCGGCTCGGTCGTTGCGAGCCCCGCGCGCGACAGCACGCTCGCCAGCGTCGGCGACCAGAAGGCCGTGTTCCAGTCGCCGGCCATGATCACGTCGGTGTCATCAGGCTCCTGGCGCACGCGATCGGCGATCGCGGCGAGATAGGCGTTGCGCGCCGCCCAGCCTGCCGCGCGGCGCGTCGTCGGCGCGTGAACGGCATAGAGAACCAGCTTCCGTGTCGCATCCGGGCGATCGATCTCGACGCGAACAGCGCGGGCGCCGCCCGTCATGCGGGAGGGCGTGGCGCCCGGCTCCAATTCGACGGGTGCCGAGCGGATCGGGAAACGGCTCGCCACCACGACCGTGCTCAACGCATCCGGCGCCGTGACATGGACGAGACCGGGCAGGCTCGCCGCGGTCGGACGCCAGCGGGCGGTGGCCTCCTGCATCACCACGACATCGGGAGCCGCCGCCGCGACACTCTGCTGAAAACGCTCGAAATCACGATTGGTGCGCAGCACATTGGCCGTCATCAGGCGGAAATTGCCCTCCGCCGCCGCCACGGCCTTGGGCAGGCTCGTGAAGAACAGCGGCAGCAGCGCCGCGCCGAAGATCAGGACCGAGACCGCCATGCGCGGACGGCTGCCGGTCGCAACCGCGAGCACGACAAACAGGAGCGCCAGTACCGCGATATGCGGGCGGAAGTAGTTCGTCATCTCCAGCAGCCAGGCATGCTGGCCGAAGCGACCGGCGACGACCACGAGGGCCGCCGGCAACAGCGCGAGGTCAAAAAGCAAGCAGAGGCTGGACGCCATTTTCGACCGTCGATCGGATTGAGCCGCGCCGACGGGCGCGGACGATGGCGGCACCGCGTCTGAGCCTGAAATGTCTGCGGCAGCGAGATCCTCGCTGCCGCCATCTGTTTGCGCCTTTTGCCGGGCGCCCGCCGCCAAATCGGCGCTAGCGGTCGGCAACAGGGTCGACCGCACCGGAGAGACGCCGGCTGAGGCCATCGAGGATGCGGCGGGCGAGCCCGTCATAATCGCCATCGAAATGATGGCCGCCGGTGGTCTTGATCAGCTCGACGCCGCTGCCCTCGAGCTTCGGGCAGAGGCTGTCGTCTTCCTCCTCGCCATAGAAGCACTGGATGAGCGCCGGCTTGATCGTCTTGATGTCGGGGAGCGTCTGGCCATCGCCGGAATTGGTGCCGAGGAAGGCCCCGACCGAGATCACATAGTCGACCTGATCGGAAATGCCGAGCAGAGAGACTTCGCTGACCTGGCTCTGCTCATCGGGCGGCAGCAGGTGATAGGCCGAGGGCAGCACGTCGGCGCCGAAAGAGTAGCCGACGAGCACGACGTGATCGATGCCCCACTTCTCGGTGTAGTAGTCGATGATGCGCGCAAGATCGGCAGAGGTCTGCTCAGGCGTCTTCCGCGACCAGAAATAACGCAGCGAATCGACGCCGATCGTCGGCACGCCCTGCTTCTGGAAGGCATCGCCGATCGACTTGTCGAGATCGCGCCAGCCGCCGTCGCCGGAATAGATGATCGCCATGGTGCCGTGCTGCACCGGGGCGGGCAATTCCACCAGAGGCAGGTCGGCGAGCGGATCGTCGGCGTTCGACTTCGGCGCCAGGAGGCGCGCAAGCCGCGACTTCAAAGCCGGGAACGGCCCCTCGGTCACGTCCTTCGACTTGATGGTGAAACCCTTCGCCTGCAGCGAGGTCACATGATCACGGCCGTCCTTCGGCGCTGTCGCCGAAAAGAGCACGTCGACCGGGTTGGTGAGGTCGCCCTCGGCGAGCCCATAGATCGAGCCATCAGCCGAAACGGTGCGCGGCGCATCGGTACAAAGCGGCTTCTTCAGCGGCACCATGAGCGTCGGGTCGACGACGACGCTGTGCCCGATCGTCGCGTCAGGCGTCTGGGCGGCGATGGCGAGCACCAGGGCGCCGGCCGTGCCGACGCCGGCCAGGATCGGCGAATGGTAGTTGGGCGTTGCCAGCGCGCGCTGGATCTGGTGCGAAAGGTCCTCGATATCGGAGACGAGATAGATGCACTCGTCCTCGCTATCCGCCTCGAGTCCGGCATACATCGCGGCTGTATCGACGCCGACGACGATGGCGCCGGACTTCTTCATGTCCGAGGCCAACTGCGCTTCGTCAGCCGTCCAGCCGTCTTTGTCGGCGAACAGGAACACCGTTCCCGTCACTGGCCCGTCGGGCAGCAGGATCTGCGGCTTGCCAAGGAGGCCGGCTGTGAATTGCGGCAGGCCCGGCTTGGTCGCTGCGGCGGCCGCCGCCGGCTGCGGCGCGGCGGGAGCCGGCTGCGGCGCGGCTGCGGGTGCGGCTGCGGCTGCCGGCTGAGGCTGGTTCGGCGCGTCAGCCGCAAGCACCGGCAAGGCCAGTGCAGCGGCGAAGAGGGCCGGTGCGAGAATACGGATCATTTGCCGACGACTCCCTTCAGACCGCCACTGATCAGGACGGTCACATCCGCCAGTGCAATAACCGGGTTAGCTCCGCCGGTTACGGCGAGATAACGCGGCTGCCATTCCGGCTGGAACTTTGCCTTGAATGCACGAAGACCGTTGAAATTGTAGAAACGCTCGCCGTGTTCGAACACAGCGCTGCCCAGTCGATGCCAGAACGGCGCGGCCGGGCCGCCCGTCAGACCAGACAGCGGCGCCATGCCAAGATCGAAGACATGGTAGCCCGCATCCTTCAGCGCCAGCATCAGATTGACGAACAGAAACTCCATCGTCACGGCCGGCGCATCCGGCGAGAAGCGCATCAGGTCGACGGTCGCCTCCTGCCTCAATGCGGTCGTCATCACCGTGGCGAAGGCGACGATGCGGCCTTCGCGGCGCACCACTGCGGCCGACTGCGCGGCAACATAGGCCCGGTCGAACGCGCCGATCGAGAAGCGCTTCTCGCGCGCCTTGTGGTCGGCAAGCCAGAGATTGGACACCGCCTGCAGCGCGTCGATCTCGGCGGCGACCACTTCAGGCGGCAGCAATTCGAAGCTGAGCCCTTCGCGGAGGCCGCGATTGTTGCCGTGCCGCAGGCTGGCGCGCTTGCCGCCCTTGAGATCGAACTCCTGCAGGTTGACATGCGCCGCCTCGCCGAGCTTGAAGCACCGCAACCCGGCATCGGCATAGAGCGCCAGATTCTGCGGCTGGACCTGATAGAACATCGCTCGTCCGCCCGCGGCCTGCGCCATCTCGACGAACTGCCAAACCAAACCCGGCCACGCATCGCGCGGCCCGATCGGGTCGAACAACGCCACCCAGGAGTGCGACTGGCGACCGAACATAATGAAGGCGCGGCGATCCTCGGAGAACAGCAGCGTCTTGTCGCGCATGCGCACGAGATTGGCGTCGGGATAAGCCTGCTCTGCCAGAATCGCGACCGCATCCGCAATTTCTTCATCGGTCGGCGTGCCGGTCTTGCCCTTGGACGGGCGCAGCAGCGACCAGGCAGCGAGCGATCCCGCGGCAATGACGACGCCGAGCAGGGCGCGCAGGCTGCGCGGCGCCTCTTCGGAGAATTCGAACTGCCACCAGAGCTGGCGCGAATAGTCGACGTCGCTATAGACGAAGAACAGCACCACCACCGCCGTACCGATGACCGTGGCAATCGCCATCCACCAGCCGGGCGTCAGGCGCTGGTGCAAGAGCGACGCTGGTCGCGTGAACTCCCGCCGTGTTGCAAGCAGCGCCATGAAGAGGAGCGCCAGCGCCACGGATTCGGTGATCGCGATCGCCTTCAGCAGCGACAGCAGCACGGCGATGCCGACCGAAACGACCGCCGCCCACCACGCTCCGTCGAGCCGATGCGCAAGGCCGCGTGAGATCGCGATTAGGCCGAGACCGAGCACGCTTTCGATGAAATGCGCGCCTTCGACGATCGGCAGAGGCAGGACATTGGAGAGCATGTCCAGCCGCTCATCGGCGGCCGGCGTCACACCCGAGAAGATCAGCGCCGCGCCCATGGCCAACGTCAGCGCAGAAAGGACGCGCGGCGACAGTCTTGCACCGGCCTTGATGACGCGGGAGGCCTGGCTGCCGCCTGCGACACGACGAAGCTCAAGCGCGGTGACGAGACCAGAAGCGACCAGAAGCGGCACGCCATAATAGATGATGCGATAGAGGAACAGCGCCGAAAGCACCTGGTCGACCGGCGCCGTGCGCCCGATAACGGCGACGATGACCGCCTCGAACACACCGAGCCCGGCCGGAACATGGCTGGCGACACCGAGGCCGATCGCGACCGCATAGATCGCGATGAAGGCCGGCAGTCCGACATCGGTTTGCGGTAGCAGGACCCAGAGCACGGCAGCCGAGGTTGCCACGTCGATCAGCGTGCCGCCGAACTGCATCAGCATGATGCGCGGCGTCGGCAGCGCGATCGAAAGCCCGCGCCAACCGATACGGCCGGAGCCGAACGCCGACCAGCCGAGCAGAGCGGCGAGCCCGGCGAGAATGGCGGCACCGATCACGGCGAGGACCGCTGGCGGCATTCCGACGGGAGCAGCGACATCGGCCGGGTCGAACACGAGGCCGAGCGCCGTGACGCCGGCAAGGCCGAGGCCAAAGGCGACGGTGATGAACGCGACGATACGGGCGACATCCGCCGGCTCGAAGCCGAGGCGGCCATAGAAGCGGAAGCGGATCGCGCCTCCAGTCAGCGGACCGAAGCCTGCGGTGTTGCCGACGGCATAGGCGCAGAACGAAGTCAGCATGACCAGGGGATAGGAAACGCGGCGGCCAAGATGGGCCAGCGCCGACCAGTCATAGATGCTGAGCGACACGAAGGAGAGCGCGGTGAGGCCGAGCGCGGCGAGGATGGCGGTGATCGGCGTCGCATGCAGCGCATCGATCACGTCGTCGTAATTGACTTCGCCGATCAGCCGGTTGATGGCCAGCCACACCAGCACCAGCACGGCAAGCCCGGCGGCGGCGGCGATTGCCGGCTTCCACACAGAGATAAAATCGAGAATTCGGTCGAGCCGACGGCGCGGCTCAGCGTCACCCTGCACGTCGGGCAACCCGTTCTGGTCGTTGTCTGAAGGTGAGGACGCGGCCAGGTCCCTTTCGGGACGGCGCGATGCCATCGCAGCGTGTGTCATCTGGACCCCAAGAATGCTGAACCGGATCTATGTCTAGCGAAGCATTCTTCCAAGATATTGCGTTAGGCTTGTGAAGAGGACGCAAATCTGGCCGTATTGAGGCCGCGAAACCTCTGGCGACGCAGCGTCGCAGCGGGGCGACGGCATTTCCGTCGCCCTCACACAAAAGTGCTTCGTGAACCGTCTCGGCCGAGGCTCAGGCCCACTCGCCGCGGCGCATGATCGGCTCGGCGGCGCCCGACATGGTGATGCCGTCGATATCGACCTCGCCCGAACCGATCATCCAGTCGATATGGATCAGCGAGCGATTGGCGCCCTTTTCAGCGAGCTGCTCGGCGGTCATCGTGTCGCCGCCACGAATGCATTTGGCATAGGCCTGGCCAAGCGCGATGTGGCAGGCGGCGTTTTCGTCATAGAGCGTATTGAAGAACAGCAGTCCGCTGGCCGAGATGGGCGAGGAATGCGGCACCAGCGCCACTTCGCCGAGCCGGGCCGCGCCCTCGTCTGTCTCCAGCACTTTGCGCAGCACGTTCTCGCCCGACTTGGCATGCGCCTCGACGATGCGGCCGTCCTCGAACCGCACCTGGATCTCGTCGATGAGAGTGCCCTGATAGGACAGCGGCTTGGTGCTCGTCACCATGCCGGAGACGCGGTCCTTGTGCGGCGTCGTGAACACCTCCTCGGAGGGGATGTTCGGGTTGCAGATGATGCCGTTCTTCGCCTTGGAGGCACCGCCTTCCCATTCATGGTCGTCGGCAAGGCCGACGGTGAGGTCGGTGCCGGGGCCGGTGAAGTGCAATGCGACGTAGTGCTTGTCGTTGAGCAGCTTGGTGCGGGTGTGCAGCGCACGATTATGCTCCTGCCAGGCCGCAACCGGATCGACGCGATCGACGCGCGAGGCGGCGAAGATCGCTTCCCAGAGCTTTGCGACCGCCACCGTCTCGGGCTCGTCGGGGAACACGGCCTTGGCCCAGGCGGGCGCTGCGTAGGAGACGATCGTCCAGTTGATGTCGAAGCCCGCGATGAGCTCGAGCGCCGGCTGATAGGCGCGCGAACGGGCCCGGTTGGCGCGGGAAACCTTGTCGGGGTCCTGCGCCGAGAGCAGCGAGGGATTCTCGCCGGCGATCGCGAGACGGGCGGCGCCGCCGCGGAAGGCCGAAGCCATGCCTTCATAAAGCCAGCCCGAGGCGGTGTCGAAGCTGCCATCCGGCGCATGACGGAAGCGCATCAGCGTCGAGTCTTCGTCCGAGAACAAAGTCGTCACCAACGAGGCCCCTGCCTTGTAGGCATGCTCGGTGATCCGGCGGACCAGCGGCAGCGCATCGATCGGCGCCGTCATAACCAGTTCCTGACCTTTCTGCAGCCCGAGGCCAACACGGACGGCGACTTCGCCGAGGCGGTCGAGCTTCACGTCATGGGTGAGGAAGGGATCGCGGTTGCTGGCATTCATCGACATAGTCCTTGGCTCCGATCGCGGCGCTGTGCGGTTCGCCCCGGTCTCGCCCCCGGCCGTGGCATTTATGCGGCGCAATAGGGCCTGCCGCCTCGCCGCGTCAAGGGCGCGGCACCGCGACGCTTTCGCGGCGGCGATGCTTGCTGACCAGCGCGCCGGCATCACGGGGCAGCGACAGGCTGTCATAGAGGCCGATCAGCCCGAGCGCACCGATGATCAGGAAGGCGTAGCGGAAGTCGACAAGGCCAAGGTTTGCCGCCTCCGGCGTTGCAAAGCTGTCGGCAAGGCGCAGCGCGACGGCACCGACCGCGATGCCGAGGCCGAAGGTGATCTGCTGCACGAGGCTGAACAGCATATTGGCGCCGGCCATCTTCGGCTGCGGCACGTCGACGAAGGCCAGCGTGTTGATGGCGGTGAACTGCATCGAGCGCGCCGCGCCGCTGACGACGAACAGCGCCGCGATGACCCATCCCGGCGTTGCCGGCGTCAGGAACGCGCAGGCGATCATGGTGGCGACGAAGACGAGCCCATTGCCGATCAGCGTCGTGCGGAAGCCGAAGCTGCGCAGCACCAGTCCCGTCAGCGGCTTCATGCCGAGATTGCCGGCGAAGAGCGCCAGCACATAGAGCCCCGCCTCGAACGGGTCGAGCCCGAAACCGAGTTGCAGGAGCAGGGGCAGCAGGAAGGGCACGGCGCTGACCGCGGTGCGGAACAGCGAGCCGCCCTTCATCGTGACGGCGAAGGTCTGGATCGAGACGGCGGCGAGATCCGGCACCGGATGCGGATGGCGGCCGGCATGGCGCCAGGCGGCGGCGCCGAAGACGAGACTGGCGGCGAGGATCGCGGCACCGACGAGCCCCTGCTGCGCCGACTGGCCGACCAGTTCGAGCCCGTACATCAATCCTGCGCAGGCAAGGCTGGTCAGCAGGAAGCCGGCCCAGTCGAAGCTGGGCCGGTCGCCGGTTCGATCATTCGGGATCAGCCAGAACGACAGCGCGAGCGCTACGATGCCGATCGGCACGTTGAGGATGAAGATCCAGTGCCAGGAGGCATAGGTCGTGATGAAGCCGCCGAGCGGCGGCCCTAGGATCGGCGCCGAGAGCGCGGGCCATGTCAACGTCGCGATCGCCCGCATCAGATCGGATTTCGAGGTGTTGCGCAGCACCACCAGCCGCCCGACCGGCACCATCATCGCGCCGCCCATGCCCTGCAGGACGCGCGCGAGCGTGAAGGAGAGCACGCCCTCGCTGAGGGCGCAGAACACTGAAGCGATCGTAAACACCGCGACCGCCGAGGCGAAGATCGTCCGGGCACCGAAGCGGTCGGCCATCCAGCCGCTCGCGGGAATGAAGATCGCGAGCGTCAGCATATAGGCGGACATGCCGATATTGAGATCGACCGGCTGCACCCCGAAGGAATGCGCCATCGCCGGCAGCGAGGTGGCGATCACCGTGCCGTCGAGGTTCTCCATGAAGAACGCACCGGCAACGAGAAACGCGATCAGGGACGATTTGGGAGCGGTCGAGGTCATCGGCGGGGAGGAGCGAGGGACCATCCGTCATCGCGCGTTCGCGCACGCGGCACAAGCGCCAAAGCGCCGTCGCGTGCGTATCAAGGCGCCCGCACGGAGGCGATCGGCTTTGGCGTGAACGCGAATTGCCGGTCGAACGGAAACACCGGCATCTCTCGGCGATGATTGCCGATGCGCGGAATGTCCTGGTCGACGACGCCTTCGGTCAGCGCCATCAGATTGGGGTTCGCGATCGGCGCGAGATCAGGCGACAAATAGCCGGATTTGACGACGAGAAGGTCGAAATCGCGCGGATCGAAGCCGAAGCGTTCGAAGTCGGCAAGATCGTGGAACGGCCGCCGCCGCGCGGTGAGGATCACCGTTGCGTTGCCGGTCGTCACGACCGCCTCGCGCAGCACCGGATCATCCACGCCGAGCAGCGCGACGACATCGACCTCGACGTCCAAAGGCGTGCTCGACGGATCGAGCGTCGCGCCGATAGAGAGCCAGAGGCGTGCGCCGACACCGGCCATGTAGGCGGCCTCGGTCGCCGGGCGGTCGGCAATGCCGGCAAAAAGCGCCCTCCCCTGGCCACTAGCGAGAAAAGCGCGGAGCACATCGGCGCGGTCGCCGACGCCGCCGCCGGTCGGATTGTCGCCTGAGTCGGCGAGGATGACCGGATGGGTCGGCGAACCATTCGCGAGCGTGATGCATTCGGCGAGCGGAACGGTCACAGGACCAAATGTGAACTGCTCCCGCGCATCCCAATAAGCGGCAGCGAGCGCTTCAGCCTCCCGCTCCATGACGGCGCGATCGGTACCGGTGATGATGATCGAGGCGGTGGCACGCGGCTCGTCGGCCCAGACATAGCCGACCATGATCGAGGCATCGAGAATGCCGGGGATAGCATCGACGGCTGGAAGCCGGGCATAGAGCGAGCGCGCCGGCTCGTCGACCGTGCTGGTCCGCTCGCCGGGCAGCAGCACCGGCACCTTGGCCCAGACGACGAAGGGATCGATCTCGCCGCGGAGCCGCCGATCGAGCATTGCAAGCGCGCGCTGCTTCGTTTCCGTGACGTCGATATGCGGCGCGGTGCGATAGGCCGAGAACATGTCGATCGCGTCAATGACGCGCTGGCTGACATTGCCATGCAGGTCGTAGCTGGCTGCGATCGGGCAATCCGGCCCGACGACGGCGCGGGCGGCAGCACACCAGTCGCCCTCGCAATCATCGAGCCCATCGACCTTCATCGCGCCATGCATGGCGAGATAGAGACCGTCGATCGGCAGCGCCGCCGCGAGCCGCTCGAGGAATTCAGCCTTGAACCGGTCATAGGTCGCGCGCTCGACCGGCCCACCTGGGATGGTTCGGGCATGGAAGGTCGGCGCGATCTCCCACGACCACTCAGCGAGAATGGCGAAATCCTCCGCCGCCGTGATCTCGGCGCCGCGCAGCACGGTGAAATCGGCTTCGGTTGCCAGCAGCGGGTTATAGGTCGAGCACTCGGTGTGAATGCCGCCGACGGCGATCTTCATGCCGGCTCTCCTGTCATGTCCTGCCAGCCATAGAGGATCGGCATCAGCCCGGCGATGGCGCGGAAGCGCTCGAACGACTTGGCGTCCGGCCGTGTCCAACCGGTTTCGGCGATGGCGGAAAGCCGCGGAAAGACGAGGCGGTCGAAGATCGCGCGGTCGGCCATCGGCTCGGACCAGATACAGGCCTGGACGCCCATGAAATGCGCGCGCTGTCCCTCGCTCCATCCTGCAACGGGATCAAAGCGATAGGTCTTTTCCGGGTTTGACACCCCAGCCCAGCCGGCGCCCGGCTCGGACCAGTCGGTCGACTGGGACATGTCGAGATAATAGGCCTGGCCCGGAGAGACGACGATGTCATAGCCCTCGCCGGCAAGCGCCGCGGAGATCTCGTGCGTGCGCCAACCGACGAGATAGGACTTCGCCTTGTCGATGACATTGCCATGCGCAGCTTCTTCCCAGCCGCCGGTGATGCAGCCGCGCGAGGCGAGAAAGGCCTGTAGCCACGCAAGGAATTCGGCCTGCAGGATCGCCGCCCCGGAGCCCTCGATCTCGTCGGCGCCGTGATGGTTGGTGACGACATTGCTGCGCCGCGCATGCGCCTCGGCCACGGCCTTGCCGGCAACCGCCTCCAGCCTTGCGAGCGCAGCCGGCGAACCGGACCAGGCGCCGATCGGCACCTCGTCGGCACCGATATGAATGATATTTGAAGGGAACAGCGCGATGATCTCGTCGAAGATCGTCTCGATGATCGGATAAGTCGCTGGCAGCGCCGGATTGATGCAGTTGTTCGGAAAGCCCTGCACCGAGGCGTATTCGCCGGTCTCGCCGGGATCGACCAGTTCGGGGATCGCCTTCAGCATCGCGTAGCAATGACCGGGAACGTCGATCTCCGGCACCACGGCGATGCCGAGGGCGCTCGCATGGGCGACGATCTCGCGGATCGCGGCTTTGGTGTAATAGCCGCCCGTCGGCTCCGGACCGGAGCCGAGCAGCGCCGGCACTTTGAGGCCATGGCCGCGCCAGGCGCCGATCTCCGTCAGCGCCGGATAGGCATCGATCTCGATCCGCCAGGACTCGTCATCCGAGAGATGCCAGTGGAAGCGGTTCATCTTGTTCCAGGCGAGGATGCGCAGAAACGCCTTGATCTCACCGGTCGAATAGAACTGCCTGGAAACGTCGAGATGCGCGCCGCGCCAGCTAAGCGATGGGGCATCGGCGATCGAGCCCGAGGCTGGGAACAGGAAGGTCGAGGGATGCCGCCGCGCACCGCGCAAAATCTGTCCAAGCGTCACGAGGCCGTAGAAGAACCCGGTCTCGCCGGAGGCAGTGACGACGACGCCTGCAGGCGCGAAATCGATGCGGTAGGCCTCGGCGGCGAGCGCTTCGTTGGTCTCGAACTGCACCAGACGGCCACCTTCGGCGAGGGGACGCACCAGCGCATCGCCCGGGAACAGTGCGTCGGCGAGGGCTGTAAAGCTCACGGCCGCAGCGGCGGCAGGACCGGCTTCGGCATTCAGGGCGAGCCCCACCGGGTTTGTGGCACCGCCGGACACGGCCACTTCGGCCGGCCAGGGGATAACCGAGATCGAGACCGGCGCCAGCCTTGGGACGGGATAGAGCACCGCGCCGCGCTTCAGCGGGGCATTGTCGCCGCGCGCGAGCGTCGCGCCGACGCCGACAGGCGCCGTGCTGCCGTCGGCAAAGGCGAGATAGGCCGCACCCGCGCCGTCGCTCCAATGGCGCAGCGGATAGGAAAGGCCATGCACCGTGACGGTCCAGCTCCCGCCCGGCTCAAGCACGAAGCCTTCGGGAGGGGAGAACTCGCTGTGGTTGGACAGCCGCGCGACCAGCGCGCCGCCATCGATCATTGCAGCGGGATCGATCCGCGCCGGGCCGCTGACGCAGAGACGGAAACCTTCCACGGCCTGATACGACCGGTTGGTGAGCTTCAGGCGGTAGGCAAGCGCGACACCGTCGGCAGGCGGCGTCCATTCGGTTTCGAGGCGGAAGGCGCCGCGCGGAGCGTTGGTCATGGTCTATAGCCTGTGGTCGAGACGCAGTTGGATGGGGCTTGTCTTTCACCTCCCCCTGAGGGGAGGTCGGACCGAACGTCCGGGAGAGGGTTTACGGAGCATCCGGAAGAGGCCGTAAACCCTCTCCCGCCCGCTTCGCCGTCGACTTCTCCCTCAGGGAGAGGTTTAGAAACGTATCCTCCTGGCTCGGTCATGCGGCTCAATCGCCGAGCGGCTGGGTGTCATCGCCGTCGCGATTGATCATGAGTTGATGCTTGATGCGCCGCATGCTCTCGACGGCCCGGCCCTGCATGCGGGTCGCGACCGTCTGCGCCACGGCATCGATCATGGCGAGGAAAGCGTAGCGCGCCGATGACGGCCTGAGGATGTCCTCCTGCTCCGGCACGTCGATGGCCAGCAGGATATCGGCATGCTCGGCGACGGGCGAACCCGGCCGCGTCAGCACGATCCGCTCCATGTGATATTCCCCCGCGATGGCGAGCGTGTTGGCGAGCGGCAGGTTTCGGCCGCTGGTCGATGAGGCGATGATCACCGTGCCCTTCGGCGCGCCGGCAGTGCGCATCATCTGCGCCTGATGGTCGATCGACGCGGTGACACGGAGACCGAGGCGGAAGAGCCGCGTCTCGAATTCGCTGGCGACCATCGACGAGGCCCCGCCCGAGCCGAAGGAGAGGATGTAGTTGGCGGCGACGATCTTCTCGGCCGCCGCTTCGATCGCCAGCGGGTCGATCGCCTCGAAGAACGAATAGAGCGTCGTCTGCGCGCAATTGACGATATGGCGCGTGATCTCGCTCGCCGTTTCAGGACCGCGCGGGGGAACGAGATAGCGGCGGGCGGCAATGAACCGGCTCTGCGCCAGCCGCACCTTAAAATCGGCGAAGCTCTGGCAGCCGAGCCGGCGGCAGAAGCGCGTCACGGTGGGCGGCGAGGTATCGGCCCGCGCCGCGAGTTCGACGATCGAGGCATTCACGGCCGACTGGACATCGGACAGGACAAGATCGGCGAGCCGCCGCTCCGAGCGGCTGAAGCTCTCCATCTCCGTCTGTAGAAGCCCGACCAGATCGAGCATGATGCCCAACTCCTCCCCGCATCCGATCGAGCCGGATGCTCCAGTCCGCAGCAAGGCTCAGCCCGGCAGTCCGACCGCTTGTCCGGCCTCATCGAACAGATGGCAAGCCGCCGGATCGACACTGACGACGACGTCGACATCGTCGACGACAGGCGGATCGCCCTCGAACAGCGCGACGAAATTCTCTCCGTTCGGCATGGGAGCATAGGCAACGGTGTGGATGCCGAGCCGCTCGATGATGCCGGGACGGATGGTCATGCGGAAACCGCCGGGCACATCGAGATGGAGGTGTTCGGGCCTGATACCGACGGCGAGCTTCTGGCCGACCAGCGCAGCGGCGCCGGCCCGGGGCAGCGTGACGGTGCCGAGCGGGCCGAGATCGACCGTGATGCCGGTCCCGTCGGCCGCTATGCACGGCCCTTCGAGGAAATTCATCTTCGGATTGCCGATAAAACCGGCGACGAAGCGGTTGGCGGGCCGATGATAGAGATCGAGCGGCGAGCCGACCTGCTCGATGCGGCCGGCATTCAGCACTACGATCTTGTCGGCCATGGTCAGCGCTTCGACCTGGTCATGCGTCACATAGATCATGGTCGCGCCCAGCTTCTTGTGCAGGCGCGTCAACTCGATGCGCATATCGGCGCGGAGCGCGGCGTCGAGATTGCTGAGCGGCTCGTCGAACAGGAAGATCTTGGGCTCGCGCACGATGGCGCGGCCGATCGCGACGCGCTGGCGCTGGCCACCCGAAAGCGTACCCGGCTTCTGCTGCAGCCGCGTTTCGAGCTGGAGCACGCGGGCGGCTTCCATCACGCGGCTGCGGACCTGGTCGTCGGGCAGCTTTTCGACGCGCAGCGGAAAGGCGATGTTTTCATAGACGGTCATATGCGGGTAGAGCGCATAGGACTGGAACACCATGGCGATGCCCCGCTTCACCGGCGGCAGGTCATTGACCGTATTGCCGGTAATGACGATCTCGCCCGAGGTGACCTCTTCGAGGCCGGCGATCATGCGCAGCAGCGTGGACTTGCCGCAGCCGGACGGCCCGACAAAGACGACGAACTCGCCGGCGGTAACCTCGAGATCGACGCCCTTGATGACGTCCGTGCCGGAAAAGGACTTCTTCAGACGGGAAAGGGTGAGTTCGCTCAAGGCATCGATCTCCGGTCGTGGATGCGGGTGTTCTTCACCCCTCCCTGAGGGAGAGGTCGACGGCGCAGCCGGCGGGAATGGGGCTATGGACGATCCGAAGACGCCGTGAACCGATTCCCGTACCTCCGTTCCGACCTCCCCCTCAGGGAAGGTGAAAGATGCGGCGATGGCCGGACTTCTCCCCTCTCCCGCTGGCGGGAGAGGGGCCAGGGTTTCAGCCCTACTTGTACTGGTCGATAGCGCCTGCGGCCTTGGTCAGCGCCGCGGCGGGCTCGGCCGAGCCGGTCACGACCGACTGGACCATGTCGATGGTCGCGTTCTGGAAGCCCTTGTAGTCAAGGAACAGCGGCTCCGGACCACCGAAGGCAATGCCGTCGAGGAACGGCTTCCAGCTCGGATCTTCCGAGACCAGCGTGGCGACGCCGGCGACAGGACGCAGCGGCGTCAGGCCATGCGTCTTCTCATAGGCGAACTGGTTGTCGGGGCTGGTCAGGAGCTTGGCGAGGTCGATCGCCTGGTCTTCGACGCCGGTGCCCTTGAAGATCGCCATCGAGTCGGTGATCAGCAGCGTGCCCGGACCCTTGCCCTGCGGGCCGACCGGAAGCGGCGCGACGCCCCACTTGATGTCCTTCGAGACCTGGTTGCGAACCCAAGGTCCGCCCTCGATCATCGCGACCTTGCCGTCCGAGAACAGCTTGATCATGTCGTCCTGATCATAGGCCGAGGGCCCATCCTCGGACACCGCCACCAGCTTCTTCACGAATTCGAGCGCCTGCAGGTTCTGCGGGCTGTCGAGCGTGATCTTGCCATCGGCATCGATGACCGTGCCGTTGTTGGTGTAAACATAATGCAGGAACTGGTGCATCGTGTTGTCCATGGTCTTGGCCGGGAGGCCGTAACCAGCGATGCCCGTCTTGTCCTTGACTGCCTTGGCGTCGTTATAGAGCTCGTCCCAGGTGGTCGGCGCCTTGTTGGGATCAAGGCCGGCCTTTTCGAACAGCGCCTTGTTCCAGAACAGCGCCTTGGTCGAGAAAGCAACCGGAATGCCCCAGGCTTCGCCCTTGAACGTCACCGTGTCGACGATATGCGGATAATAGGCGGCCTTCTCGGCGTCCGTCATCGGGATCGGAACGATGAGATCGCTGTCGGCAAACTGCTTCAGCGTGCGCGAGCCGACATAAGCGAGCGCGACCGGGGTACCGGCGGCGGCGAGCGTCGTGATCTTGTCCTGGCACTGCGACCAGCCGACGATCTCGACCGAAACCTTGAAGCCCGGATTCTTGGCTTCCCAGGCCTTGATCAGGTCGGGATAGGTCTCGGCGATGGCATCGCCGCACTGGATCATGCTGACCGTCTTGTCCTCGGCGAAGGCCGGGCCGGCCATCGTCCCAAGGACGACGGCGGCGGCGCCCGCCAGGAGAATCGAAGTCTGTCTCATCTCATTTCCCTCGTTTGTTAGGCCGCCCGTTGTTGCCGGGGCGGTACGATGCCTGAGCACTATTGCTTGACCGCGCCGGCCGTGAGCCCGGCGACGAGGTAGCGCTGCAGGAAGACGAAGCCGACCATCACCGGGGCGATGCCGACGAAGCTGGCCGCCATCAACTCGTTCCAGACCACGCGCTCCTTGCCGAAAAAGGCGAACAGGCCCACGGCGAGCGGCATGTATTCGGACTTGGAGTTGAAGGTCAGCGCGAAGATGAATTGCTGCGCGTAGGCGCCGATGAAGGTGGCAAGCGCGACGACGAGGATGCCGGGCGCGGCGATCGGCAGCACGATACGCCGGAGAATATAGAGCCGGCTGGCGCCATCGACCCAGGCTGCCTCGTCGAGTTCGCGCGGAATGCGCAGCAGATAGGTTCTGAGCAACCAGATCGCGGTCGGGATCAGGAAGGCGACGCCCGGCACGATCATCGCGAAATAGGTGTTGAGCATGCCGGTAGCGCGCATCAGCCGGTAGAGCGGGATGAGCAGCACGGCGCCGGAGAACATGTTGACCGCGAGAAAGGCGCCGAGCAGCGCGCCGCTGCCCGGAAATTCGAAGCGGGCGAAGGCATAGGCCGCCGGCACCACGAGGATCAGCACGACGATGGTCGACACGGCCGAGATGAACAGCGAGTTGAAGATGTAGCGCCCAAGCAGCGGCACGCTCTGCCACATCGTGACATAAGCATCGAACGAGCCGTCGTCGGGCCAGAAGCGATACGGCGAGGAGAACAGATGCGTCAGCGGCTTCAGCGAGACGAGGAACCCTTCGACGAAGGGCGACAGCACGAAAGCGAGGAACAGGAACATGCCGGCATAGATGGCGAGATATTCATACCAGCGATAGCGATCGATCATCGGGCGTCCGCTGCTCATTTCGCTTCTCCCGAGATCTTGCTGGTGATGCGGAAGTAAAAGAAGCAGAACGCCGACAGGAACAGGCAGATCATCACCGCGCGGGCGGCGCCTTCGCCGTATTTGTAGCTGCCGATTGCCGTCTTGTAGGTGTCGATGATCATCGTCGTGGTCTGGCCGTTGGGGCCGCCGCGAGTCAGGATCCAGATGATGTCGAACGAGTTGAAGGTGGCGATCAGCGACAGCATCGACATCGTCACCAGCGCCGGCACGATCAGCGGCAGCGTGATGCGGCGGAAGCGATAGAAGCGCCCTGCCCCGTCCGTCCAGGCCGCCTCGTAGAGATCCTTCGGCACCGACTGGATTGCGGCCAGGATATAGAGCGTCACCAGGGGTACGCCGATCCACACGTCGGTGAGCACGGTCGCGACAAAGGCGGTGCTGCCATAAGCAAGCCAGGCCAGCGGCCGATCGAGCAGGCCGATATTCTGCAGGACGCCCGAGATCATCCCGAACTGGCCGTTATACATCCAGCCCCACATGAAGATGCCGATGGCCATCGGCACGATCCAGGGCGGCAGCGTCAGCATGCGGAAGAGCGCGCGGCCAGGCACCAGCGTGTTGAGCAACACCGCGCCGCAGGTGCCGATCACCATCTTGGTGCCGACCGAAAAGAAGGTCCACACGAAGGTGCGCAGGATAACCGTCGTGAAATCGCCGCTGAAAATCTTCTGGTAGTTGTCCCAGCCGACCCAATTCACCGCCTTGCGCAGCGAGGCATCGGTGAAGGAGAGCGTGAAGGTATCGACGAGCGGATAGGCGACGATGAAGAGAATATAGGCCGTAGCCGGCAGCAAGAGAGCAAGGGCGAAGAGCGTGGCGCTGCGGGACCGCGTCATCGCTCGCCCCTCAGCCGCCGGTGCCGGACAGCGCCGCATCGAAGCGCTGCCAGGTTTCGGTCATGTCGATCACGGTCTTGCCGCGCCGGGCGGCATCCATGGAGAGCGCCAGCAGGCCGGCTTCGAGCGCATTGACCACCGAGACCGGAAGAGGCGTGCCGTTCAGCATATGGGCGCCGATATCGCGCGCCATCTGCTCGTCGGCGCCGTAATGGACCGAGAGTTCCGAGCCGGTATAGGTGGTGTCGATCAGCTTCGCCGAGGTGCGCGCATCATGCACCTTAAAGAAATTGCGGACGAAATCACCTTCCGCCATGCCCTTGGCGCCGACGACGCAGAAGCGGCGGAATTCATCCGGCACGTTCAGGTTGGTGTGGAAGGTCATCGCGACGCCATTCGCGTATTCGACGATCGCGGTCTGGAAATCGATGATGTCGCCATCACCGTCGAACACCTTGTCCGACCCCATCCAGCCGCTCGGCTTGCGATGATAAACCTCTGTGTCGTTGATGCCGAGACCTTCGGGCGCATTTTGCGGGACAAAGCTCTTCTTGCCGCCGAAGCTTGCAACGCGGGCCGGGCGCACACCGACGACGCCGTTGTAGAGGTCGAGGTCGTGGCAGCACTTCTCCAGCATGAACGAGCCGGAATACTTCTCATAGCGGCGCCAGTCGCGCATGAAGAACGCGCCGTGATAGGGCGCGATATGCTCGGACGCCTCGATCGAGACGATGTCGCCGAGGAGGCCATCGGCCTGCACCTTGCGGAGATCGACATAGAGCGGCGCATAGCGCAGCACGAGCCCGACCATGACGCTGTCGGGGCCGAACTCGGCGATCAGCCGCGCGAGGTCCATCGTCTCCTCGACGGTGGTCACGACAGGCTTTTCCGAGAACACCTTGAGGCCATGATCAAGGCCAGTACGAATATGGCCGAGATGGAGATGATTGGGCGAGCCAACCATCAGGAGGTCGAGCTTTTCGCCCGCCAGCATGCCTTCGAGGCTCGCATAGGACGTGCCGACGGCAACGCCGAACTGCTTGCAATAGCTGAGGCCTGCCGGCTCGGGATCGACATAGCCGACCACTTCGAAGTCCGGGAGCGAGGCCGAAAAAATACGAGCCAGATAGCCCAGCCGATAGCCAAGCCCGACAATGCCGACTTTCATGGAGTCCCCTGCAACATAACGATACGGTTGCGCCGCCCTTCTGGGCAATCGGCCGTTCTGTAAATTCTTTCCATTATCATGACGCAGCTTGTCGCGGTGTCAAGGCCGTTTTGCGTCGATCACAGCCCAATCGATTGACCGTCGGGAAAAACTGAAACGCGTTTTCAGTTTTTCCCGGTGCCTTGATCAGCAAGCCCATGCGGATCCTCGACACGCGGCCAGATCGGCCGGTCGAGCTTGCGATAGGCAGTGACACGGGGATTGGACGGATAGGGGGCACCAGCGTCGATATAGACGATCTCCTCCGCGATCGGTGCGAAGCCGGCATGGAAGTGGTTGGTGGATTTCACAAGCAGCATCGCCTTCGCCACGGGGTCGATGCCGAGATTGGTGAAGATGTCCGGCTCGAAGGTCTGTGTGCGGTTGGTGTTGAGGATGACGTCGATCGTCGTCCCAACGAGACGGATGACTGCCGCCGGTCCGAGCGTCACGCGGCTGCGGCCAAAGCTCTGCCAGCCCTCCTCCACCGCCCTGATCACGTCGACTTCGGCGTCGATGGGGGCGCCGCCATCGGGTCCCGCCTTGCCGCCGAAGCGTAGCTGGATGCGGGCGCCCTCGCCGGCCGCAAGGCAAAAGGTTACGGCGATAGGGTCCCAGATCGTCGCGACCGCAACATCCTCCATCCCGCGCTCGATGATGCGGCGAAGAATGAGCGTGCCGTCGCCGGCAACGCCGCCGCCCGGATTGTCCCAGGTATCGGCGACGACGACGGGCTTGCCGGGCCTCGTTGCCGCGAGGGCAGCGGCACGGTCCAGACCGTCCTCGATACCGAATTGCGGCATCATGGTCTGGCCGCGCAGGCCGAAGATCTCGAGCCCGAGTTGCCGCGCCAGCGCGTCGCCGGCAGCCCGGTCATCATCGGTCACGACCATCATGCGCGTGCCAAGCTCCGGCACGTCGCCTGCCATGAAGCCGTGAATCAGCGACACGGACAACACCCTGTCATGCCCCTCGATCGCCGTGATCCGGTCGACGAAGGAGCGCATCGGCTCGCGGCTGGTCGGGAACACCTCGATCATCCGGCAATCAAAGGTCGAGATCACCGGCTTGATCTCGCCACGGATCGCGCGGATCGCGAGATCGACAACATGCTCGCCGCGCTCGTAGAAATCCGTGTGCGGAAATTCGAGAAAGGCGGCGAGGATGTCGCTGCTTGCAACGCGCTTCGCCGTCAAGTGACTGTGCGGATCGAGCTCGGCGGCGACGATGATATCCGGCCCGACAATCCCGCGGATATGTTCGAGCAGATCGCCCTCACAGTCGTCATAGCCTTGCGCCACCATCGCGCCATGGAGGCCAAGCACCACTCCGTCGACCGGCATTGCGGCGCGGAGTTGCCCCAGGATCTCGTCGCGCAGCCCCTCATAGGCGGCGCGTTGCAGCAGCCCGCCGGGCTCGGCCCAGGTTGCCGTGCCCTCGACGAGATCGATGCCATCGGCCTCGGCGCGCTTCCGGAGCGCGACGATCGGCGACGAGCAGAGCGTTGGCGTATCCGGATGCTCGCCGGGCGCGGCATAGAAGGCCATCTCGAAGCTCGCCCGATCGGTCGGGACGGGCGAGAAGGTGTTGGTCTCGGTGGCGAGCGACGCCGTGAAGATCCGCATAATGGCTCAGCCGAGCGGGGCGTAGGCGATGACCTCGATCTCGATCTTGATATCGATCATGAGATTGGCCTCGATCGTCGTGCGGGCCGGCGGCTCCGAAGGAAAATAGGTGGCATAGACTTTGTTGAAGGCGCCGAAATCGCGCGCGTCAGCAAGGATGACGAAAGTCTTCACCACCTGGTCGAGTGTGCAGCCGGCGAGCGCCAGCGCCGCCTTGACATTGTCGAGCACCTGCCGCGTCTGCGGCTCGATATGGCCCTGGACCACGCTTCCCGTGGCATCGACCGGCACCTGGCCGGAAATGTAAACAAAATCGCCTGCCCGGACCGCCGGCGACAGCGGCACATGCGAGGATCCGTACACCGTCTTCAGCTTCGCCATCACGCTTTCCTCACTCCGCTAGCTGCCACTCTCGACGCGATATGTAAATTCCCGACATCGAGGCCCGTCAAGCGGCAAATCATGTTGCTTTTTTTCATTTTGGCGCGAAGCTTGGAGGAGTTGCAGGGGGAACGGCGATGTTTGGATTGGCGGATAAGCATGTCGTGATCAGCGGCGCCGGCGGGGGCATAGGCCGCTCGCTCGTCGCGCTTTTTGTCGAAGCCGGCGCGCGGGTCACGGCCTGCGACCGCGACGCGGCCCTGCTGGCGTCGCTCTCCGGCGTCGAAACCTCTCAGTTCGAACTGACCGACCGCGCCGCAACGAGCGAAGCAATGGCTGCCATCATCGCGAAATCCGGTGTGCCCGATGTCGTCGTCGGCAATGCCGGCTTCACCCGCGCCGAGCGCATGGCCGACACTGCGCCGGAGCATTGGGACAGTGAGATAGCGGTCAATCTGACCGGTAGCTACAATCTGGTTGATCCGGCGCTCCGCGCGATGGTTGCGAAGGGCGACGGCACGATCGTGCTGGTCTCCTCCGTCAACGCACTCGGCCACTACGGCAACCCGGCCTATTCCGCCGCCAAGGCCGCGCTCAACGCCTATGTGCGGGCGATCGCCGTCGAGCACGGGCGCCACGGCATCCGCGCCAACTGCATCTGCCCGGGATCAGTGCGCACGCCGGCCTGGGATCATCGCCTCGAAAAGCAGCCGGAACTGCTCAAGGAAGTCGTCCGCTACTATCCGCTCGGACGCATGGTGACGCCGGCCGAGGTGGCGCAGACCGCGCTGTTCCTAGCCTCCCCGCTCTCCTCCGGCATCACCGGCCAGGCCATCGCGGTCGATGGCGGGCTGACGGCCGGCAATCGGCGCTTCGTCAGCGACATCATCGGGGACTGAGACGATGCGGCCGCCGGGCGATGTGATCGACAGCATTCGCCGCGCGGAAACCGCCGGCAGCCGCTCAGAACGTCGCCTGGCCACGACCGTCCTCGCCGATCTCGATTTTGCGTCCAAGGCCTCGATCGTCGACCTCGCCGAGCGTGCGGGCGTCAGCGAGCCGACCGTGACGCGCTTCTGCCGCGCCGTCGGCGCTTCGGGCATCCGCGATTTCAAGTTCCGCCTTGCCCAGGCGCTGGCGATCGGCGGCGCCTATCTCGCGGCGCGACCGGGCCAGGATGCAGCCGGACGACGCTTCGTCGACACCGTCGTCGATGGCGCGATCGGCGCGCTTGAAGTGCTGCGCGCGCAAGTCGATGCTCCGCGCATCCGGATTGCAGCCGAGCGGATCGCGCGGGCCCAGTCCGTGCTGGCCTTCGGCTCGGGCGGTTCGTCCTCGATCGCCGCGACCGAGATGCATCATCGCCTGTTCCGCCTCGGCCTTTCGGTCAGCGCCCATGACGACGGCGAGTTGCAGCGCATGACCGCCTCGGTCGCGAAATCCGGCACAGTGGTGATCGCCTTCTCGATCTCAGGCTTTGTCCAGCCGCTGGTCGAGGCGGTCGGGATCGCGCGCCACTACGGCGCCCATACCATCGTCGTCACGGCGCCGGGCTCAGCTCTCGCTGAAGTCGGGGAGACGGTGATCTCTTTCGCCGTGCCCGACGACGACCAGTTGCTGCTGCGCCCCTCCCCGACCCGCTATGCCCTGATCGGCCTCATCGACATGCTCGCGAGCGCGACGGCCGAGGCGATGGGTCCCGACGTTCTGGAGGGGCTGCGCCGCATCAAGCACAGCCTCAACACTTTGAAGGTCAACGATCCGCGCCTGCCGATCGGCGACTGAGCCGCGAAAGGACAGACCATGCCCGAGCCCATCGACCAGATCGACACGCCCTCGGTCCTCATCGACATCGACCGCGTCGAGGCCAATCTCGGCCGTGCCCAAGCCTATGCCGATGCGCATGACCTGGCGCTGCGTCCGCATATCAAGACGCACAAGCTGCCGCGCTTTGCCCGCCGACAGGTCGAACTCGGCGCGATCGGCATTACCTGCCAGAAGCTGGGCGAGGCCGAGGTGATGGCCGATGCCGGCATCGAGGACATCCTCCTGCCGTATAATCTCATCGGCGCGGAGAAGCTTCATCGTCTCAAGCTGCTGAACAGCCGCGTGCGCCTCGCCGTCACAGCCGACAGCGCCTTCACAGTCGAGGGCTACGCCCGCACCTTCGCCGAAGACGCCGTGGCGCTCCGTGTTCTGGTCGAATGCGATACCGGCATGGGCCGCTGCGGTGTCCAGACGCCGGCCGAGGCCGTGGCGCTCGCCCGCCAGATCGCAGCGAGCCCGGGCCTCGTCTTCGGCGGTCTCATGACCTATCCGCCGGCCGGCCAGCCGGACAAGGCCCGCGACATCCTCGCCGCAATGGCCGCAGCGCTGACCGAGGCCGGATTGCCGCCCGAAACGATCTCGACCGGCGGCACGCCGGATCTATGGGCAGCACACGAGACACGCATCGCCACGGAATATCGGCCGGGCACATACATCTATCTCGACCGCTTCCAGGTGTCGAAGGGCGTCGGAACGCTGGACGATTGCGCGCTCACGGTTCTCGCCACAGTCGTGAGCCGCCCGACCGCCGATCGTGCCATCATCGATGCCGGATCGAAGGCACTGACCAGCGATTTACTTGGCCTCTCGGGCTACGGGCTGGTCGTCGGCTATCCGGACGCGGTGATCACGGGTCTCAGCGAGGAACACGGCACGATCGACCTTTCGGCCTCAGCGAAGAAACCGGCGATCGGCGAGCGCATCCGCATCGTACCCAACCATGCCTGCCCCGTGTCGAACCTGTTCGACCGGGTCCATCTCGTCTCGGGCGGACAGGTGGTGGCAACCGAACGTGTCGAGGCGCGCGGCCGGGTCGACTGACACGGCCGTCAGTCTTCCTGCTGCTCGATCCTGAGCGCCTCGATCCCCTGCGTCAGTTGAGCATCAAGCTGGCGCAGGAATTCGGAATGCACACCAAGCTCGTCGCGCCGCTTTTCGCCGCGCACCAGGAAGCGTTCGGCTTCCTGAATCAGGTCCGACTGCTTGGTGTCAGGTTCGTCCAAGCCGTCGATGACATCCCCGTAGAGGAACGCTGCTCGCGAGCGGGCGTCTTCAAGGCGGGCCGCGAGACCCACCGCTTCGCTTTTGGTATCGGCAAGCGCGCGCAGCACGACCTGGTGGATCGTCGAGAGCCGCTCGATATCGCTACGAAGATCACGCTCCTTGGAGCGAAAGCGCGGGAAAAGCACGGCCAGATCCTATCGATTCATACGAACCGCCCACAGCGCAATGTCGTGGACAAGACTCCCGAATTGACCGACGAAAAGCAAAGTAATGGTATGGCCGGACGCAACCACGAGGCTGTAGCCCGTCGTCTCGACTAAGCCTTGGCGGCGCCGGCTTTCGACGTCGGCTTGCTGCTTCCAAGTTCCTCGATCATGTGCTCGACTGCCATGATCGCGTTCTCGATGTCGGAAATCTTGCGGATGGCGCTATCAGTCGGCAGGACACCGGAACCGGCCGCCTGCATGATGAGCTTCTGCTGTTCCTCAACGAGGCGACCCCTGAGGCCCACCAATTTCTTCTGCATCGAAAATGAGCTCCTGAACTGACGGCATTATAGGCAGCATTTGACAAGCGGCAACGTGTTTCACAACGATTGAAACGTAGCTTTACAATTGCGCCTCAAGGCTGTGTTGGCGAGGCCTCGCACACGGTCAATACCGCACAAAATATGCGCTACATGGCCGGAAGCCGCTCATACGCTACAAGCGCTCCCGCCACCAGAGCGTTCCATGCGGCAAGCGCCCCCTTCTAGGCGACTGACCGGCAGCGGCCAAGCTGCTTGATTGCAGCGCACAACAACGAAATTGGCTCATAATTCGTTAACGGTCGGTTCCAGCCATCCGAATCGCTTGATTTCGCCGCCGAATAGACCGATTCTTTATGAACAGAATCATGACGGCGGGGTTCCGGCCATGTTGCGCCGAATATTCCTGACATCCGCACTTGAACGTCTCGTGGATGAGGGCAAGATTAAGCGTCGCTCCAAGGCCTTCCGGATCCTTCAGATGGTGATTCGTGACGGTGCGGCCTGTCTCGACGACACACAACGCAAGGTCTATGACCATGTGATCGTGCCGCAGATTGAGCAACTCGAGCAGCGGGTGTACTGAAGCTTGTGGCGCGCTGCCCGCCACGCTCCGATGATCTTTCGTCGCGAAAATATGTCGCGTTGCCATTCTCGCGCTCGTCCCGCCCGCTGCGCGACACCGTAGAAAATCATTCCGCTTGCGGTGCCTGCCGCGGCCTGTCCTGCCCTTGAGCCTGGGTGACGCTGTCTCTAGATGAAGACAGATTTTCCGGCCGGAGGCTCGATCATGACGAGCGCAAGCAGCGATCCAACCAGCGATACCCGCCTTCCCCTCCCGCCGCCGGTCCGCTCCAGTCTCGAGCTGATCGGCCGCACGCCGATGGTCGAACTGACGACCTTCGATACCGGGCCGTGCCGGCTTTTCGTCAAGCTTGAAAGCCAGAACCCGGGTGGCTCGATCAAGGATCGCGTAGCGCTCTCGATGGTCGCAGCCGCCGAGCGTGACGGCCGCCTGAAGCCTGGCGGAACGATCGTCGAGGCGACAGCCGGCAACACAGGCCTCGGCCTGGCGCAGGTGGCACTTCCCAAGGGCTACAAGCTGATTCTCGTCGTTCCCGACAAGATGTCGCGCGAGAAGGTCCAGCATCTGCGGGCCATCGGCGCCGATGTGCGCACCACCCGCTCCGATGTCGGCAAGGGCCATCCGGACTATTACCAGGACATGGCCGAGCGGATCGCCGAGGAAACCGGCGGCTTCTACGTCAACCAGTTCGGCAATCCGGCCAATCCGCTGGCACATGAAACAACCACTGGCCCGGAGATCCTCGCGCAGCTCGCAGGCGATGTGGACGCGGTGGTGGTCGGCGTCGGCTCCGGCGGGACCCTCTCGGGGCTTGGCCGCTTCTTCCGCCGCGCCTCCCCGAAGACAAAGATGGTGCTGGCCGATCCGAAAGGCTCGGTCCTTGCGCCGCTGATCGAAACCGGCGTCATGATCGAAGCCGGCTCCTGGGCAGTCGAAGGCATCGGTGAAGATTTCGTGCCGCCGAATGCCGACCTGTCGCTGGTCTCGCGCGCCTTCACCATCACCGACCGCGAGAGCATCGCCGTTGCGCGGTCACTTCTGGCGCAGGAGGGCATCCTCGCCGGCTCATCGTCCGGCACGCTGCTGGCGGCCGCGCTGCGCTATTGCCGCGAACAGACGGAGCCGAAGACGGTGGTGACCTTTGTCTGCGACAGCGGCAACAAGTATCTCTCCAAGGTCTTCAACGATGTCTGGGTCGCGGAACAGGGTCTCGCCGAGCGGCTGAAGCACGGCAATCTGCGCGATCTCGTCGCCCGCAGCCATGCCGAGGGCGGCACCGTGACGGTTGCGCCTGATGACACGCTCTCCACCGCCTATGCCCGCATGCGCAGCGCCGATGTTTCACAATTGCCGGTGATCGAGGCCGGCCGCCTGGTCGGGCTGCTCGACGAAAGCGATGTCCTTGCCGGGCTAGGCCGCCTCGATCGCGGCGAGGGCGGCAAGTTCGGCGCCAGTGTCGCGGATTCGATGGTGACGCGCCTGCACACCGTCGCATCGACAGCATCAGTCGATGCGCTGCTGCCGATCTTCGAGCGCAACGAAGTCGCGATCGTCATGGACGACGACGAATTTGTCGGCCTCATCACCCGTGTCGATCTCATCAACCATCTGAGGCTCTCGCCGTGACCACGCCTGAACGCCCGAACCGCCTCGCCTTCGCAACCCGCACCATCCATGGTGGCCAGAGCCATGACCCCCTCACCGGGGCGGTGATGGTGCCGATCTATGCCACGTCGACCTATGCGCAGGAGAGCCCCGGCGTTCACAAGGGCTTCGAATATGCCCGCTCCCAGAACCCGACCCGCTTCGCCTTCGAGCGGGCGATCGCCGATCTTGAAAGCGGCAGCGCCGGCTTCGCCTTCGCCTCGGGACTTGCCGCAATCTCGACGACGCTGGAACTGCTGGATGCCGGCGACCATATCGTCGCCACCGACGACATCTATGGCGGCACCTTCCGCCTGCTGGAGCGCGTCCGGAAGCGCTCGGCCGGCCTTGAGGTCAGCTTCGTCGATTTCACCGATCTCGCAGCCGTCGAGGCGGCCATCCGGCCTGAGACCAAGATGCTCTGGGTCGAGACGCCGACCAATCCGATGCTGCGCATCGTCGATCTCGAGGTGGTCGCCGCCATCGCGCGGCGGCATGGCGTGATCGCGGTCGCCGATAACACGTTTGCCAGTCCCTATATCCAGCGCCCGCTGGAGCTCGGCATCGACCTCGTCGTGCATTCGACGACCAAGTATCTGAATGGCCACTCCGACATGGTCGGCGGAACGGTTGTCGTCGGCGCGCGCGCCGATCTCGCCGAGAAGATCAAGTTCCTGCAGAACGCGGTCGGCGCCATCTCGGGACCGTTCGACTCGTTCCTCGCGCTCCGCGGCCTCAAGACGCTGGCACTCAGGATGCAGCGCCATTCCGAAAACGGCATCGCCATCGCCCGCTTCCTCGAAGCACGGCCCGATGTCCGTCGCGTCATTTATCCTGGCCTTGAAAGCCATCCGCAGCACGCCCTCGCCAAGCGACAGATGCATGCCTTCGGCGGCATGATCACAGTCGAGTTCGACCGTGACCTTGCCTCGACCAAGCGTTTCCTGGAGAGGGTCCAGATCTTCGCGCTTGCCGAAAGCCTCGGCGGCGTCGAAAGCCTGATCGAGCATCCGGCAACGATGACGCATGCTTCGATTCCCGCCGACCAGCGGCAGGCGATCGGCATCTCGGATTCGCTCGTCCGCATCTCTGCGGGCATCGAGGACGCCGGCGACCTCATCGCCGACATCGTGCAGGCGCTCGGCTGAAGAGAGCGTCGCGCCGAGCCTAAGAAGGCTCACATCCGTCCTATGCTGGAAGCGGATCGAAGCTCTCCGCCTGCGCCCGCGCCCAGGTCGTGTGGTAGAAACCCTGCCGCACGGCGAGATCGAGCAATTCTCCGTCCTTCAGGAATACATGAAGCTGCGACAGCAGCCTGATCTCGGTCGGACTGACGCGCTGGGCGAGATGATGCGGGGCCAACCGGCCGGGATGGTCGAGTCCGGCTGCGGCGAGCAGTTCGGCCAGCGCCGACATTGTGTGGGCGTGGAACGCCGCGACCCGCTCGGCCTTGTCGGGTACGACGAGCGAACGCTGGCGAAGCCGGTCCTGCGTCGCCACTCCGGTCGGGCACGTGTTGGTATGGCATGACAGCGACTGGACGCAGCCGATCGCAAACATGAAGCCGCGTGCGGCATTCACCCAGTCGGCCCCGAGCGCGAAGCAGGAGGCCATGTCGAAGGCCGAGATCACCTTGCCGCTGACCCCGACGCGGACGCGGTCGCGCAGGCCGACGCCCACCAGCGTGTTGTGCACGAGGAGCAGACCTTCCCGCATCGGCACGCCCACATGATCGGTGAACTCGACCGGCGCGGCGCCGGTGCCGCCTTCCGCGCCATCGACGACGATGAAGTCCGGCACGATCCCGGTCGCCAGCATCGCCTTGACGATGCTCATGAACTCCCAGGGATGGCCGATGGCCAGCTTGAAGCCGACGGGCTTGCCGCCGGAGAGGCGTCGTAGTTCGGCGAGAAAGCGCATCATGCCCGCCGGTGTCTCAAAACTCGAATGGCGCGCCGGGGAAACGCAGTCGATCCCCTCCGGCACGCCGCGCACGCGCGCGATCTCGGCCGAGACCTTGTGGCCGGGCAGGATGCCGCCATGGCCGGGCTTGGCGCCCTGGCTGAGCTTAAGTTCGATCATCCTGATCTGCGGGCTGGCGGCGCGCGCGGCGAATTTCGCTGGATCAAAGCGCCCCTCGGCATCGCGGCAACCGAAATAGCCACTCGCGATCTGCCAGACGAGATCGCCGCCGAACTCCTCGTGATAGGGGCTGACGCTGCCCTCGCCGGTATCATGCGCGAAGCCGCCGAGCTTCGCGCCCCGGTTGAGCGAGCGGATCGCGGCGGCCGAGAGCGCGCCGAAGCTCATCGCGGAGATATTGAGAACCGAAGCCTCGTAGGGCTGACTGCATTGATCGTTGCCGACGCGGACGCGGAAACTGGCGGGATCGACATGGTCGAGTGGCCGCATCGAGTGTCCGATGAACTCATAGCCCTGACTGTAGACGTCGAGAAGCGTGCCAAACGGGCGCTGGTCGGCCTGGCTCTTGGCGCGCTGGTAGACGAGCGAGCGCTGCGTTCGCGAAAACGGCAACGCGTCGCTGTCGTTCTCGAAGAGATATTGCCTGAGTTCGGGCCGGACTCCCTCGACGAGATAGCGCACATGGCCAATGACCGGATAGTTGCGCAGGAGCGCATGACGCGTCTGCGTCAGATCGCGGATGCCGACGAGAACCAGCGCAGCAAAGAGTGCGACCAACGGCCAGGCATCGGCTGTCACTGCCATAAGAGCGAGGCTGAGCAGAAGGGCTACGACGCAGCATCCGAAAATCGAATACAGCCTGAGGATGGTCGAAACGGCGATCGAGCCGTGCGTTCCGCGCATGACTGGCGCCTCCCTGAAAGCGCCCGGGCGGCCGACCCGGTTAAAATAGCCTCAGCCGTCGAGGGCGGCCCTGACGCTTGTCGCAAGCTGCTCGATCGTGAACGGCTTGCCGAGCAGGCTGACACCTGGATCGAGCAGGCCGTTATGCACCACCGCATTGCGCGTATAGCCCGTGGTGTACAGCACCTTCATGTCCGGCTTGATGACGCGGACGCGTTCGGCCAGTTCCCGTCCGTTCACATCCGGCATGATGATGTCGGTGAAGAGAAGATCGATCCGCACCCCCGCCTCGATGAAGGAAAGCGCCCGTTCGGCACGATCAGCATGGAGCACGGTATAGCCGAGATCACGCAGCGCCTCGACGCTGACCCGCCGCACGCTGGCCTCGTCTTCGACGACAAGGATCACCTCATCCGCCGAGCCGGCCGGATGCGGAAGAGAGCTCACCTCTGCCGCGTCGTTGTGAAGATCGGCGCCGTAGAAGCGCGGCAGATAGACCTTGACGGTCGTGCCCTGCGCCATCTCCGAATAGACCTTCACATGGCCACCCGACTGGCGGACGAAGCCATAGACCTGCGACAGGCCAAGGCCGCTGCCCTTGCCAACGCCCTTGGTCGTGAAGAAGGGCTCAAAGACGCGATTGATCACCTCCGGCTTCATGCCGGTTCCGGTATCCGTGACGGCGAGCAGCACATACTGCCCCGCCGGAACGTCGCCATTGGCTGAGGAATAGGCAGAATCGATGCTCGCATTCGATGTTTCGATTGTCAGGCGGCCACCTGACGGCATCGCATCACGCGCATTGACGGCGAGATTGAGCAACGCGTTCTCGAGCTGAACCGGATCGGCATGGACTTTCCAGACCCCTGCAGCAAGCACGGTCTCGATGCGGATCGACTCGGTCAACGTGCGCTGGAGCAGGTCCGACATGCCGCCCACGAAGCGGTTCGGATCGATCGTCTGCGGCGCAAGCGGCTGTTTGCGGGCGAAGGCAAGGAGGCGCTGCGTCAGCGCGGCTGCTCGTGAGGCGCCCTCCTGCGCAGCGGTGAGGTATTTGCCGATGTCGCGGTCACCACGCTCAAGCCGCTTCTCCATCAGCCCGAGGCTGCCAACGATGATCGCCAGCATATTGTTGAAGTCATGCGCAATTCCGCCAGTCAGCTGGCCGATCGCTTCAATCTTCTGCAGCTGGCGCACCTGCCCTTCGGCGCTTTCGCGCCGCGCCATCTCTTGCCTGAGCTCCTCATTGGCGGCGGCGAGCGAGCATTGCGCCGCCCGCTCGAGCCGAGAATCGCGGATCGCCAGCCAGCTCAGCACGCCGAACAAAGCGATCGCGATCGCCGGAACCGGCAGGATGTTGGCAAACCAGCTCTTCCAGCCGGCTTCGACAGCGGCTTCGGCGATATCGACCGTCAGATAGATCGGATGGTCGCCGACCTTCCGGAACGCGCCCATGCGTCGCTCGGGCGCAACCGCCTTGAACGCACCACTCTCGGGGAAAAGAGAGACGCTCTCGGCGAGCCCGGGCGGCGCTTCAAGAACATCGCCACCCGGCGGGAATTCGGCGAGGACCTCTAGCGAAGGCACCCGCGTGATCGTCACCCGGGCACCATAAGGCAGGGCGATCTCTCGCCAGTAATCGCTGAAATAAGCAAGATCGGCAGTAACCGATGCCATGCCGCGGAACTGGCCGTCGGGGCCCTGCATCCGGTTCGACAACAGGAAGGTCGGCCTCCGTGTGACCTTGCCGCGAATAAGCGGGCCGACGAACAACTCGTCAACCTCCTGCTTCGCGGCCTTGAAGTTCTCGCGGTCGGCCGCACTGGACTTCGGTGTCGGAAAGGCGAACGAAGTGGCGCGGAGTTCGCCAGTATCATCGTTCAGCCAGACATCCTCGATATAGGGGATCGAACGCGCCAGATCCCGCAGCTGCCGCGACAGAACGCGATCATCGGCAATGGCGTCCCAGCTTTCCCCGACGGCGAGCGAACTCGCGCCCGCCACCGCGATCTGGGCCACCTCGAACAGCCGCTTGGCATGATCGGAAAGGAAGAAGGTCTCAGTCGCCAGTTCGGTCCGCGCATCTTCGAACCGCCGCTCATATTCCCGCTTGGCCAGCACCGCGGTGACCGCAAGCGTCAGCATGATGCCGAGCAGGCCCATCAATGCGACGAGCCGGGTTACATCCAGCCGAGGTCCTACACGTCGGGGATTGGGGGGAAGCAATCCATCACTCGCGCTATCGGCCATAAATCCTCGTTGCAGCCTATAGGGTGTTCGGGTCCGACGGCAATGCCGCGCCCGGAATCACCATCTACCTTTGGCACTTGGCGCCAAGTTCTATCGCAACTCTCGGAGGGCGTTTGCGTTGAAGCGCCGTGGGAGCACCGTCGTTCCGGGCGCGCGCTGAAAAAGACACGCTTTCCGCGCATATTGCCGGTGACCCAGAAGAACGAATGCAGTACGCTTCTTGAAATACAGCCGCCGCGACCAATTCTTCAAAATGGGCGCGCGCGCCGAAATCATGACAGCCCGCCGCTCGATAGCGGCCCTTGACGGAGACGAACCGATGATCGCCATCCTCAATCGCCGCGCCCTGCTGGGAACGGTAGCCGCGCTTTTGCTGAGCGCCTCGTTTGGCGCAGCTGCCGAGCCAGTTCGCGTCGGCTCCAAGATCGATACAGAAGGCGCGCTGCTCGGCAACATTATCATCGATGTGCTCGAGGCCAACGGGATCAAGACCGTGAACAAGGTGTCGCTCGGCAACACCAAGATCGTGCGCGGCGCCATTACCGCCGGCGAGGTCGACATCTATCCGGAATATACCGGTAACGGCGCCTTCTTCTTCTCAGCCGACGCGGACCCGGCCTGGAAGAATGCGGCGGCAGGCTATGAGAAGGTGAAGGCGCTCGATTACGACGCGAACAAGATCGTTTGGCTCGCGCCGGCGCCCGCCGACAACACCTGGGTCATAGCGGTCCGCAAGGATGTCGCCGACGCCAACAACCTGAAGTCGCTGGAAGATTTTGCTAAATGGCTGAATGGCGGCGGGACGTTCAAGATGGCCGCTTCGGCCGAATTCGTCGAGAGCCCAGCAGCGCTCCCGGCCTTCCAGTCAGCTTATGGCTTCAAGCTCGGCCCGGACCAGATCGTCACGCTGGCCGGCGGCGACACCACGACCTTCATTCGCGCCGCCGCTGAGCAAACCTCAGGCGTCAACGGCTCCCTTGCCTATGGCACGGATGGCGCCCTTGCTGCGCTTGGCCTCGTCGCGCTGACCGACGACAAGGGCGTGCAGCCGGTCTATGCGCCGGCTCCGATCATCCGCGAGGCTGTGCTGAAGGAATACCCCCAGATCGCCGAGTTGCTGAAGCCAGTCTTCGCGACGCTCGACGCACCGACGCTGCAGTCGCTCAACGCCAAGATCGCAGTCGAGGGGCAGGATGCCGGCCAGGTCGCAGCCGATTATCTGAAGTCGAAAGGCCTTGTGAAGTAGCTGCGCGCGTCTTCCCGTGCTGAAAAATCGCGTTCTGCTGCTGCTGGTCGTCGTCGGCATCGCCGCGGCGGCCGGCTTGCCGCTGCTGACTCACGCGCCAAACCGGCTCTTGTCCGGTCAGCCGGTCGCCGCGGGCGCGATCTTCGGTGACGGGCGGCTGCTGGCACTGCTGCCGGCCCTGCCACTCCTCGCTGGACCATTTCTGCCGAATATCCGGGTCGTGAACTTTCTCATCGCTGTTTCGGCGGCCGCGCTCGCAGCATCGCTGCTCTGGCTCGCCGGCGACGCGGCGCTCCGCATTGGCGAAGCCGCGTCGCCGGCGGCACGGACCGCTTTCGGCGGCTCGTTCTGGATCATCACCGCCGTTGCGGCGCTGGCGGCGGCGGATGCGTTGCAACGCGCGACCAACAATCCGGCGCTCCAGATCGGCTTCGGCCTCATCCTGGTGCTGCCGGTGCTGATGATTATCGGCTCGGGGGCGATCGACCAGACCTCGATCATGAGGGAATATGCCAACCGGCGCGACGTCTTCGCCGCCGCGGTGGTCACCCATCTCGTCATCGTCGGAGCAACGCTTGTGCCGACACTCGGCATCGGCCTGCCGCTCGGCGCCCTTGTCGTGCGCCGCGCGCGGCTGCGCCGCCCGGTCTTCGCCGCGCTCAACATCATCCAGACCATCCCGTCTATCGCGCTGTTCGGACTGATGATCGCGCCGCTCGCCAGCCTCGTGGCGCTCGCCCCGATCCTCGGCCGGTTCGGTATTTCCGGTATTGGCGCGACGCCGGCGATCATCGCCCTGACGCTCTATTCGCTGCTGCCGATCGTGCGCAGCACGGCAGCGGGGCTCGACCAGGTTCCCGGGTCGGTCGTCGATGCCGCGACCGGCATGGGCATGACGCGTGGCGAGATCTTCCGCCGCGTCGAGATTCCGCTCGCGCTGCCGGTGGTCGTCGCCGGCCTTCGTGTCACCGTCGTTCAGGCGGTGGGCCTCACTGCTGTCGCTGCGCTGATCGGCGCCGGCGGTCTTGGCGCCATCATCTTCCAGGGACTGAATGGCAGCGCCATGGATCTCGTCCTGCTCGGGGTCGTGCCGCTGGTCGGGATCGCCATCGCCGCCGACATCGCGCTGAAGCTCGTGGTCACCATGCTGAGGATGAGATCGGGATGATCAAGTTCGAACAGGTTCGCAAGACCTATGGCGACTGGACAGCAGTTGACGATCTCACGCTCGACATCCCGCGCGGCGAATTCTGCGTGCTGATCGGGCCATCGGGCTCGGGCAAGACGACGACACTGAAGATGGTCAACCGGCTGATCGAACATGATAGCGGCCGCATCCTGTTCGACGGTGCCGAGATCCGCTCCTTCGCACCGGAGCAGCTTCGCCGCCGGATGGGCTATGCGATCCAGTCAATCGGCCTCTTCCCGCATTGGACGGTGGAGGAGAATATCGGCGCTGTTCCGCGGCTGCTCGGCTGGCCGAGAACCCGCATTCGCGACCGTGTCACCGAGCTCCTGGAACTCTTGGCGCTTGATCCGGCCCGCTTCCGCGACCGCTATCCGCGCCACCTCTCCGGTGGCCAGCAGCAGCGCGTCGGCGTCGCCCGCGCGCTTGCCGCCGATCCGGCCGTGCTGCTGATGGACGAGCCATTCGGCGCGCTCGACCCGGTGACGCGCGATACGCTGCAAGCCGAGATGCGGCGCATCCACCAGGCATCCGGCACCACCATCCTCCTGGTCACGCATGACATCGACGAGGCGATCCGCCTGGGCACGCGGATCGTCATCCTCGACCGTGGCCGCATCGTCCAGTCGGGCACGCCGCGAGCCATCCTGAGCCGACCCGCCAATGACTTCGTCGCAGATTTCGTCGGCCGCGAGGATATCGGCATCAAGCTGCTCTCGATCGAACAGGTGTCAGACCGGATGCGCGCGAGCGAGGTCGTCGCGGGCGAGCCGGTCGCAGCCGATGCGAGCCTGCGCCATGCGCTGTCGCTGTTCGTGGCCCGCGGCGCCGACCAATTGCCGGTGGTCGAGGACGGGCGCATCACCGGCGCGATCCACCTTGCCGACCTGATTGGAACCCAGCCGTGAGCCGTTCCGCCCTCCCGCGCAGGTTCGGCGATCCCCTGATGCTGACGGGGCTGGCGCTGGTGGCTCTCGTCCTGTTCATGCCGGCGCTGAAGCCGGTCTTCGCGCTGCTTTTCCCCGGCCAGGACAGGCCGATGTTCGAGCAGGACAGCTTTCTCAACCTGACGCTCGCCCATATCGGCCTCGTTGCAGCCTCCAGTGCGATCTCGGTCGTTATCGGCGTCACGCTCGGGCTGCTCGTCACCCGTCCGGCGGGCCGCGAATTCCGGCCGCTCGTCGAGACGGTCGTCGCGACAGGCCAGACTTTTCCACCCGTTGCCGTTCTGGCGATCGCAGTGCCGCTTCTCGGCTTCGGCGCATGGCCGGCACTGATTGCGCTCGCGCTCTACGGACTGTTGCCGGTGACGGAGGCTACGGTCGCCGCCATCGAGCAGGTGCCGGCGAGCGCGCGCGAGGCGGCACGCGGCATCGGCATGAGTGTCGCCCAGCGGCTGCGCGCCGTGGAGTTGCCACTCGCCGCACCGGTGATCCTCGCGGGCATCCGGACCTCGGTCATCATCAATATAGGGACCGCGGCGATCGCGTCGACGGTCGGCGCCAAGACGCTCGGCCTGCCGATCATCATCGGCCTGAGCGGCTTCAACACGGCCTATGTGCTGCAGGGCGCGCTCGTCGTCGGCTTGCTCGCAGTCACCACGGACCTCGCTTTTGACCGGCTCGGCGGCCTGCTCGGACGCTGGAACAGCGCCGAGGCGCCGTCCTCCGTCTGATCCGCGCATTTTGACGGTCGAAACTCAGGCCAAGCAGTGGCACACTCATTCGAGGCAGGGAGCTAGGAACCGCGGCGCACCGCCATGCGTTCCTTGACATTGCCAAGTCGAGCAACAGGAGACAGGGCATGCCAGGGAAGAGCGACGAAGCGATCCGCGTCCGGGCCTATGAGATCTGGCTGGCGGAAGGCCAGCCGCATGGGCGCGATTGGGATCACTGGTTGATGGCAGTCGCCGAGATCGAAGGCGCAGCGCCGGCGAAGTCCGCAGCAAAGTCAGGCAAGGCGGCCAAGGCTGCAAAGCCGGAAGCGGCCGATGACGCGCCCAAGACCGCCGTTGCGAAGGCTGCCGCCAAGAGCAAGTCGGCCGGCAAGTCCGAAAAGGACAAGACAGGAACCGGTAAGCCGGGCTCTGGCAAGGCTGGTGCCGGGAAGAGCAAGGCCGCCAAGGACGACACCGAGGCACCGGCCGAAGTGCTCGACGCTGGAACGAGCGCGCCCGAGGCGACCATCGCCGCCGAGGCCGCGCCGGAGGAAACCAAGCTCGCCGCGGCGCCCAAGCTTGCTGATGCGCCGAAGAAGTCTCGCGCGACAAAGCAGAAGGCGACTGCCTGACACCCGCCACAACGGCTCCGCATCAAGGGCCCATTAGCCCTGAAGCGGAGACCGCTGCATGCATGTCATGGGCGATGTGCAGCACAAAGCTTACCCGGCGGAAAAATCCGCCCGGGTGATGCCGTGCCGTTTCAGCTTGTCGTAGAAGGTCTTGCGCGGCAGCTGCAGCCGCTCGATCGTGGCTTTGACGTCGCCGCCGGTCTCGCGAAGCGCCGTGCGCAGCAACTCGGCTTCGAACCGGTCGACGCGCTCCGTCAGCCCGGCTTCAGCCTCTGCTGGCTCCGATTTCTCGGCCTCCTCGCCCACGAGGCCGAGCACATAGCGTTCGGCAAAATGGAGCAGTTCCCGCACATTGCCGGGCCAGTCATGCGTCACGATATGGCTGCGGGTTGCCGCCGTCAGATCGGGTTGCGGGCGCCCAAAGCGCAGCGCGGCGCGGCGGAGGAACGCGCCGAGCAAAAGCGGGATATCCGCACGGCGCTCGCGCAGCGGCGGTACGCGCAGCGTGACGACATTCAGGCGGTAGTAGAGATCGCTGCGGAAGTCGCCGCGCGCCCCAGGATCGGATAAATCCACTTTCGCCGCCGCCACGACCCGCAAATCGACGCTGCGGCTGTCATTGGTGCCGAGCGGCTCGACCCGCCGCGTCTCCAGCACCCTGAGCAGCTTGACCTGCAACGCCGGCGGCATGGATTCAATCTCGTCGAGAAACAGCGTGCCGCCGTCCGAATGTTCGATCCGGCCGATGCGCCGCTTCTGTGCGCCCGTAAAGGCTCCGGCTTCATAACCGAACAGTTCGCTCTCGATGACGCTTTCCGGCAAGCCGCCGCAATTGAGCGCCACGAACGGCCGTTCGGCGCGCCGGCTCCAGCGATGCAGATGCTCGGCCACGACCTCCTTGCCGGAGCCGGTCTCGCCCTCGACGAGCACATCGACATCGGCATCGGCGATCTGGCGGATGGTGGCGCGTAGCCGTCGCATGGCCGGCGCCTCGCCGAGAAAGGCGAGATCATCGTCGCTCCGCGCAGCTGCGGCGCGCAGTTTGCGGTTTTCCAGAACCAGCGCGCGCTTCTCAAGCGCCCGCCTGACCGCCTCGATCAGGCGATCGCTGGCATAGGGCTTGGAGATGAAGTCATAGGCCCCGTCTTTCAGCGCACCGACCGCAAGATCGACATCGCCATGACCGGTAACGAGGATGACTGGGAGGTCCGGATCGAGCGCCCGGATGCGCTCGAACAGTTGTAGGCCGGTCAATCCGGGCATGCGGATATCGCTGACGACGACGCCCGGAAAGTCTGCACCGAGCGTAGCAAGCGCTGCCTCGGCCGACCCAAAGACGAGTGGCCGATAGCCGGCGAGTTCCAGCGTCTGCGCGGTGGCGGCGCGCAGATCGGCGTCGTCGTCGACGAAGATGACCGGATGCACCGGAGTGCTCATCGGGCAGGCCTCAATTCGAGAATGAACATCGCGCCGCTTCCGGCCCGCGGCTCATGGCGGAGCGCGCCGCCGAACTCGCGCGCGATTTCGCCGGAAATGACGAGCCCGAGCCCCAGCCCGGCTTCCTTGGTCGTGACGAAGGGCATGAACAGGGTCTCCGCGACTTCCGGCGGGATGCCGGGACCGTTGTCCTTGACGCTGAGGCTGACGAGTTCGCCCCCGCTCTCCACCGTGATGGTGATCCGCCCGTCCGGCTTCCCCTTCAGGGCCTCGAGCGCGTTCTGCAGCAAATTGACGAGGATCTGCTCGAGGCGAATCCGGCTCGCCACCACGACGGGCGGCGGCTCTGTCCGGGACCGCTCAATCGCGACGCCGCTATCGCGAATGCGGCCGGCGAGCAGCGACAGTGCCCCGTCGATGGCATCTTCGAGCGGCGTCGGCGCCTGCGGGCTGGAGGCGCGGCGGGCAAAGCCGCGCAGCGTCCCCGTGATCTCGCCGATCCGATCGGCCATTCGGCTGATCGCGCCGAGATTGTCGCTCGCCGGCTCGGCTCGACCACTGCCGAGAAAGCGGACGGCATTGTCGGCATAGGCTCGGATGGCGGCGACCGGCTGGTTGATCTCATGCGCGACGCCGGCGGCGATCTGGCCGAGGATCGACAGCCGATTGGCCTGGGCAAGGTCCTCGCGCAGCCGGCGCACGCGCTGCTCGGCCACCTCGCGATTGGCGATCTCGCCGGCAAGGGCGGTGTTGGCGCGGCTGAGTTCGCCGGTCCGCTCGCCGACCCGCCGTTCGAGCTCGACATTCATCTCAGTGAGCGCCGATTGGCGGCGCGAGATGGCCCGGCGGCGCCGCAAATAGGCGAAGCCAAGCGCGGCGATGGCTAGGAGGGCGGCGATGGCCGTCAGCACCGCCGTGCGGGACGCCGCGGCAATGGCGGCATCCGCCGGCACAAGGACCGTCAGCCGCCAATCCGGGGCGACATCGCCGACGGGCCCCGCCGCAAGGACGAAGCGCGCGCTCGACCGCCCAGCGTCGACGCGCATCAGTCCGCTTCCATCGAGGCGAAGCGGCAGCGCCTTCAGCGGCGTGTCGCCGAGTTGCAGCGCCCGGCGCGCCGCGTCCTCGTCGGCAAGCGGCGCAAGCAGGCCGAAGCGCCAGTCGGGCCGGCTTGTTGCCAAAACGATGCCCTCGTCGTCGGATGCGAAGATCGTATAGCCGCTGCGCTTCCAGTCGGCCTCAACACGGTCGAGCTCGACCTTGACGACGACGACTCCGAGCGGTCCGGCCGGCCCGTCGACGCGGTGTGAGAGATAGAGCCCGGGCCTGAGGCTGACGGTGCCGAGCGCATATTGCAGGGCGCGTCCTGTCGCCATTGCGGCAGTGAAATAAGCGCGAAATCCATAGTCGCTGCCGACGAAGCTGTCCGGCGCATCGAAATTCGAGGAAGCGACCGTCACGCCGTCGCGCCCGATCAGATAGACGACGCTGGCGCCAGCCTCACCGGCGAGTTCCTTCAGCTTGAGGCCGACCCGGCGGGCATGATCGGGCGCCGGCGCAAACAGAAGCGCGCCGACATCGCTGTCGACGGCGAGCACGGCCGGCAGCAATCGCTGCTTCGAGATCTCGCCCGCCAGCGCCGCGACGGCGAGCGGCAGCGTCGCGTCGGCCCGGGCACCAAGATCGGCGACCGCCAGACGCCGGCCATAGCGATCGGCGCCGATCACCGCGCCGGCAAAGACGAGGACGGCGGCGACAAGGCCGATCGCGAGCCAGAGGCCTGCCGAGCCCCACCTACTGCGAACGCGATTGCCAACCGGGATCATGCCGAGAGCCTAGTGCGAAACTCCGCACAAGAAAATCCGCATTGTGCGGAAAGCCACTCATCTCACGATATGTCGGGTTAAACAATGGCCGAATCCAGCCATTTCAATCGGTTGGCACATCGCTTGCGCCCATCACGGCGAGACGAGGCTTCTGTGCGGATACCGTGCCGTCGCTGCGGGAGGAACCAGTCCGGGGCCGGCCGTCTCCCCTGGGCGTGGAGGAGGGACTATCCATGGCGACCATCATCGCATCCACCCGCGAGGCGCCCGGCCGCAAGCCGTTCTATGCCCAGCTTTATGTGCAGGTTCTGACCGCGATCGCGCTCGGCATTGCCGTCGGCCACTTCTATCCGGAATTCGGCACGACGCTGAAGCCGCTCGGCGATGCGTTCATCAAGCTCGTCAAGATGATCATCGCCCCGGTGATCTTCCTCACCGTGACCACCGGCATCGCCGCGATGCATGACCTGCGCAAGGTCGGCCGCGTAGTCGGCAAGGCCATGGCCTATTTCATCACCTTCTCGACGCTGGCGCTCGCCATCGGCCTTGTGGTCGCGAATGTCATCCAGCCGGGCGCCGGCTTCAACGTCGATCCCGCCAGCCTTGATCCGGCAGCGGTCCAGAGCTTCGCGGAGAAGGCGCACGACCAGACCATTGTCGGCTTCCTGATGAACATCATTCCGACGACGATGGCCGATGCGCTGACGTCCGGCGACATCCTGCAGGTGCTGTTCGTCGCTGTCCTGTTCGGCATCGCACTGGCGATGGTCGGCGAGGCTGGCGAGTCGGTCACCCGCTTCTTCACCGCGCTGACCGTCCCGATCTTCCGCCTGGTCGCGATCCTGATGAAGGCAGCCCCGATCGGCGCTTTCGGCGCCATGGCATTCACCATCGGCAAATATGGCATCGGCTCGGTGGTGAACCTCGCCTTCCTGGTCGGCACCTTCTACATCACCTCCATTCTGTTCGTGCTCGTCGTGCTCGGCGCGGTCGGCCGCTACAACGGCTTCTCCATCATCAAGCTGATCCGCTACCTGAAGGAAGAGTTGCTGCTCGTGCTCGGCACGTCCTCCTCCGAGGCGGCCCTGCCCTCGCTGATGGAAAAGATGGAGGCGGCCGGAGCCAAGCGTTCAGTGGTCGGCCTCGTCATCCCGACCGGCTATTCGTTCAACCTCGATGGTACGAACATCTACATGACGCTGGCGGCATTGTTCATCGCGCAGGCGACGAACACGCATCTGTCGCTTGAACAGCAGGTGCTGCTCCTCCTGGTCGCGATGCTCTCATCCAAGGGTGCCGCCGGCATCACAGGGGCAGGCTTCATCACCCTGGCGGCGACGTTGTCGGTGGTGCCGAGCGTGCCCGTCGCCGGCATGGCGCTTATCCTCGGCGTCGACCGTTTCATGTCGGAATGCCGCGCAATGACGAATTTCATCGGCAACGCGGTGGCAACCCTCGTGGTTGCCCGCTGGGAAGGCGAACTCGACGTCGCTGCCATGAATGCAGCGCTCGACGGGTCACCGCGCGCCCCAGAGCCGCGGCTCGAGGGAGGACTGGTGGCCGCCGAATAACGTCAGCAATTCGAAAACACGGAAGGGGCGCGCTGGTCGCGCCCCTTTCCACGTCTGCCGGAACCAAACGGCAGGTCTCCCGTTGGTCGTCCATCTGAATCACGAATGGAGGCTGACAAAATGGGTCGCTCAATACTTCTGTGGATGCTTGGTATCCCGATTCCGATCATCATTCTCCTCGCGCTCTTCTGGCACTAGGCCTCGCGATGACCATTGTCGCAACATCAGCCCCGGTCTCGGCGCCTGAATCTTCGCAATCCGCCCTGTCATGGGGCGCGATCCTCGCTGGCGCCGCGGTTGCGTCGGCAACCTCGCTCTGCCTGTTCGTGCTCGGATCGGGACTCGGCTTCGCCGCCGTCTCCCCCTGGGCCAATGCTGGCGTCGCCGCCGGAACCTTCGCCATTTCGGCGGCGATCTGGTTGGTCATCGTCCAGTGGGTCGCCTCGGCGCTCGGCGGCTACATCACGGGTCGCCTGCGCACCCGCTGGGTTGGTGTTCACACCGACGAAGTGTTCTTCCGTGACACCGCCCATGGCTTCCTGTCCTGGTGCGTGGCGACGCTGATCGCTGCTGTCCTGGTCGGATCGGCCGTGGTCGGCACCGTCTCAAGCGGCGTGCAGGCGACGACGTCGGTCCTCTCCGGCGCGGCGCAGGGCGCGTCGGCCGGTGCAGCCTCGGCCGTCGGCAATGCAACCGACCCGACCGGCTATCTCGTCGATACGCTGTTCCGACCGGCCTCCGACCAGCTCCCTCCGGCGGCAACTACGCCGCAGGGACAGCCAGATGTTCGTGGCGAAACCATGCGCATCGTCGGCACGAGCATCGCCAACGGCGCGATGTCCGATCCGGACAAGGCCTATCTGGCGCAGCTCATCGCGGCACGGACCGGCATTCCCGCGGCTGACGCCGAGAAGCGTGTCAACGACATGCTCGCTCAGGTCGAGGCGACCAAGGTCAAGGCCAAGGAAGCCGCCGATACCGCCCGCAAGGCTGCGACGACGACGATGATCCTCGGCTTCCTCGCTTTGGTGGTCGGCGCCTTCATCGCGTCGGTCTCCGCCGCGCTGGCCGGCAAGCTGCGCGACGAGGATGTCCCGTCGACGACTTGAGCCGATCGCGTCTGATCGACACCAAAGGGGCTGCTTCGGCAGCCCCTTTTTTCATGCCTGTCGAAAGCCGCTCCCAAAGGGCCGTTGACTCGACGGCTAGACGGTGCATTAATTCGTCAACTGGACGAACTAATGAGCCTCCTGTGAACGCTGATCGGTCCCTGCTCGTCAGACAATTCTCCCGCCGCGCAGTCGCGGAGGCACTGCTGCATCAGGGGCCGATTTCGCGCGCGGCACTTGCCACCGCGACCGGTCTCTCCAAGCAGACAATGTCGGAAGTCATGGCGGCTCTGGAGGCCGAAGGTTGGGCGCGGCCGGCGGGCCGAACCCGTGGCAAGGTTGGGCGCACGGCGGTCCGCTACGAGGTGGCGCGCGACGCCGCCTATTCGCTCGGAGTCGATCTCGGCGGCACGAAGGTCATCGCCGCCCTCGCCGACCTCTCGGGCGACGTGGTGGCCGAGGCGACCGAGCCCACCGACCGCCGCGGCGGCCGCGCCGTTCTCATGCAAATCCATGCGCTGGGCCAAAAGCTGGCAGCCAATGCCAAGGTCGATCCGGCCCGCATTCGCAGCGTCGTGGTCGGCTCGCCGGGCGTGATCGATCCGGCCACCGGCGCCATCGGCCTCGTGCCCAACATCAAGGGACTCTCCGAACTCGATGTGCCCGGCGAACTCGGCGCGCTGTTCGGCTTCCCCGTCTCGATCGAGAATGACGTCAACCTCGCAATGCTCGGCGAGGTCTGGCAGGGCGCAGCGCAGGGCCGCGACAACGCCGCCTTCCTGGCGCTCGGCACCGGCGCCGGTCTCGGCCTCATCATCAATGGCAAGCTGGCGCGCGGCGCCACCGGAGCAGCAGGCGAAATCGCCTATCTGCCGGTTGGACGCGAGAGCGATACGCCGGCGGCGCGCGAGGTCGGCACATTCGAACTCGAGGTCGGCGCCGCCGGAATCGTCCGCCGCTACCACGCCGCTGGCGGGGCGGCCGAAGTCGAAACCGTGCGCGCGATTTTCAGCCGGTTTGAAGCCGGCGACAGCGAAGCCGCCGCCGTTCTGGACGAGACCGCGACGACGCTCGCTCTGGCGATCACCGCGCTTTACGCGATCGTCGATCCCGAGATCATCGTGCTCGGCGGTTCGATCGGCATTCGCGAGGAGTTGATCGAGCGGGTCCGGGCGATCATGCCGCGCGTGTTCGAGCGCCCGGTTGCGCTCGTCGCCAGCCATCTTGGCAGCCGCGCCGGCCTGGTCGGTGCCGTCTCGTCGGCTGTGAGCCGGCTGCACAACGCGATCTTCGGCATTCCGAACTTGCCCGGGGAACTCGCTCTTCCCGCCAGCCCGCTTGCAAAGGCCGCAGAATGACCGCGCCCTCGCCCGACCTCATTGCCCGACTGAAGGCAGCGCTCGACCGTGATGCGGCGATCGCCCTTCTCGCCCGCGCCGTCGGGACCCCGTCCGTCACCGGCAGCGAAAAGGCCTTCGCGGAACTTCTCGCCCGCGAGCTTGCCGCGATCGGCGCCGGAGATATCAGGCTGAAGGATTTCGCGCCCGGTCGGCCAAATGTCAGCGCATTTTTGCGCGGAGTCGGCGCCGGTCCGCTGCTGCTCCTCACCGGCCATACCGATACCGTCCATGTTCGTGGCTGGGCCGAGCGCTGGGCCGGAACGAGCCGCGCTGATCCCTTCGGGGCGGTGATCGAGGACGGCGCGATGTGGGGCCGCGGCACAGGCGACCTCAAGGCCGGTATCTGCACGGCGATCGCCAGCGCCACCCTGCTGCGCGCCGCCGGCATCCCGCAGCGGGCCGATATCCTCTTCGCCTTCATCGGCGACGAGGAAAGCGGCGAGCCAGGCAGCGGCGTCTCGGCCGGGATCAAGGCGCTCGCCGCCGAGATCGAAGCCGGCGCACTGCCGCGGCCTGATTTTGCCGTCTATGTCGAGCCGACCGAACTCGACGTCTATGCGGCGCAGATGGGCTTCGTCATCGCCGACATCACGGTCACCGGCCGCTCCGCCTATTTCGGCGTTCCCGAAGCTGGCATCGATGCGCTCAAGGCCGCCCATACGATCCTCTCCGCCCTGTTCGCGCACTCGGCGGAACTGGAGGCCCGTCCGCCGCATCCGCTCGTGGGCAGTCCGTTCCTCCTCGTCACGACACTGACGGGCGGCGGCTATATTGCCGTTCCCGGCGAATGCCGGATCAGCCTGATCGTGAAGCTGCTGCCGGGCGATGATCTCAGTGCCGGCGTCGCCGCGATGGAGGCGGCGGTCCGGGCGGCGCCGATCGATCCCCGGATCGGCATCACCTTCGATTACCCAGCCGGCCGCGATCATCGCTTCGGCGGCACGCCGACCGAAACCGCCCCAAGCCTCGCCCCGGTCCAGCAACTCGTCGGCGCGGTAAAGGACGTTCGCCCGGATCGCGGCGAAATCCGCGGCGCGCCCTATTGGTCCGAGGCGCCGTTCCTCGCGACCAAGCTCGGCATCCCGACCGTCTATTGCGCGCCGGGCAATATCCGCAACTGCCACACCACCGAAGAACATGTCGAGATCGAGGAATACCTCGACGGGATCATTGCCTTTGCGGCCTTCCTCGCCGGCCTCGGCGCGGGCGGAGAGGGCTGACACCGAACCGGCCGGAACGGCCACATCATGAGGGAACCTGCCATGCTGATGAAGAACACCCTGACCGCGCTCGCGGCGGCGGCATTGTTGGCCTCGGCGAGCCATGCGCTTGCCGGCGAAACCGTCGGCCCGAAGGGCGAGAAGGCGACGCCGTCCTCGGCGCTGTCGCTTTCGGATGCCGAGATCGCCAAGCTGAAGGAAGGCAAATACACCGCCGCCCTGCTCTGGCACACCTCGTCCGACTTCGTGACCGCCGTCAGCGCCGGCGCAACGGATACGTTCAAGAAATACGGCATCAATGTCGTCGCGACGACGGATGCAGGCTTCGACAGCGCCAAGCAGCTCTCCGACGTCGAGACGGTTCTGGCCAAGAAGCCGAGCGTCATCCTCGCTTTGCCGCTCGATCCGGTCGGCTCGGCCGCCGCCTTCAAGCCGGCGGTGGAAAGCGGCGTCAAGCTCGTCTTCCTCTCCAATGTCCCGGCCGGCTACACCCAGGGCAAGGACTATGTCGCGATCGTCACCGACGATCTGTTCCAGATGGGCAAACACGCCGGCGACGCGCTGGCGAGCGCCCTCGGCGACAAGGGCAAGGTCGCCTATATCTACCACGACGCGCAGTATTACGTGACCAACCAGCGCGACCAGGCCTTCAAGGCGACGATCGAGAACGACCACAAGGGGATCACGATCGTCGACAGCCAGGGCATCGCCGACCCGGCCCGCGCCGAGGAGATCGCCAACGCGCTTCTGACCAAGACGCCCGATCTCGACGGCATCTATGTGACCTGGGCTGAGCCCGCCGAGGGCGTTCTGGCGGCCCTTCGCCAGGCCGGCAACACGCATACCAAGATCGTGACGCTTGACCTCTCGGAGCCCGTCGGCCTCGACATGGTGAAGGGCGGCAATGTCACGGCGCTCGTCGCCGACAAGGCCTATGAGCTCGGCGCCTCGATGGCGACCGCCGCGGCCTATGGTCTGCTCGGCAAGGAAGCCCCCGCCTTCATCGTCGCTCCGGCGATCACCGTGACGAAGGACAATGTCGCCGAGGGCTGGCAGGCCTCGCTCAACCGCGCGCCGCCGCAGTCGATCCTCGACGCCGTCAAATAGTCGGTGCAAGCGCCGGGCTGGCAGCCGCCCGCCCGGCCCCCCAGACGAGGAAGCAACCATGACTTTGAAGGCTCTTCTGACAGCTGGGACGATCCTCGCCGGATTTGTCCTGGCAAGCCCTGCGCTCGCCGATGCCGTGACCAAGGGTCCGCATGGCGAAACTGCGACCCCGGGCTCCAGCATCACGCTCACGCCCGAGCAGGTCGAGAAGGTCAAGGCCGGCCACTACACCGCCGGTCTCGCATGGCACACCACCTCGGACTGGTCGAATGCCGTCGACCAGGGCGCCAAGGACGCGTTCGCAACCCTCGGCATCGACGTCGTCGCGACCACGGATGCGGGCTTCGATGCTGCCAAGCAGAAGAGCGACGTCGAGACCATGCTGGCCAAGAAGCCGAGCGTGATCATCTCGCTGCCGGTCGATCCGGAGACGGCGCCCGAGGTCTACAAGCCGGCGCTGGCCGCAGGCACCAAGCTCGTCTTCATCGACAACACGCCGAAGGGTTTCGAATACGGCAAGGACTACATCACCATCTCGACCGCCGACCTCGTCCAGATGGGCGCGAAGGCGGGGGATGCGCTCGGCACGGCGCTGGGTGGTAAAGGCACGGTCGGCTACATCTTCCACGACGCCGACTTCTACGTCACCAACCAGCGCGACCAATCCTTCAAGCGGACGATCGAGACCAAGTTTCCGGACATGAAGATCGTCGCGGAACAGGGGCTCGCCGATCCGACGCGGGCCGAGGAAATCGCTCAGGCCTTCGTCACCAAGAACCCCAATCTCGACGCGATCTATGTCACCTGGGCGGAGCCGGCGGAATTCGTGCTGGCCTCGCTCAGGAATGCCGGCAACACCCACACCAAGATCGTGACGCTCGACCTCTCCGAGCCGCTGGCGCTCGACATGGTCAAGGGCGGCAATGTCGTGGCGATCTCGGCCGACGAGGCCTATTCGATCGGAACCACGGCGGCGAAGGCCGCGGCGCTCGGCCTCGTCGGCGAAAAGGTGCCGCCCTTCCTCGCCGCGGACGCGATCGCGATCACCAAGGACAACGTCAAGGACGGGTGGAACGCCTCGCTGCATCGCGACCCGCCCGCCTCGCTCGGGATCAACTGACATGACGAAGCCGTCGTTTCTGAAGGGTCTCGATGCAGCCCAGTATGTTGTCTATGTCGGGTTCCTGCTGATCTTCGCCGCCTTCGCGATCGTTCTGAAAGACGACGGCTTCCTCACCACCAACAATCTGGTCAACATCGTCCAGCAGACCGCGCCGATCACCATCATGGCGATCGGCATGGTCTTCGTCCTCACCGCCGGCGAAATCGACCTGTCGATCGGCTCGGTGGTGGCGATCGCGGCGCTCGTCGCCGCCGTTGTGATGCGCACGATGCCATGGCCGGTCGCGGTTGCCGCTGGGCTTGGCGCCGGCGCCGTCATCGGCCTCGTCAACGGCGCCCTGGTCGCTTATGTCCGCCTGCCATCCTTCCTGGTGACGCTCGCCACCATGGGCCTGCTCGCCGGCGTCGGCCGCTGGCTCACCAATCTGCAATCCGTGCCGATCACCATCGACGCCTATACCAACATCTTCGGCGCCGGCTCGCTATTCGGCGTGCCCTCGCTGATCCTCTGGACGGTGCTGGCCGTTGCCATCGGTCATTACGTCTATCGCGAGACGCCGTTCGGCGCCCATGTGCTGGCAACCGGCGACAATCCCCGCGCTGCCCGCGCGGCCGGCATCAATGTAGACCGTCTCCGGCTCGGCGTGCTGGTGCTCTCCTCCGTGATGGCAGCGCTGGCGGGCCTCCTCTATGCCGGCCGCCTTCACGGCGCGCGCTACACGCTTGGCGAAACCGACCTCCTCACCGTGATCGCCGCGGTGATCGTTGGCGGCACGCGTCTCAATGGCGGCGCCGGCACCATTGTCGGCGCGCTGATCGGCTCGCTGATGATGGGCATGCTCAACAATGGCCTCATCCTGATGGGGCTTTCCGTGGCCGAGCAGATGATGGTGCGCGGCCTGATCATTCTCGCCGCCGTCGCGCTGACGCTGCGCGAGAGCGCCCGCTGAGCCGGGGCAAGGGAGACGACACCATGTTCCTGGACCTCATCCGCCGCCGCAATCCTGGCCTGATCGAGGCGGCGATCCGGCTGCATCAGCAAGGCCTCCTGCCCGCCAACACCACGGTGATCGACCTTGATACCGTCGAGGCCAATGCCGGCCTCCTCGCGGCCGCTGGCGACAAAGCCGGGCTCGAGGTCTTCGCCATGACCAAGCAAATGGGTCGCAACGGCGATTTCCTCTCTTCGATCAAGGCGGGCGGCATCAGCCGCGTCGTCGCCGTCGACATGGAATGCGCGCGCGCCGGCGTTCGCGCCGGCCTCGGCCTCGGCCATGTTGGCCATCTCGTCCAGGTGCCGCGCGCTGAGGCCGATGCCGCCGCCGCGATGGCGCCGGATTACTGGACGGTTTTCAATCTGGACAAGGCCCGCGAAGCGGCCGCCGCGATGGCCCGGCAGGGCCGGACGGCCAATCTCCTGATCCGCATCCATGCCGAAGGCGACCGCTTCTATCCGGGCCATGAAGGCGGATTTCCGGCCGAGGAGATTGTCGCTATCGCCGCTGCGGTTGACGCCCTGCCCGGCGCGCGTTTCGCCGGCATCACCACCTTCCCGGCCCTTTTGTTCGACAACGACACCGGCAAGGTGCAGCCGACCCATAATCTCGCGACACTGGCGCGAGCCCGCGATGCGCTGGCCCAGGCTGGCCGCACGGAGATCGCCGTCAACGCGCCCGGCACGACATCGTCCGTGATGATGCCGGCTCTGGCAGACGCCGGCGCGACGCAGGCCGAGCCCGGCCACGGCCTCACCGGAACGACACCGCTGCATGCGATCCGCGATCTGCCCGAGCGGCCGGCAGCGGTCTATCTCTCGGAGGTCTCGCATCTCCATGCGGGCCGCGCTTATTGCTTCGGCGGCGGCCTCTATATCGACCCGGTCTTTCCGGACTACGAGGTCCGCGCCGTGGTGGCGCGTGAGCCGAGCGTGGATGCGCTCGCCAGCGTCGCAATCCCGCCGCCGGCTGCGATCGACTACTACGGCATGATCGATTGTTCCGGTCCGGTGAAGCCTGAAGTCGGTGACAGCGTGGTGTTCGGCTTCCGCCAGCAGACCTTCGTCACGAGAGCCTATACCGCCGGCATCCGCGGCATCTCCGGCGGCAATCCGTCCGTTGCCGTCATTCACGATGCGTTCGGCCGCCCGGCCGACTGGCCGAGCTAGGGAATATGAGCATGGCAACGCCCGTCCTCTCGCTCGACCGCGTACACAAATCCTTCGGCGGCATCACCGCGATCGAGGAATTCTCGCTCGATCTCGCCGCCGGCGAGGTCGTCGCCCTTGTCGGCGATAACGGCGCCGGCAAGTCGACGCTGATCAAGATGATCGCCGGCGCCCATCGCCCGACATCCGGCCGCATTCTGATCGATGGCAGCGAGGTCTCTTTCGCCGATGCCAGCCAGTCGCAGTCGAAAGGCATCCAGGTCGTCTATCAGGACCTCGCGCTCGCCGACAGCCAGAGCGTCTACATGAATCTTTTCCTCGGCCGCGAGCTGACACGCGGCCCATTCAGACGGCTCGACCGGCCGCGCATGATCCGCGAGACCGAACAACTGGTGGACGCTCTGGATGTCCGGATCCCCTCGGCGAAGTCGATGATCCGCGACCTCTCCGGCGGCCAGCGCCAGGGCATCGCCATCGCCAGAGCCACCCATTGGGCGACCAAGCTCGTGCTGATGGACGAGCCGACCGCAGCGCTCGGCGTCGCCGAGACCGCCAAGGTGGAGAAGAACATCGAAAGCCTGCGGGCGCGCAATCTCGCGATCCTGATCATCAGCCACAGCCTCGATCAGGTGTTCCGCCTCTCCGACCGCATCTGCGTGCTCCGACGCGGCAAGCAGATCGGCACTCGCGACACGAAGGCGACCGACAAGAACGAGATCGTCTCGATGATCACCGGTCTCGCTGCCGGCTGATCTCAGAGCGATAGAGGCGGTCGCCAATCGCATCCGTGTCGGCTTAGGATGGGCCACCCTCGCCCCAGTGAAAGCCGCTTTGATGACCACGATCGTCACTACGTTCCCCGTCAACGGTGTCGTCGCGCCCGGCTTCGAGCCGGTGGCCGAGGCATTTCAGCGGAACTTTTCCGAAATCGGTGACGTCGGCGCCGCTTTCGCCGTGGCGCGGGGCGGCGAAATGCTGGTCGATCTCCATGGCGGCCGTGCCAATGCGTCCGAGCCATGGACAGCCAGGACACTGATGCCGATCTTCTCCGGCACCAAGGGTCTCGTCGGCACGATGATGCTGATGCTCGTCGATCGCGGCCTGGTCGATCTGGCACGTCCGGTCGCGGATTACTGGCCGGAGTTTGCAGTCGGCGGCAAGGCCGGCGTCACGGTGCGCGACATCGTCTCGCATCATGCGGGTTTGCCGGGCATCACGCTGGAGACGCTGACGCCGGACGATCTCACCGACGATGCGGCGATGGAAATGCGCCTCGCCGCCGAGCCGCTTTCAGCCGATCCGCGCGCCTTTGGCTGCTATCACGCCCTCACGATCGGCTGGCTCTGCGGCGGACTGCTCCGGCGCATCGACGGCCGCTCGATCGGCCGCTTCTTCGCCGAGGAGATCGCCGCCCCGCTCGGGCTCGACGTCTTCATCGGACTGCCGGAAGCGCTGGAGCCACGCGCCGGCGTGCTCGAGCTGGAGCCCGGCTGGGGCGCCTGGGACGAGGGCCTCAGCCCCGAACAGGCCGCTGATCCGATACGCCGCTCGATCTGGGGCAACCCGCCGCTCTTCACCCCCGACGATCTGTTCTGGAACAGCCGCGCCTTCCATGCCGCCGAGATTCCAGGCGGCGGAGCGCTCGCCACCGCGGCGTCGATGGCGCGTTTCTATGCCGTCCTTGCAGCCGGGGGCGCGCCGCTGCTGCGCCCGGACACGCTGGTCGCCGGACGCCAGGAGCTGAACCGCTTCCTCGATCCATTCCTCGGCGAGGAGATGGCAATCGGCACTGTCTACCAGCTGCAAACGGCGCAGAGACGCTACGGCCCGCCCGAGGATGCCTTTGGCCATGCCGGCGCCGGCGGCTCGATCCACTGCGCGTGGCCCACCGAAGGGGTCGGCCTTTCCTATGTCATGAACCAGATGCGCGCCGACCCCGAGGACCGCCGCCTCAAGGCGATGTTCCGCGCGCTGCACGAGGCGCTCTCGGGCTGACGATCGACCTGAACGCATATTGCACGCGATATTCGTTCATGTTACGCCTTTGATCCTGCGGGAACGGCTGAGGAGAGCCGCCCTGCATGAGGGAGGAATAACAATGACCATGCGCTTCAAGGGCGTGCGTTCGCGCGTCCTGCCGATGCTTGCCGCCACGCTGCTCGGCCTTGCGGCCGGTGCCGCTCACGCATCCGACAACAAGATCGCCCTCATTCCGGGCGGTCCGCATCCCTATTTCGCGCCTTGGGAACAGGCCGCCGCTGATGCCAAGAAGGACTTTGGCATCGCCGCGGTCGACTTCAAGGTTCCGGCCGAGTGGAAGCTCAACCTGCAGACCGAACTGATCGAAAGCCTCGTCAGCCAGGGCTATAACGCCTTCGGCATCTTCCCGGGCGATGCGGTCGGCATCAACACCACGGTCGAGGAACTCGCTTCCAACAACATCCCCTCGGCAGCCCTCGCCGGCTGCAGCCAGGACCCGACCAAGGTCGCGTTCTGCCTCGGCACCGACGTCTATAACTCGGCCTATCTCGGCACCAAGGCGCTGATCGAGGCCATGGGTGGCAAGGGCAAGGTCGTCCATCTCGCCGGCCTCCTGGTCGATCCGAACACCAAGCTGCGCATGGAAGCGGTCGAAAAGGCGATCGGCGAGACGAACGGCGCCGTCAGCCTCGTCCAGCACATCACCGATACCGATGCGCAGGAAGCGGCCGACCAGAAGATCAACGCCCTGCTCGGCGCGCAGAAGGACCAGATCGACGGCCTGATCGCCACCGCCTACATCCCCTCGGTCGTCGCTGCCAAGTCGCTGCGCAATCTCGGCGACAAGCGGATCAAGCTGGTCGGCATCGACGACGACAAGATCGTGCTCGACGGCATCAAGGACGGCTTCGTCGCCGGCACGATGGCGCAGAACCCCTATGGCCAGGGCTATGTCGGCGCCTATGTGCTCGACCTCCTCGCCAGCGGCACCTGCACGGTCAAGAGCGACGCCCCGTGGATCAAGACGCCGCAGACGGCGCACTTCATCGATAGCGGCACGCTGCTGATCTCGAACGCCAATATCGATAGCTACAAGACCGATCTGAAGAAGTTGACCGGAGACATCCAGTCGACCTTCAAGGCCAAGTATCTCGCCTGCAAGTAAGGCGATGCGCGGCGGCTGCGGATCACCATTCGCGGCCGTCTCGTCTCTCCACCTCTCCCATGGGGAGAGCTGAAGCGAGGCGCGACAGCCGTCGACCAAGGACTGTGAGAGCCCGTCCATGACCCTTTCCGCCACCTCGGAAGATCGCCGCCATCCGCTCGGGGCCTTCCTCGCCGAGCAATCGAACCTCATCGGCCTCGCCGCGATCATCGCCCTCTTCTGGGTCGTGTTCACCAGCACTGCGCCGGGCTTCGTCTCGTCCTTCAACCTGTTCGCCCTGTCCCGCTCGCTTGCCGTCGACATCGTCATCGGCTTCTCCACCATGGTGGTGCTGGCGACCGGCGGCATGAACCTCGCCATCGGCTCGATCGGCGTCTGCGCGGTGATGCTGGCCGGCTGGCTGATGCAGGCGCTCGGCCTGCCGCTGCCGCTGGCGCTCGCCGCCGGTCTTGCCCTCGGCGCCCTGCTCGGCTTCGCCAACGGCTTCGCCATCGTCCGCTCCGGCGTCAACTCGTTCATCATCACGCTGGCGAGCGCGAGCCTTTTCCTCGGCGCCATGCTGATCCTCTCCAAGGCGGTCACCTTCAACACGCTGCCGCCGGAGGTCGCGGCCTTCGGGCGCATGAAGATCGGCGTCATCTCGCCGCTGATGCTGATCGCGCTCGCCATCGGCGCTGCGCTGGTCGTGCTGTTCCGCTTCACGGCGCAGGGGCGTGAGATCCTCGCCGCCGGCGCCAATGCGAGAGCCGCCGAGCTCTCCGGCGTGCCGGTCGGCCGCGCGATCATCATCGCCCACATGCTTTCGGGCCTGCTCGCCGCCGCCGCCGGCCTGATGCTCCTGTTCCGGCTCGGCGCGGCGATGCCCTCGATCGGGCAGGACTGGCTGCTGCCCTCGTTCCTCGCGCCCGTGCTCGGCGGCACGCTGCTCTCCGGCGGCTTTGTCTCCGTCGTCGGCACCATTCTCGGCGCCTTCCTCGTCACGACGATCCGCAGCGGCCTCCTGGTGATGCAGATCGGCAATTTCTGGCTGCAGCTCTTTCTCGGCCTGATCCTCCTCCTCGCGGTGATGCTGGACCGCTATCGCAGCGTCCATGCCGAACGGCGCAGCCTCGGCAGCCGCATTTCGGGAAAGCGCGTATGACCGGTCTTTTCGATCGCTTCCTTGCCAAGGAATGGTCCGCGCTCGCCGCCGCCATCCTCGCCGGCGGCATTGGCCTGGCGCTGACCTCGCCGGCCTTCCTGACCGAGTTCAACATCTATGTGATGCTGCGCTCGTTCTGCGTCGTGCTCGTCGTCGCCTTCGCGCAAATGCTGACGCTGGCGGTCGGCCAGCTCAATCTTTCGATCGGCGCCCTCGGCGGCCTGGTCGCCATCACGGTCGGCGGCCTGATGGAACGTTACGGCATCCCCGTCCCGATCGCGCTCCTCGCCGGCCTTGCCCTCGGCGCACTTGGCGGCCTCATCAACGGCCTCCTGACGGTGCGCACCGGCATCAACGGCTTCATCATCACGCTCGCCACAGCCTCCGCTTTCACCGGCATCAATCTCGGCATCACGGAATCCGTGCCGTTCTACGACCTGCCCGCCGGCTTCGTCGCCTTCGGCACGGCGCGCTTCTCCGCCATGCCCTATCTGCTCATCCCGCCGGTCCTCGTCGCGCTGGCGCTTGGTCTCTTCCTCGCCCGCACCGTTCCCGGCCGACAATTGCTGGCCGTGGGCGGGAACGCGCATGCAGCGGAACTCTCCGGCATCCCGCGCGACCGCATCATCGTGCTCGCCCATACGCTGTCGGGCCTTCTCGCCGCGGTAGGCGCGATCCTCGCGGTCGCGCAGCTCGGCTCGGCGCAGCCGACCATCGGCGCCGACTGGCTGCTGATGTCCTTCGCCGCCCCGATCATCGCCGGCGCGGCGCTCACTGGCGGCCATGTCTCCGTTGCCTCCACGGCGCTCGCCGTGGTGCTGATCGTGCTGATCCAGAACGGCATGGTGCTGACGCAGGTCGACCCCTACTGGGTGCAGTTCATGCTGGGCGCGCTGATCCTCGCCGCCGTGGCGCTGAACCGCGCCCGGGCCCTCCGGGCGGAGCGGGTCTGACATGCGCCTCACCATCGAAGACATCGGCAAGAGCTTCCCCGGCGTGACGGCGCTGGCCGGCGTCTCGTTCGAAATCCGCCCGGGCGAGATCCATGCCCTGATGGGCGAGAACGGCGCCGGCAAGTCGACGCTGATCAAGATCATCACCGGTCTCTACCGACCGGATCAGGGCCGGTTGCTGGTCGACGGCAAGCCGGTGGCCTTCCAGTCGCCGCGCGATGCGATCGCCGCCGGCATCAGCGCCGTGCACCAGGAGCGCAATCTCATTCCGCGCTTCTCGGTTGGCGAGAACATCGTCATCGAACGCCTGCCGACCCATGGCGGCCTCATCGACTATGGCCGCGTGCACAGCGAGGCGCGCCGCTTCCTCGACATGATCGACCCGACGATCGACACCCGCACCGAAGTGCGCCGGCTTTCGGTGGCACAGATGCAGATCGTCGAGATCGCCAAGGCGCTGTCGCTCGAGGCAAGCGTGCTGCTGCTCGACGAGCCAACAGCCTCGATCACCGGCCATGAGACCGAGGCGCTGTTCAGGGTCCTGAGGCGCCTGCGCGACGAGGGCAAGGCGATTGTCTTCGTCAGCCACAAGCTGGAAGAGGTTGTCGCGATCTCCGATCGCGTCACGGTGCTGCGCGATGGCCGGATTGCCGCCGCCGGCGAGCCGATCGCCACCATGAACCGCGGCCGCATCGTCTCGGCCATGATCGGCCGCGAGGAGCGCGTGGCTGAAATCGGCCCGCGCAACCTGGAGGGCGCCACCCCTGTCCTGACCGCGCGCGGCATCGCGACCAGCCTTGGCCACCGCGATATCTCCTTCACCCTGCGCCAGAGCGAAATCCTCGGCCTCTACGGCCTTGTCGGCGCCGGCCGCACGGAACTTGCCCGCGCGCTGATCGGCGATGCGCGCATTCTGAAGGGCGAGCTGGAGATCAAGGGCAAGCGGGTCACAATCCGCAGCGTCCCCGAGGCGATCCGCGTCCACCGGCTCGGCTATATCTCGGAAGACCGCAAGGCCGAGGGACTGATCCTCGCCCATCCGATCCGCAGCAACATCGCCATCACCGTCTGGCGCCGCCTCGCCGGCAAGCTCGGCCTGATCGGGCGCCGCGCCGAGAGCCGCATCGCCGCGCCCCTCGCAGCCAAGCTCGAGGTCAAGGCGCCCTCGATCGAGCAGGCCGTCGGCAAGCTTTCGGGCGGCAACCAGCAGAAGGTCTCGATCGCCAAATGGCTCGCCGCCGGCGTCGAAATCCTGATCATCGACGAGCCGACCGTCGGCATCGACATCAAGACCAAGACAGCGATCCACGAACTGATCGCCGAGATCACGCGCGGCGGCGTCTCCGTGCTGCTGATCTCCAGCGACATGCCGGAAATGATCACCCTCGCCGACCGTATTCTCGTGATGAAGGACTTCGCGATCGCCGGCGAGATACCCAATGTCAGGCGCTACGAGCCGATGAGCCGGGCGATCATGGCGCTGATTCACGGCGAGAGCGCCGAGGCCCAAGTCTCGACCGGCGAAGCCTTGACCAAGGAAGCCTTGACCGCGTCGGCCGATGCGGCGAATGGCTAGGCGGCGGGTGGCGAAGACGGAGGTGTGAGCATTGAGCGAGACGACGGTCCTGGACATGGCGGGCGAGACCGGGATCGAACTGCCGCTCTATGAGGTCATCTATCGCGTGCTGCGCCAGAATATCGCCGAAGGACTGCTGCCCCCAGGCCTCGTGATCGGCGAGGCAGCGCTCGCCCGCGCCTTCGGCTCGAGCCGCATTCCCGCTGCCGCCGCGCTCCGCCGTCTCCAGGCCGAGGGCTTGCTGGCGCCTTTCGGGGGCCGCGGTCTCGTCGTCGCCGGCGCCGCCGAGCCGCTGAGGCTCGATCTCGTCGAAGCCGGCCTACTGCTGCCCGACACGCTGGCGCCGAGCAGCGCACCGCGCACCCGCCGCGCCCGCATTTATCCCGAAGTCGAGCATATCGTCGCCTCGACGATCGCCCATGGCCGCTTCCAGCTCAATGAAAGCCTCCTCGCCGAGCATTACGGCGTCAGCCGCACGGTCGCGCACGAGGTTCTGGCCCGTCTCGACCGCGCCGGCCTGGTGACGCAGGACCGTAACCAGCGCTGGTATGCCGGGCCGCTGACGCCCGAATTGATGCGCGAGCATTTCGAGATCCGCTGGCTGATGGAGCCGTTCGCGCTGGCGCAGGCGATGCCGCTGCTGACACACGAGGAGCTGCATGCGAAGCGCGAGCGCGTCCGTCATCAACATGGCGTTCGCCGCACGCCCGCGCGCATGGAACGGCTCGAACACGACCTCCATGTCGACACGGTGCTGCGCTGCCATAATGGCCAGTTGCGCGATGCGATCCATCGCAGCCAGCTGCCGCTGATCGCGATCCACGACACGTTCCAGCTCTTTCTCGACGACGCCGAGATCGTGCATATGCTGGACGAGCATCTCGCCGTCTATGACCGCCTCATCGCCGGCGACACCGCCGGCGCCATGCAGGCGCTGCAATATCACCTGAAGCGCTCGCTCGCCCCCAATCTCGGCCGCCTCGAACGCCTCGGCCCCCTGCCGGAAGACCGCCGCATCCCCTTCCTGATCGAAGTGCAGCGCTGAGAGAGAACCCGCGCCCTCGTCGCCGGCTTGAAACGCCGCGTCGATCCGCGCATTGATGCCGATGCCGGCCGGCGCCGAGGCGATCCGCGGTTGCCGCTGCCATCAACGCCGAAAAGGAATGCCAATGTCGACCGACAGGCCCCGCCGCCCTCAGGATCCGTTCGCGGCCGCCGAGGCGATGTTCGCCAAGAAGCCCGCGCCGGCCATCAAGAAGCCTTCCGCGCTGCCGAACACCCGCGAGCAGGTGTCGCTCCGGATCGACAGCGACGTGCTGGAACATTTCCAGACGGAAGGCCCCGGCTGGCAGGACCGCATGAACGAAGCTCTCCGCGCCGCCGCGATTGCCGATGGCATGGGCGCAGAGAAGCAGGAATAGCGAACGGTGGCAGGCAGCTCGATCCGCGTCCGCCGCAACTGAAAGCGCCGGCCGGCCGGCTGGGCGCATCGCGCGGGCGAGGCTGGCACTTCGCCGCCAACCGTCCTACCAAAGAGGCATCGACCGGTCCGACGAAGAATCGGCCGTCACCTTGAGGGAGGACTGAATGACTTCGCTTTACGCCACCGCGCTGTCCGAGCTGAACGGCGTCTTCGAGAAGATCGACGATGCCGCCGTCGACCAGGCGCTGGCGATGATCGCCGAGGCGCGCAAGGTCGTCGTGTTCGGCGGCGGGCGCGAGCGGCTGCAGATCATGGGCTTCGCGATGCGGCTCTATCACATGGGCCTCAATGTCGCCGTCGAAGGCGACATGACGACGCCGCCGGTCGGGCCCGGCGATCTCTTCATCGTCACCTGCGGCCCCGGCGAGATCTCGACCGCACTGGCGCTGCTCGATGTCGCCAAGAAGGCCGGCGCGAAGATCCTCTTCATCACCGCGCAGCCGAAGGGCCGCGGCGCCGCCTATGCCGATTTCGTGCTGACGATCCCGGCCCAGACCATGGCCGACGACCAGGGCGAGAGGAAGAGCTCGGTGCTGCCGATGGGCTCGCTCTTCGAAGGCGCGCTGTTCGTCCTCTTCGAAGTGATGGTGCTGAAGCTGCGCGACTTCATGGCAATCGACCCCGCCATCATGCGCGCCAACCACACCAATCTCGAATAGGTCTCGCAACGAGAGACACTGCGCGAGGCCGGCTCCGGCGGGCCTCGCAAAGGCGAAGACGCCTGCAGCATTGCGGGCGCCACGGACCTGTATGCAACTCAATAAGAGAAGAAAATTGGTAGCGGGAGAGGGACTTGAACCCCCGACACGCGGATTATGATTCCGCTGCTCTAACCAGCTGAGCTACCCCGCCACGCGCCGCAATGCGGTCGTTGATGGCGCCGCTTATAGGGATGGTGGCGAAGGGCTGTCAAGCGCGAAGGCGCTCTGTCCACGCCTTCAGGATGCGCCGATCAACGCGGGATCGAGCGTGACGCCATCGATATCGCGTTCGGCACGGAGCTCGCCGTTCGCGACGGAGATGCGCGCGACATGGATCACCGTGCGCCGCTCGGCAAAGCTGACTGGAACCGGCGTTTCCGTCTCGGCCCAATCCGGATGGGTGAAATAGAACAGCGCCGCCCAATCGCCCTGCGGGACGACGTCGGCGTGGCGGGCAAAGCGGCGGTCATCCAGATCGCGGCCCGGCTCTTCGAGGATCAGCCCCTGCCGCTGCCACGCGCGGGCGTCGTTGGAGCGATAGACCGCCTGGCCGCGCCATTCGTCGACGATGAGCCACCAGAAGCCGGAGAGGAAGAAGACGTTCGGCCCTTCATGCGGCGGCGCGTCGGGGGCGCCGGGGATGACTGTTCCTTCGTCGTCCCAGCCTGTCAGGTCGCGACTCGTCAGCGCCTTGGTGCAGGAGCCGTCCGCCTCGTCCTTGTACCAGAGGCGGTAGAGCCCATCCGGGCAGAGCGCGACGGCGGCATCGATCACGTTGCGCGTCTTCCTCGGCAGCGTCCCGCGCCGCGACCAGGTGACGAGGTCGGAGCTTTCAAAATGCTCGATGCGGCGGTCGGCATGCTCCGGGCTGTCGGATGCGCCGGGCATATAGGTGAGGAACATGTGATAGGCGCCGCGGGCGCGGATGACCTCCGGCGCCCAATGCGTGTTGAGACCGCCATCCTCGGGCGCATCGAGCCCGGCAACGGTGCCGCGATAGGCCCAGTTGCGGCCCCCGTCGCTGGAGACCGCCACGCCGATGGCGCTGCCATGGATCCAGCCGAAGCCCTCGCCGCCGAGATCGGCGCGGCGGTTGGTATAGAACATCCACCATTCGGCCGTGCCGTCGCGATGGATCACGGTTGGATCGGCAGCGCCGTCATGCACGGGATCGGCATAGATGGGTCGTGACATAGGAGGTCCTAAAGCCGCTCGAACACGAGAAGCGTGAAAAAGCCGAGCGGCCCGACCTTGCGCTCTTCGACAAGGCGCAGTTCGCTGCGGCCGAGCACGCGGTTGATCGAGAAATCCGTGTGCCAGCCAAGCGCGGCCGAAAGCGGCGCGAAAACCTCGCCGAGCGTCTTGCGCCAGCCCGTCTGGTCGGCGAAATGGCTCACGAGCACAACCGCGCCGCCCGGCCGCGTGACGCGGATCAGCTCGGACATCACCGCCGCCGCGTCGGGCACGACCGTGATGACGAACATCGCCACCGAAGCGTCGAAGGCGGCGTCGGCGAAGACGAGATTGCCGGCATCGGCCTCTTCCAGCGCCTCGACATGGTCGAGCCGGTCTGCGCGCGCCCGCTCGCGCGCGCGCTCCAGCATATCCGGACTGAGATCGATGCCGGTGATGCGGTGGTCGCGGCGATAGTCGGGCAGCGAGATTCCGGTGCCGACGCCGCATTCGAGGATGCGGCCCGCCGGCAATTGGTTGGCATAAGCGACGGCCGCGCGGCGGCCACTTTTGAAGACGGCGCCGAAGACCCAGTCATAAATCGGCGCCCAGCGGGCATAGGCCGCCTTGACCGCGCCGTCGTCGATAAGCGAACCACGGCTTCTGCCGCCCGAAAATGTCTTCCATCTCCGGGCGACGTCTTCAAACAGATCCGGCATTGCTGCTCCTCACCTCGCCGCCAGCGGCTCCGCCTCCGAAAGGCTCGCCAACGCGGCCTCCGCTGCCTCGGTACGCCGGCTGCGGGCGATCCAGCCGCCGCCGAGCACACGCGCGCCCGGCTCCGCGCCCTCATAGAAGACGCAGGCCTGGCCGGAGGCGACGCCCGTTTCCTCGCCGAACAGTTCGACCTCCACCGAACCATCGACCATCGTCAGCCGCGCCGGCTGCGGCGGCCGGGTCGAGCGCACCCGGGCCAGCACATCGAGCCCGCCATCGCCGTGGCTGGCAATCGGGCGATCGCCGAGCCAGTTGACGTCGCGCAGCACCAGCCGCCGCACGGTCAGCGCCGCGCGCGGTCCGACGATCACGCGCCGCCGTGCCGGATCGAGCGCCACGACATAGAGCGGTTCGCCTGAAGCGACGCCGAGGCCGCGGCGCTGGCCGATCGTGTAGTGAATGATGCCCTCGTGCCGCCCGAGCACGCCGCCGTCGAGATGGACGATCTCGCCGGGCTCCGCCGCGTGCGGCCGCAATTTGGCGATCACGTCGGCATAACGCCCGCCGGGTACGAAGCAGATATCCTGACTGTCATGCTTGTCGGCGATCTCGAGCCCGAGATCGCGCGCGATCGCCCGCGTTTCGGGCTTGGTCAGGCCGCCGAGCGGAAAGCGCACGAAATCGAGCTGTGCCGGCGTGGTCGCGAACAGGAAATAGCTTTGATCGCGGTCGAGATCGGCCGGGCGGAAGAGACCGCGATGGCCTGAGGCAAGCGGCCGCGTCGAAACATAGTGACCGGTCGCAAGCGCCGCGGCGCCGAGTCCCTGCGCGGTGGCCAGAAGATCGGAGAACTTGACCGTCTGGTTGCAGGAAATGCACGGCACGGGCGTTTCGCCGGCGATGTAGCTGTCGGCAAAGCGGTCGATCACGCTCTCGCGGAAGCGGGATTCGTAGTCGAGCACGTAATGGGGAATATCGAGCCGCTCGGCGACGCGGCGGGCATCGTGAATGTCCTGCCCGGCGCAGCAGGCACCCTTGCGATGTGTCGCCTCGCCATGGTCGTAGAGCTGCAGCGTGATGCCGACGACATCATAGCCCTCACGCTTCAAAAGCCCCGCCACAACGGAGGAATCGACGCCGCCCGACATCGCGACGACGATACGGTTGGCGGAGGGTGGCCCTTCGAGATCGAGGCTGTTCAGCATGGCCGCTGTCGTTGGACCGGCCGAACGGTGCGGCGAGGTCGTGGAATGGAGCGCGCGGCGCTTGCCACGGAGAATGGGCGGAATATAGCCCCCCGCCCCCGATGTTCAAGACGGTGTCGGCCCGCCGCGGCGGCATGAGCTGCGATGGCATTGGGGTTGCCGAAGTGTGCCCCGTGAGAGTTTTCCGTCGCAAAACGCTGCAATTGCTCGCAAATTGCAAGAAAACCGATCGAATTTCACTGTTCGGCTTAGCCAAAATTTAAGAGCCGAGTTCTAGTCTCACTCCACGACAAGGTCAGGTTCAGTGTGAGTGTAGAATGACCGATCAGATGCGTCCGCGGGTTAAATATGTCATCGGGCCGGACGGCAGTCCGTTGACCATCGCGGACCTGCCGCCACGCGATACCAAGCGTTGGGTGATCCGCCGCAAGGCCGAAGTGGTCGCCGCCGTTCGCGGCGGGCTGCTGAGCCTCGAAGAGGCGTGCCAGCGCTATACGCTGACCGTCGAGGAGTTCATTTCCTGGCAGCAGTCGATCGACCAGCACGGCCTCGCCGGGCTTCGCACGACGCGCATTCAGCAATACCGCCAATAAGCGCTTGCAGCGCTGCATCAAGCAAAGGCCGGCCTCGCGCCGGCCTTTGCTGTTTCCGGGCCTCAGAGCGTCAGCGCCTCGCCGACCGCGGGCACGACCACCTTGGTCTCCGCGCCCTGCATGGCGGCGACGAAGGCATCCGCCGTCGCATCGACCATCGGGAACGTCGCGTAGTGACCGGGGATGACAGTGTCGAAATGGAAAAAGCGCCGCGCGGCCAGCGCCGCCGTGGCGCCGCCCATGGTGAAGCGGTCGCCGATGGGCAGGATGCCAATCTTCGGCTGGTAGATCTCGTCGATCAGTGCCATGTCGGAGAAGATGTCTGTGTCACCGGCGTGATAGAGCGTCTTCTCGCCCGGCGCCCGGATGACGATGCCATGCGGGTGGCCGAGCGAATGCGAGACGCCATTGGCATCGATCATCGCCGAGGAGTGATGCGCCACCGTCATCGAGACGCGGAACGGGCCCTGGTCGACGGTGCCGCCCGAATTCATCGGGTCGATCCTGGCGACGCCCTGCCGGGCGAGGAAGGAAACGAGATCGGCATCACCGATCACCTTGGCGCCGCTCGCCGCAGCCAGCGAGACCGTATCGCCGACATGGTCGCCATGGCCGTGGGTCAGAATGATATGGGTGACGCCCGCCGAGGCGGCGGCGTGATCGCCCGGAAATTTGGGGTTGCCCGAGAAAAACGGGTCGATGAGAATGACGGCATCGGCGATCTCGATGCGGAACGCGGCGTGTCCAAGCCAGGTCAGCTTCATGAATTCGACATCCTATCGTTATTGATGTCGGGATTATGGGGCTCGGGGGCGATGGGGACCAGTCCGCGAACGGTGAACAGTCGCGGCGCGCCCATCGGCGACGCTGCTGAAGCAGGTTATGGCAAGGAGGCCAGGTGACGGAGCTGGACACGACGGCGGAGCCCGCCAATCGCGGGTTCATCAAGCGGCTTTTCGACCGCATCATGGTGCTTTCGGCCGGTCCGCATGCGCTCTGGCTCCTGGCGGCGGTCTCCTTTGCCGAGGCGTCGTTCTTCCCGATTCCGCCTGATCCGGTGCTGGCCGCCATCGTTCTGGCCCGGCGCGACCGCTGGCTGAGCGCCGCGCTTGTCTGCACCATCGCCTCGGTGGTTGGCGGCCTCGCGGGTTATGCCATCGGCGCCGGCCTCTATGAGGCGATCGGCCAGCCGGTGATCGCCTTCTATCATCTCGAGGACGCGTTCCATAACTTCCAGCTCCGCTTCGACGAATGGGGCGGCTGGATCATCGTCGCCAAGGGGCTGACGCCGATCCCGTTCAAGCTGGTGACGATCGCCTCGGGCGTCGTCCATCTGAACCTTTTGACCTTCATCATCGCGGCGGCGGCAACCAGAGGCCTTCGCTTCTTCATCGTCGCCTGGCTGTTCTATCGCTTCGGCCCGCAGGCGCGGACGATGATGGACAAGCATTTCAGCAAGGTGATGATCGTCGGGACGATCCTCGTCATCCTCGGCTTCGTCGCCATCGTCTATATCTGAGCCGGTCCTTGGCAGGCTCCCTCCTCGATGTCGCCGACCTCGCCCCGCTGCTCGACGGGCCGGCGGCGCTGTTCGGCCTCGATCTCGGCACCAAGACCATCGGCGTCGCGATCTCCGATCTCGGCCGCCGCATGGCCTCGCCGCTGGTGCTGATCGTCAGGCGCAAGTTCACGCTCGACGTGGAGGACCTCGGCAAGCTGATCGCGAAGCATCAGCCGGCGGCGATCGTCATCGGCCTGCCGCTCAACATGGACGGCTCGGAAGGTCCGCGCGCTCAGGCGACCCGCAGCTTTGTCCGCAACCTGCTGCCGCTCGTCGAAATTCCGGTCGTTTTCTGGGACGAGCGGCTCTCCACCGTCGCGGTGACGCGGACGCTGCTTGAGGCGGACACCAGCCGCAAGCGGCGCGGCGAGCTGGTGGACAAGATGGCGGCGGCGTTCATCCTGCAGGGGGTGCTCGATCGGCTGGCGCGAATCGCCAGCGACCGGGCCGACGCCGAGGCCTGAGGCGCTTCGGCTGACGTCGCGTCACATCCGCGGCACGACATAATCCACAAAGGCGCGCGCATCGAAGCGCGCGTCGAGCATGCCATAGGTCGAGCGCCAGGGTTTGCCGAGACGCGTTTCGAGGAATGCGTCGGCGATCACCGACGGGAAGCGCCGCCGGAGCGCAGCGGCGGCCACCGTCATGGCCAGCTGTTCGGTCAGGATGCGGGCGGAGCCTTCGTCGGCGAGCGCAACGGCGGTCGCGGCGCGCAGCACGTTGAGCGTCGAGCGCGCCGCAGCGCCGAGCCCGTCCTCGATCACCTTCAGCACGGCGTCGAGCGGTTCGGGCGAGCGGCGCAGCACGCGCAGCACATCGAGCGCCAGAACATTGCCCGGCCCATCGACCAGCGGCAGCGCCAGCACATCGCGGGCGAGCCGCGCCAGAACGCTCTCCTCGATATAGGCATTGCCGCCGGCACACTCCATCGCCTCCGCGACGATCGATGGCGCGAGCTTGGCGACCCAGTATTTGGCGACCGGCGTCATCAGCCGCGCGAAGGCCGCCTCGGCCGGCTGGTCCTGCGAGCGGTCGACCGCTTCGACGAGGCGAAACACCAAGGCGGTCGCAGCGGTCACGTCGAGCGCCATATCGGCAAGGACGCGCGTCATGAGGGGCTGGTCGATCAGCGGCGCGCCGAAGGCACGGCGATGGCGGACGGCATGAACCGCTTCCGAGAGCGCGGCGCGCGCGATGCCGGCCGCCGCCATCGCATCGTCGACGCGCAGCAGCGTGACCGTCTCGGCGATGGTCGAGACCCCGCGACCCGCCTCGCCGACGAGCTGGCCGATCGAGCCTGGAAACTCGACCTCGGCGACGGCATTCGAACGCGTGCCGAGCTTGTCCTTGAGCCGCACAAGGCGCAGCGGATTGCGCTTTCCGTCGGGCTGGAACCGCGGCACGAGGAAAAGCGACAGCCCCTCCATCGTCTGCGCCAGCACCAGCAGCGCATCGTTCATCGGCGCCGAAACATACCATTTGTGGCCGACGAGGCGGAACGCGTTGTCGCCGAGCGGATCGGCCCGCGTCGAGGCAGCGCGAAGATCGGAGCCGCCCTGCTTCTCGGTCGTCGCAAATGAAATCAGCGCGCCGGTCTTCTGCGCGGTCGGCGCGGGGCGGGAATCATAGCGACGCGAGCGCAGCAGCGGCAGCCAGGCTTCGGCGAGCGGCTGCGCATGGCCGAGCGAGGCGACGGCAGCGCTCGTGAGCGACAGCGGCCCGATATGGCCAAGCTCGACCTGCGCCGACATATAGAGACGGGCGCCACGGGCGACGGCGCGGACATTCGATTCATCGCCCACCGCATCCCAGATCGAGGCGTGCAGGCCGCTCGCGACCGACCGGCGCATCAGCGCATGCCAGGCTGGATGAAACTCGACGAGATCGACGCGCCGTCCGCTGGCGTCATGGGTCTTCAGATGCGGCGGCACACTGTTGGCGAGGCGCGCGAGATCGGCCATCTCCGCCGTTCCCCATTGCGCGCCATGCTGCATCAGGCTGTCGACGACGGTCGGCGGCAGATCCTCGACCAGGGCGGCGAGCACGGGATCGGCGGCATAGAGATTGACGCCAGTGCGGGGCGGAACCTGGTTGCCGACCTCGTGCGTCTCGAACTCCAGCGCCACCATGCCTGCCCTGCCCCCTCCAGCGAAGGGCGCATGATGCGCCCGTCTCCGTTAATAGGCGGAAAAGGCTGAACTGTCTCGCCCAGCCCCGTCGAGCGCTCTCAGCTACTTCGGGCGTTCAGCCCAGACAGCGCCCGACCTTGCGGTGCACTCCTCCGGGCAGCGTGCTGTACCAACTTGGGTGTAGCCGAGGTGTCGCATGACCTCGGCCACGACGGCGCCAGCAGATGCGGTCCCAAGGTCATGCTTGTGATAGGCGGCGCCCAGCGCCGCCTGGAGCAGGACATCGACACCAGCTAGAGCCGGAAGCCCGGCCTTAGTGGCTGATATAGCAGCCTCTCTTCCTTCGTTGGACCAAGCAATTTCAACAATACGGCGATGGACTGGATGATCAAATGACAATCCACCCATACTGAGTGGAAGACCGCTGCTGTCAATCAATTGAACAACCTCTGCGCCACCCTTGTGCTTGAGAGCATTTGTCCGGAGCTGCGCCCGCGCATCGGGAGTCATTCTTCCCAAAGCATCCAGATCGATCTTCATTTCTAGCTACCCCAGCTCATCTTACCTTGTGATGTTTTGGGCCCGACTTGCCGCCCGGCCTGGCGCCCGGCTTGATCGCCGGTCGAGGTCCCGACGGGGTTCGGCCGATGGCGTTGCGGAAGCCGCGTTCGACGATCTTGCGGTCGCCCTTGGGTACATGGCGGCCATCGGAGAGCAGCTGGAATCGGAGCGCCCCGGCGATCGGCGCAACCTCGACGAGCTTCACCTCGACGCGGTCGCCGAGCTGGTGCATCTCGCCGGTGCGGCTGCCGATGACGGCATGGCGCGCCTCGTCATAGGCATAGAAATCGGCGCCGATCGAGCCGATCGGCACGAAGCCGTCCGCACCAGTCTCGTCGAGCTTGACGAAGAGCCCGGAGCGCGTGACCCCGGCGATGCGGCCGTTGAAGGTAGCGCCGATACGATCGGCCAGCCAATGGGCAACAAGACGGTCGACCGTCTCGCGCTCCGCCGCCATGGCCCGCCGCTCCGCGCCGGAAATCTCCTGCGCGATCGCCTCGAGCTCGTTTTCCATGCCATCCGGCAGGCCGCCCTCGCCGAGTTCCAGCGCCCGCACCAGCGCCCGATGCACGATGAGATCGGCATAACGGCGGATCGGCGAGGTAAAATGGGCGTATCGGCGCAGATTGAGGCCGAAATGGCCGATATTCTCCGGGCTGTAGATGGCCTGGCTCTGCGAGCGCAACACGACCTCGTTGACGAGGGCGGCGTTCTCGCTGTTCTTCACCTTGTCGAGGATCAGGTTGAAATGGCCGGGCCGGAGATTGCCGCTGCGTGGCAGGTTCATCTCGATGGAGGCCAGGAACTCCCTGAGCGCCTCGAGCTTCGACAATGACGGCGCATCGTGCACGCGGTAGACCAGCGGCGACTTCTTGCGCTCCAGCGTCTCCGCCGCCGCGACATTCGCCTGGATCATATATTCTTCGACGAGACGGTGCGCATCGAGCCGTTCGGGCACAACGATACGCTCGATCGCGCCGCTGGGACCGACGATCACCTTCCGCTCAGGCAGATCGAGATCGAGCGGCTCGCGCTGGTCGCGGCCGCGCTTCATCACCGCATAAGCGGCCCAGAGCGGCTTCAGCACGGGATCGAGCAGCGGACCGGTCTTGTCGTCGACCGTACCGTCGATCGCAGCCTGGGCCTGCTGGTAGGAGAGCTTGGCCGCCGACCGCATCATGATGCGGTGGAACCAGTGGAACTTCTTCTTGCCCTCCGCGGTGAACTGCATCCTGACCGCGATCGCCGGGCGGTCCTCGCCCTCGCGCAGCGAGCAGAGATCGTTCGAGATCCGCTCCGGCAGCATCGGGACGACGCGATCGGGGAAATAGACCGAATTGCCGCGCTTCAGCGCCTCGCGGTCAAGCGGCTGGTTCGGCCGGACATACCAGGCGACGTCCGCAATCGCGACCGTGACGATGAAGCCGCCGGGGTTCTCCGGATCGGTATCCGGCTCCGCATGCACCGCGTCGTCGTGATCCTTGGCGTCGGCCGGATCGATCGTGACGAGCGGCATCGGCCGCCAGTCCTCGCGCGTGCCGGCGATCGGGGCGGGTTTCGCCTTCTCGGCGGCCTCGAGCACAGCCGGAGGGAAGACATGCGGAATGTTGTGAGCGTGGATCGCGATGAGGCTGACCGCCTTCTCGCTATGCACCGCGCCGATGACCTCGATCACGCGCGCCGCTGAAAGGCCGTAGCGCGTCATGCGCTTGACCTCGATGGCGACGAGGTCGCCGTCCTTGGCGCCGTTCAGATCCTCGGGCGCCAGAAGATACTCGCTCTGCTTCCGATCGACCGGCTCGATCCGCCGCTCGCCATCGATGGTGCTTCTGACGACGCCCAGAATCGAAGGGGCGCGCTTCTCGAGCACCTTGATGGCGCGCGCTGTGTAGGGAAAGCCGCTCTCCGCGCCCGCATCCGGTTCGACGCGTGCCAGGACGCGGTCGCCGATGCCGGGCGCCGGGACCAGGGGACGCCCACGGCTGGGCACGAGCAACACGCGGGGCACGCCCGTCTTGTCGTCGTTCCATGTCACCGGCTGGGCGATGAATTCGCCATGCTCGTCGCGCTCGACGATGAGCAGCACGCTGACGGTCGGCAGGGTTCCGGTCGGGGCGAGGCGCTTGCGCTCCTTGCTCACGAGGCCTTCCTCGCCGAGTTCCTTCAGCATGCGCTTCAGCGCGATGCGGGCGCCGCCGGACACGCCGAACGACCGCGCGATCTCGCGCTTGCCGGCCTGGCCGGGGTGCTCGGCGATGTAAGTGAGGATCTGTTCGCGCGTCGGCAGGCCGTTCGCGTCGGGAACGACCGGGGCGCCACGCGCCGCCGTCCGTGTGGATTTATGAATGGGATGGTCTGGCTTCTTGGCCAAGTTGTCTCTTTTTCCGTTGAATTGGGGCGCCTGGCCGGTCGGCCGCACGCCGTCATCGCATCCACAGGGACACGATGACAATGGCGGTGCGCGCCGATCCTGGCAACAGGCAGGCTTTTCAGCCCGCCTCCGCGACCTTGCGGGTCTTCGGCTCTGCCTTCGCCTTGGCCGCTGCCGCCTTCTTGGGTGCAGCGGCCTTCTTGGCAGCGGGAGCCTTCTTCGCGGCCGGCGCTTTCTTTTCAGCCGACGCATCCGTGGCAGCAGCCTTGGACGCAGCGGGCTTCCTGGCGGCGCGAGCCGGCTTAACCGGCGCTTTGGCGGCGCGTTCGGCGATCAGCGCCACGGCGACATCCATGCCGACCGTTTCCGGCGGCACATCCTTCGGCAGCGTGGCATTGACGGCGCCGTGCTTCACATAGGGGCCGTATTTGCCCGAGTGAACCGTCACCGGCCCACCCAAGGTCGGGTGGTCGCCGAGTGTTTTCAAGGGCTCGGCGCCCCGGGCTGCGCGCGGACCCTTGGCCTGCTTCTCGGCCAGCACCGTCACGGCGCGGTTGAGACCGACGGCGAAGACCTCATCGATGCTGTCGAGATTGGCATATTTGCCGTCGTGCAGAATGAACGGGCCATAGCGGCCGAGACCGGCCTGGATCGGCTTGCCGTCTTCGGGATGCGTGCCCACGGTGCGCGGCAGCGAAAGCAGCGCCAGCGCCCGTTCGAGATCGAGGCTCGCCGCCTCCCAGCCCTTCGGCAGGCTGGAACGCTTCGGCTTGTCCTTGCCTTCGGGTTCCCCGAGCTGGACATAAACGCCGAAACGGCCGGAGCGGAGCGTCACGTCGAGCCCGGTTTCCGGATCCTTGCCGAGCACCTTGACGCCGTCGGCACCAAGCTGGCCGCCGCCCTCGCCCGCCTCGCCTGTGCCGGCGTCGTCGCCGCCCTGAACCACCAATTGCCGCGTGTAGCGGCATTCGGGATAGTTCGAGCAGCCGACAAAGGCGCCGAACTTGCCGAGCTTCAGCGACAGCTTGCCATTGCCGCAGGCCGGGCAGGCGCGCGGATCGCTGCCATCCGCCTTTTCCGGGAAGATGTGCGGGCCGAGCAATTCGTTGAGCGCGTCAAGAACCTGCGCAACGCGCAGTTCCTTGGTCTCGCCGACATCGATCGAGAACAGCTGCCAGAAATCGCGCAGCACGTCCTTCCAGGCGATCTCGCCGGCCGAGATCTGGTCGAGCTTGCCTTCGAGATCGGCGGTGAAGTCATATTCGACATAGCGCGCGAAGAAGCTCTGCAGGAAGGCCGTGACCAGACGGCCCTTGTCCTCCGGCACGAGCCGCTTCTTCTCGATGCGGACATATTCACGGTCGCGCAGCACGGTCAGCGTCGCGGCATAGGTCGAGGGACGGCCGATGCCGAGTTCTTCCATCCGCTTGACCAGCGAGGCCTCGCTGTAGCGCGGCGGCGGCTCGGTGAAATGCTGGGTCGCCGTGATGGCGCGTTTCGCCAGCGCCTCGCCCTTCTCGATCCGCGGCAGGCGGCCGTCTTCGTCGTCGCCTTCCTCGTCCTTGTCCTCGTTATAGAGAGCGAGGAAGCCGTCGAAGGTGATGATCTGGCCAGAGGCGCGCAGGTCGAGCTTGCGCCCGCCGGCTTCGGCAAGGATGTCGACGCTGGTGCGCTGCATCTCGGCCGATTCCATCTGGCTGGCGATGGTGCGCTTCCAGATCAGTTCGTAGAGCTTCGCCTGGTCGGCATCGAGATACCGCGTGACATCGCGCGGACGGCGGTCGGGCGATGTCGGACGGATCGCCTCATGCGCTTCCTGCGCGTTTTTCGACTTGACCTGGTAACGGCGCGGCGCATCCGGCAGATGGCGGGCCGAGAAATCCTCGCCGATCACCTGACGGACAGCGACGACCGCTTCCGGCGCCATGTCGACGCCGTCGGTTCGCATATAGGTGATGAGACCGACGGTCTCGCCGCCGATATCCACGCCCTCATAGAGGCGCTGCGCCAGCTGCATGGTGCGGTTCGGCGCGAAGCCGAGCTTGCGGCTCGCCTCCTGCTGCAGCGTCGAGGTGGTGAAGGGCGCGAAGGGATGGCGCCGCGCCGGCTTCGATTCGACATCGCTGACCGTGAAGCGGCCGGCATCAAGCGCAGCGCGGAACGCCGCCGCCTCGGCCTCGGTGCCAACATCGAGCCTGCTGATCTTCTTGCCGTCGGCGCCGACGAGGCGCGCATCGAATTCATCCCCGCGCGGCGTCGCGAGACGGGCAACCAGCGACCAGTATTCGCGCTTCCGGAAGCTCTCGATCTCGCTTTCCCGGTCGCAGACGAGGCGGAGCGCCACTGACTGGACGCGGCCGGCCGAGCGGGCGCCGGGGAGCTTGCGCCACAGCACCGGCGACAGCGTGAAACCGACGAGATAATCGAGCGCACGGCGCGCGAGATAGGCATCGACCAGCGCCGCGTCGATCGGGCGCGGATTCTTCATCGCCTCGAGCACGGCCTGCTTGGTGATGGCATTGAACACCACCCGCTCGACCGGCTTGTCCTTGAGGACACGTTTCTGCTTCAGGACCTCGAGCACATGCCACGAGATCGCTTCACCTTCGCGATCCGGATCGGTTGCGAGAATGATGCGATCGGCCGTCTTCGCCGCGGTCGCCATGTCGGCCAGCCGCTTCGCCGATTTCGGATCGGCTTCCCAGAGCATGGCGAAATCTTCGTCGGGCAGCACCGAGCCGTCCTTCGACGGCAGATCGCGGACATGACCGTAGGAGGCGACGACCTGATAGTCGGAGCCAAGATATTTATTGATCGTTTTCGCCTTTGCGGGCGATTCGACGATGACGAGATTCATCGGTGCCGTTTGCGCAAGGCCGGCCTGGCCATGCGGCCCGGCGCGGCGGAAAATGAAAATGGGACGCGCCGGATCGACGCCGCTGCCCGGACCTGCCTGTCAACAGGCCGGCCTCGGGTTCAATCGGGCTGGACAATCCCGGAAAGCGGCTGGCCTGTCAATCAAGCGTCCACGAGCGACCGCCGCGCCGACCGTCAGATACCGCCACAAGGACCGCCAACCAGTCACTCTCGCCTATTGATTGTATTTGTAATTTCATGCAACCTTTGACTGCGATCAGGGACCGGCACTGGGGGGGGACGCATATGGGAATGGCGATGAAGAATTCCAGTCGGAGCCAGCCTGCGGCCCCAGCGGGGAAACCGGATCGCCCGGAGACCGCGCGCTATATCGCTTTGATGACGTCGGAGCTGAGGGCGCTCGCGCTGAATGCAGAGCTGCCCTTCCTGGCCCATCTCCTCGCCATGACCGAAGACGAGGCTCGGACGGTCGCGGGTTCCTGACGGGGCCTCAGGCCGCCGACGCGCCGCAGCGGCCCCGTTCAGGGGATCAGCGACACGCGCTGACCGGGATGCCGGCTGATGCGCCCGGAAAGGTCGAGTTCGAGCAGCAGAACCTGGACGGTGGCAGCGCGAAGCCCGGTGAAGCGGATGATGTCGTCGATCGTAGTCGGCACCGGGCCGAGCGCCTCGACGAGCACGGCCAGATCGCCCTCGTCCGGAAGTTGCAGCGTTGACGGCACGCCTTCGTCATTCTCGCTCCAGGCCGGCGGCGGCGCGATGATCCGTCCGAGCATCGGGGAGACGATCTCGACCACGTCGCGCACCGAGGTGACGAGATGCGCGCCCTCCTTGATCAACCGGTTGGAGCCGGTCGAGCGCGGATCGAGCGGCGAGCCGGGAACGGCGAAGACGGTGCGCCCTTGCAATCCGGCGAGGCGGGCGGTGATGAGCGAGCCGGAGCGCTCCGCCGCCTCGACGACCACGACGCCGGCTGCCATGCCCGAGACGAGGCGGTTGCGGCGCGGGAAATCGCGCGCCCGCGGCGCCCAGCCATGCGGCATTTCCGAGACATGTGCACCGCCGGCCGCGATGATGCGAGCCGCGAGATCGCCGTGCTCCGGCGGATAGAGCTGGTCGAGACCGCCCGCGAAGGCCGCGACCGTGCCGCTGTCGATAGAAGCCTCATGCGCCGCCGCATCGATCCCGCGGGCAAGCCCCGAGGCGATGACGAAGCCCTCACTGCCGAGATCACGTGCAAGCATAGCCGCGATCTTTCGTCCGGCGACGGAGGCATTGCGCGCGCCAACGATGGCAATCATCGGCCGCCCCATCAGCTCCTCGCCGCCGCCCTTGATCGCAAGCAGAGGCGGCGCCGCGTCGATGGCGCGGAGCCATTCCGGGTAATCCGCCTCGCCGATCGCAACGAGCCGCGCGCCGATCGCGGCAAGCGAGGCCATCTCGCGCTCAGCCTCGGCAGCTTCAGCGATCCGGATCGGCTTGCCGGACCGGCGCACGAGATCAGGCAGACCCTCTAGCGCCGCCGCGGCCGAGCCGAAATGCCGGAGCAGATCGCGGAACGTGGCCGGACCCACATTCTCACTGCGGATAAGCCGGAGCCAGTTGAGCCGCTGCGCCTCGGTCAGTCCCGGCGCCCGTCCGACGCCGCTCACGGACGCCCCCGCATCGAACCGGCCATGTCACCCCTCCGCCCCTTCAATCCCAGCAGGGAGAGTGTGGCGGGCTCGCAGCGGAAGGGAAAGAGGCAGACGCCGCCAGGACACGAAAAGGTTGTGGGCCGCGTGTATCAGGCGCGGCGAGCCGGCGGCTCTCAGCCTTTCTGGCCGATACGGCTCTCGGTCCCGCCCATGAGGCGCGCAATATTGGGCGCGTGCCTCCACCAGACGATGACGGCGAGAACGGCAAAGACGATCGCCTGCGGCCGCTCGCCCAGCACCGCGAATGCGATCGGCGTCGCAAGCGTCGCCACCAGGGCTGCGAGCGAGGAATAGCGGAAGGCAGCGGCAACCGCGAGCCACAGCGCCGCGAAGCCGACGGCCACCGGCCAGGCAATCCCGATCAAGAGACCGAGAAAGGTCGCGACGCCCTTGCCGCCCTTGAAGCCGAGCCAGACCGGGAAGATATGGCCGATCAAGGCGCCAAACGCGGCCACCAGCGCATTGCCCTCGCCGACCTTCGCGGCGACGACAACGGCCAGAGTTCCCTTGAGCGCGTCGCCGAGCAGCGTCGCCACCGCAAGGCCCTTATGGCCGGTGCGGAGCACATTGGTGGCGCCGATATTGCCCGAGCCGATCGCGCGGATATCCCCGGCGCCGAACATCCGCGTCAGGATGAGCCCGAAAGGGATCGAACCCAGACAATAGCCGAGCATCAAGCTCACAATCAGCTGAACAGTCTGTCCGCCCAAGATGGCCTCCCAACCTTGCCGATGCAGCCGACGATCGTCAGGCCCCGGCGCTATGATATACGGTGCGGCCCGCAACGACACTACGAAGCACCCGCCCTTCGAAGCGCGCGCCCTCGAAGGGCGTATTCTTCGAGCGCGAATGCAGCGCCTCGGCCGTGCAGATCCACGGCATCCCCAGATCGACGAGAATGAGATCGGCCGGTGCGCCCGGTGCAAGGCGCCCGCAATCGAGGCCGAGCAGTTCGGCCGGCCGGGTCGAGAGCGCGTTCACCACGGCGGTGAGGCTCGCCTCTTCGTTGTGGACGGCACGAAGCGCAGCAGCAAGAAGCGTCTCAAGCCCGACGGCGCCATCGGCAGCCTCGGCGAAGGGATGGCGCTTGGTATCGACGTCCTGCGGGTCGTGGCTGGAGACGATGACGTCGATCGATCCGTCGGCGACACCCTCGATCATCGCGCGGCGATCCTCTTCCGCGCGCAGCGGCGGCGAGAGGCGATAGAAGGTGCGATAGGGGCCGACATCGCGCTCGTTCAGCGCCAGATGCGTCGCGGAGACGCCGCAGGACACGGCGAGCCCGGCCGCCTTGGCGCGGCGGATAACGGCGAGCGACTCGGCACAGGAGATCTGCGCCGCGTGATAGCGGCCACCGGTCAGCGCCGCGAGGCGGATGTCGCGCTCCAGCATGATGATCTCGGCCTCGCGCGGAATCCCTGGCAGGCCGAGACGCGTCGCCGTCTCGCCCTCGTTCATCACGCCCGAGCCGACGAGATCGGGATCAGCAGGATGATGCATGATCAGCGCGCCGAAATCGCGCGCATAGGTCAGCGCCCGGCGCAGCACCAGCGCATTGGTGATCGAATGACGGCCATCGGTGAAGCCGACCGAGCCGGCCGCCTGCAACAGACCGAACTCGGTCATCTCGCGGCCCTTGAGGCCCTTGGTCAGCGCCGCCATCGGCAGCACATTGACCGCCGCCGTATCGCGGGCACGCCTCGCGATGAAATCGACCAGCGCGACATCATCGATCACCGGATCGGTATCCGGCATCATCACGATCGTGGTGACGCCGCCGGCTGCCGCCGCGAGGCCCGCGGAGGCGAAGGTTTCACGATGCTCCCCGCCGGGTTCGCCAATGAAAACGCGCATATCGACAAGGCCGGGCAGCACCGCGCGCCCACGACAATCGACGATCTCCGTGCCATCGGGCGGCGTCGGCGCGGCGCCGGGACCGGCATGCACGATGACGCCGCCGATGACGAGGACGCTGCCCGGCCCGTCGATCGCGCGGCCGGGATCAACGATGCGGGCATTGGTCAGGAGCAGGGGGCGCGGCTCGGTTCGGAGCGGAAAGGCGCTCATGAGAAATTCGCCTGATTGGGGAGATGGCTCGCCAGCGCCTCGAGCACGGCCATGCGGACGGCGACGCCCATTTCGACCTGCTCGCGGATAAGGCTCTGCGCCCCGTCAGCGACGGCGGAATCGATCTCGACGCCGCGGTTCATCGGGCCCGGATGCATCACGAGCGCGTCGGGCTTGGCAAAGCCGAGCTTTTCCTGATCGAGGCCGAAAAAGTGGAAATACTCCCGCACCGAGGGGACGAAGGAGCCGTCCATCCGCTCGCGCTGCAGCCGCAGCATCATGACGATGTCCGCATCGGCAAGGCCGCGCTTCATATCAGTGTAGATCTCGACGCCGAGCCGCTCGAGCGCCCGCGGCAGCAGGGTCGACGGACCGATGCAGCGCACCCGCGCGCCGAGGGCATTGAGAAGCAGGATGTTCGAGCGGGCGACGCGCGAATGCAGGATATCGCCGCAGATCGCGACGATCAGTTCGTTGAAATTGCCCTTGTGGCGCCTGATCGTCAGGGCATCGAGCAGGGCCTGGGTCGGGTGCTCATGCGCGCCGTCGCCCGCATTGATCACCGAGCAGCCGACCTTCTGCGCGAGAAGATGAACCGCACCGGCGGCATGATGGCGGACGACGAGAATGTCCGGGTTCATGGCGTTCAGCGTCATCGCTGTGTCGATGAGCGTCTCGCCCTTCTTCACCGAGGACGCGCCGACCGACATATTCATGACGTCGGCGCCCAGCCGCTTGCCGGCGAGTTCGAACGAGGACTGCGTCCGCGTCGAGGCCTCGAAAAAGAGATTGATCTGGGTGCGGCCGCGCAGCACCGACTTCTTCTTCTCGACCTGGCGGCTGACATCGACAGCCTCCTCGGCGAGATCGAGCAGCGCGACGATTTCCGCGGGCGTGAGACCCTCGATACCGAGCAGATGGCGGTGCGCGAACACCGCCGCGGGCTGGTCCGCAATCGTTTGATTCATGCGTGTCATTTGAAGCGACCCCTATAGGGGCAAAGCCCCGTGCCGACAAGGCGAAGCAATGCACCTGAGAGGATTTGGGCGACGCTGCGGCAACGCCGCCGCAGCCCTCTCCCTTCATCCCGCACAGCCGAACCCCCGTGCGGCGCAGCGTGATCCGGACTGGTATGCCTGACCGCGGCCAACGCAAAATTGTATATCTCGATATCTGAAGAGTATTGGAACGACCCACGCTGGGGTTGTGAAAGAGACGTCAAAAGAGACAGGCGCCGCCCTGAGTGATTTCTGCTTTATTTTTAATCACGAAGTGCACGACAGAAGTAACGCGGTCCATAGCGCTGGCTGCGGCTTGACATTGCTCCTCGCTCTATCCTCAGATTGGGAGAAGTCGCGCGGTCGATGGCGGGGAGGCCATGGCCGCAACAAGCGCGACAAGAGGGAGGATACCGACATGACCCGTTTTGTGGGGACTATTTCGCTTTTGGCCATGGTGGCGGCGCTCGGCGCCGGTTCGGCGCTCGCCGATACCAAGGACAAGAAGATCGCGCTGTCGAACAATTATGCCGGCAATTCCTGGCGCCAGGCGATGCTGCGCAGCTGGGACAAGGTGACCAAGCCGGCTGTGACCGCGGGCATCGTCGCGGCGGCCGACCCGTTCACCACCGCTGAGAATCAGGTGACGGAGCAGGCGGCGCAGATCCAGAATCTGGTGCTGCAGGGCTACAATGCCATCGTCATCAACTCGGCCTCGCCCGACGCCCTCAACGGCGCCATCAAGGAGGCCTGCGACGCCGGCGTCACCGTCGTCTCGTTCGACGGCATCGTCACCGAGCCCTGCGCCTGGCGCATCGCTGTGAACTTCAAGCAGATGGGCAAGGACGAGATCACCTTCCTCAAGGAGAAGTTCCCCAAGGGCGGCAATATCCTCGAAATCCGCGGCCTTGCCGGCGTGTTCGTCGATGACGAGATCTCGAAGGGCATCCATGAGGGCGTCGCCGAGAACCCGCAGTTCAAGATCGTCGGCTCGGTCCATGGCGACTGGGATCAGGCCAAGGCACAGGCAGCGGTTGCCGGCATCCTGCCCTCGCTCCCCGACGACGTCATCGCAGTGGTGACGCAGGGCGGCGACGGTTATGGCGCCGCTCAGGCCTTCAAGGCGGCCGGCCGCAAGACCCCGACCATCATCATGGGCAACCGTCAGGACGAACTCGCCTGGTGGAAGGAGCAGAAGGACGCGAACGGCTACGAGACCTATTCGGCCTCGATCGCCCCGGGCGTCTCGACCCTCGCCTTCTGGGTGGCGCAGCAGATCCTCGACGGCAAGGAAGTGCCGAAGGATCTCGTCGTGCCGTTCCTGCGCGTCGATCAGGCCGGGCTCGATAAGGCGCTCGAGACCACCGAGAAGGGTGGCGTCGCCAATGTCGAATATACCGCCGAGGACGCCGCAAAGGTCGTCGCCGCCGCCAAGAAGTAACGGCCCCACCGCCTGATGCTTCGCCGCCGCTGGCCACGAGCCGGCGGCGGCGCTGATTTTCTGATTCCCCGCTTTCGCTGCAGGAGTTCACGCTTCCCATGTCCTTGGGCACGCCGATCATCCGCCTCGAGGATGTCCGCAAGAGCTTTGGCGCCGTGCGCGCCCTGCAGGGCGTCGACCTTTCCTGCCATGCAGGCGAATGCATCGGCCTTGTCGGCCACAATGGCGCCGGCAAGTCGACGCTGATGAACCTTCTCGCCGGCGTGTTTGGCGCCGAAGGGCGTATGGTGATCGACGGTCTGGAAGCGACCGGGCCGCATACGGTGGCTTCGGCCAAGGCCCGCGGCATCCGCTGCGTGTTCCAGGAACTTTCGCTCTGCCCCAATCTGACCGTCGCCGAAAATGCGCGCGTCATGCATCGCGCCCTCACAGGCTTCGGCTGGCGCCGCCGCGCCGGGCGCCTCATCGTCGAGAAGCTCGACCAGGTCTTTCCGGACCATGGCATCGCGGCCGGCGACATCGTCGGCGATCTGCCGATCGCCCGCCGGCAGATGGTCGAGATCGCGCGCGCCTTTACCGTTACGGACGCTCCGGCCCGCCTCGTCATCCTCGACGAGCCGACCTCCTCGCTCGATGCGCATCTCGCCAGCCAGTTGCTCGCCTATGTCCGCCGCTTCGTTTCCGAAGGCGGATCGGTCATCCTGATCTCGCATCTGCTCGGCGAGATCCTTGCTGCCGCCGACCGCGTCGTCGTCATGAAGGACGGCCGCGTCGTCGCCGAGCGGCCGGCATCCGAATTCACCCGCGACAGCCTCGTCGCCGCCATGGGAACGGTTGCGCGCGAGGAGGCATCGGGCCGAGAGGCCGCTGCCGGACGCCGGAGCGAGGGCACGCCGCGGGTCCGCGCCCGCGCCAGCTCTGGCGGACGCGAACTCATCGCCCATAAAGGCGAGATCGTCGGCCTTGCCGGCCTCGGCGGCCAGGGCCAGTCCGAAATGCTGATTCGGATCTTCGACGCCGCAGGGCGCAGCAAGGGAGCCGATATCGCGGTCGAAGGCGGCACGGCGCTGGTCGCCGGCGATCGCCAGACCGATGGCGTGTTCCCGCTCTGGTCGATCGCCGAAAACATCACCATCACCTCGCTGAAACGGCTGAGGCGCGGCGTTCTGATCGACCCGCAGAAAACCTCGGCCATGGCCGAGGACTGGCGCAGCCGGATCGGCATCCGCACGCCCGATGTCGACAACCCGATCCTCTCGCTTTCCGGCGGCAACCAGCAGAAGGCGCTGTTCGCCCGCGCGCTCGGATCGACCGCCGAGACGGTCCTGATGGACGACCCGATGCGCGGCGTCGATATCGGCACCAAGCAGGAGGTCTACGGCATGATCCGCGCCGAGGCCGAAGCAGGCCGAACCTTCCTCTGGTACACGACCGAGATGGACGAGCTCAAACACTGCGACCACGTCTATGTCTTCCGCGACCATCGCATCGTCGCCGATCTCGCCCGCGATGCGCTGAGCGAGGAACGCGTGCTGCACGCCTCCTTTGAGGACGTGGCATGAGCGAGACCACCGCGACCGGCGGCGCCTCGATCGCCCGCCATCTGAGAACGCTGCTGCCGGCGCTCTCGATGCTGCTGCTGCTCATCGCGATTTACGCGCTGCAGCCGCGCGCCATCAGCTACACCGGCTTCAACCTGATGCTGAACCTCGCCATCCCTATCGCGCTGGCGACGATCGCGCAGATGTGCGTCATCACCGTCAACGATCTCGATCTCTCGATCGGCACCTATGTCGGCTTCGTCGCCTGCGTCGGCGCCACGCTGCTGAATGGCGGCGTCGCGGCGCTCCCTGTGATCAAGGACCTCCAGGCCTCGGGCGCCCTGCCGGCGGACCTGCCCTGGATTCTCGCATCGCCCATCGCCGGCGTCCTCGTGCTGGCGCTCGGCATCGCCATCTATGCCGCGCTCGGCGCTCTGATCCATTGGCGAAACCTGCCCTCGATCGTCGTGACGCTCGGCATGTCCTTCGTCTGGCTGGGTCTTTCCGTTCTGATCCTGCCGGTTCCCGGCGGCCAGGCGCCCGGCTGGATTCGCAGCGTGATGACGCTGAAGCCCTCCTTCATCCCCTTCCCGATCATCGCCGCGATCCTCATTGCCGTGGTGGCGCAGGCGCTGCTGATGCGGACCTCCTATGGCGCGGTGCTGCGGGGCGCCGGCGGCAATCCGAAGGCGATCGAACGGGCCGGCTGGTCGCTGCTGAAGGTCAAGATGACGATGTTCGCCCTTGCTGGCTTCTTCGGCATGCTGGCCGGGCTGGCGCTGGTCGGGCTGACGACGTCGGGCGATGCCAATATCGCGCTGCGCTACACCCTGCTTTCGATCGCCGGCGTCATTCTCGGCGGCGGCGAGTTCGTCGGCGGCCGCATTTCGCCTGTCGGCGCGGTGATCGGCGCGGTGACGCTGACGCTCGCCGGCTCCTTCCTTTCCTTCATGCGCATTTCGCCCGATTGGCAGATCGGAGCCCAGGGCGCGATCCTCATCATCGTGCTGGCCGCGCGAACGCTGATCGACCGAGCGGAGCGCCGCCGATGAACCCCGCCCTCTTTCTCCGCCGTCTCGCCGGCCGGCCCTGGCTCTGGGCCTATGTCGCGGCTATCGCGGTCTGGATTGTCACGATCATGTTCACCGGCGGCCGTGGCGCCGGCGAGGTGCTGACCGCCGCATTTACCTTCGCGACCTTCTCGGTCATCGTCGGCATCGGCCAGATGTATGTCGTGACGCTCGGGCCGGGCAATGTCGACCTCTCGATCCCCGCCACCATCACGCTCGCCGGCGCTGTCGCCACCAAGGTGATGGACACGCAGGACGGCATGATCCTCGTCGGCCTCCTCGTTGCGCTCGCTTGCGGCGCCGCCGTCGGCGTCGTGAACTATGTGCTGATCTGGCTGCTGCGCATTCCCCCGATCATCGCGACGCTGTCGTCGAGCTTCCTGGTGCAGTCGACCGCCATCGCCTATGGCCGCGGCATCCGCATCAAGCCGCCGGCGATGCTGGCCGACTTCACCACCAGCCAGGTGTTCGGCATGCCGGTGCTGGCGATCTGCATCATCCTGCTCGCCGCCGTGATGGAACTGGTGCTGCGCCGAACACTCTATGGCCGCTGGGTCACTGCGATCGGCCAGAACATCCGCGCCGCGCGCCTTGCCGGCATCAATGTCGGCAGGACGCGCTTCGCGGCCTATGTGATGAGCGCGGTCTTCGCCGGCCTTTGCGGCTATCTGCTGTCCGGCTTTTCCGGCGGCTCGTCGCTCTCGATGGGCGAGGAATATCTCCTGACCTCGATCGCGCTCGTCGTCATCGGCGGTTCGTCAGTCGCGGGCGGCAACTCCAACGTGCCCGGCCTTTGGGGCGCGGCGCTGTTCCTGTTCCTCGTCGTGACCATGCTCAACACCTATGGTTTCGGCGCGGGGGTGCGCTATCTCGCCACCGGCCTCATCATCATTGCCGTCATCGTCGCCGCCAGCGGACGCCGGGCCGCCCGCTGAGCCGTCCTGCCCGGACGCATTGACGCGTCGGCTTGTTTGCCGGCCGCGCGGGGCGATATGATAAGGCGAGGAGAACCGGCATGAGCGAATGGACAGGGCAGTCTGAAGGCGCGAAGGCACTGCGACCCGTTCGATCGCCTTGGAACGCCATGGCGCGGGGGCTGCGCTGCCGCTGCCCGGCCTGTGGGGTCGGCCGCGCCTTCAATGGCTATCTGACGGTGGTTGATCGCTGCGAGGCCTGCGGCGAGGATCTGTCGCATCAGCGCGCCGACGACGCCCCGCCCTATTTCACGATCCTCGCTGTCGGCCACATCATCGTGCCGTTGATCCTGATCGTCGAGACCACCTTCGAGCTGTCCAATTTCGCGAATCTCGCCATCTGGCTGCCGCTGACCCTCTTCTTGACACTGGCGCTGCTGCGTCCGATCAAGGGCGCCGTCGTCGGCCTGCAATGGGCGCTCTATATGCACGGCTTCGATCCGGACCATGTGCCGGAAGAAGAAGCCAAGGCGCCGTGGCAGCCGGACCTCAGTTGAACCGCCACCCGAGGGGTGGTGCCGTCGGCTGACACCGCGGCTTTCGTGCGGCGCTGCTGCGCGGCCAGTTCCTGAGGATTTCCATGTCCAGCCCAGCCCATCCGACCGAGGTCGGCCCCGGAGAGACTCATTCCGCCGGCGGCGGACTGGCCGGCCTCGTCGCCGCGATCGGCTCGATCGCGGCCGTTGGCCTCGGCTTCTCGATCACGCTGCCGCTGCTGGCGTTGACGCTCGAGGATCGCGGCATCTCCTCGACTTGGATCGGGCTCAATACCGCCTTCTGGGGCCTGGCCTCGCTCGGCGTGACACCCTTCGTGTCCCAGCTGGCGATGAGGTTCGGAACCTGGCAGATGCTGGTGCTTTCGATCCTGCTGCTGGCGCTCTGCCTGCCTCTGTTCTTCCTTTCGCCCTTCTGGCTCTGGTTCCCGCTTCGCCTCGTCGCCGGCGCCGCCCTCACCATCACCTTCGTCCTCTCGGAATTCTGGATCTCGAGCGCTGCTCCGCCCGAGCGCCGCGGCATCGTCATGGGCATCTATGTCACCGTGCTCTCGGCCGGCTTCGCCCTCGGACCGGTGATTCTCGCCCTGACCGGAACCCGCGGCCTGATGCCCTTCATCACCGGCTCTCTGGTGCTGATGCTCGGCATCATCCCGGTGTTGATCGGGCTCAAGGCCGCGCCGCGCCTTGGTCACAGGGAGCGCGGCTCGTTCGCGCGATTCCTTTTTGTCGCGCCGGTCGCCACCGGTGCCGCGCTCTTGTTCGGCGTCGTCGAAAGCGGCGCCTTCGCGCTGCTGCCGCTCTACGGCCAGCGCGTCGGCCATGCCCGCGAAACGGTGATTCTGCTCGGCATCGCCGTCACGATCGGCAATATCGTGCTGCAGATGCCGATGGGGCTCCTGTCCGACCGGGTCGACCGGCGCAAGCTGCTCCTCGCCATCGCCAGCTTTGGGCTCGTCGGCACCGTGCTGTTGCCGCTGGTCTCGCGCGACTTCTGGCCGTTCATGCTGGCGCTCGGCCTGTGGGGCGGCACGATCGGATCGCTCTATACGGTCGGCCTTGCCCATCTCGGCTCCCGCTTCAACGGCGAAGACCTCGCCGCCGCCAACGCGGCCTATGTCTTCTGTTATTCGCTCGGCGGCCTTGTCGGGCCGGCAACCCTCGGCGCCTCGATGGATATCATCGACCCGCATGGCTTCGAGCTGGCGCTGGCGCTGTTCTTCTGCGCCTATCTGGCGCTGGTGGTCAGCCGGATCCTGAAGGCAGGCGCGGCATGAAACCACTTTCCTCCGCCAAGCTTCCTTGACTTTCGGACTGAACTCCGTAGGGTGCGGCCACATTTCCAGCCGGCGGGGCTTGCCCGGCCGGCACGATTCAGAGGTTAGTCATGGCCAAGGCCACCACCATCAAGATCCGGCTCGTCAGCTCGGCCGACACGGGCTTCTTCTACGTCACCAAGAAGAATTCCCGCACCATGACCGAGAAGCTCGCCGTCAAGAAGTACGATCCCGTCGTGCGCAAGCATGTCGAGTTCCGCGAAGCCAAGATCAAGTAAGGCCCGTCGGGCCTCCTGGCTCGGCACACGGCACGAAATCGAAAGGCACCGCTTGCGGTGCCTTTTTCTTTGCCGGAATCGAGACGGATCAGGCGCTGACGCGGTTGCGGCCTTCGCGCTTCGCCTGGTAGAGCGCGGCATCGGCGCTGCGCAGCAGCGTATCCGGCTGGTCGGCAGCGGCGTTGCGGGCCGCGAGCCCGATCGAGACGGTGATGTCGAGCTGTTCTTCGCCGCCCTCGATCAGGAAGGGCTGGCTGGCGATGCGCTCACGGATGCGCTCGCCGACCAGCGCGGCGATTCGGATATCGGCTTCCGGCATCACAACCACGAACTCCTCGCCGCCGAACCGGCAGACGAGATCGACACTGCGGACAGTGCGGCGGATGCGGCGCGAGAATTCACGCAGCACATCATCGCCCGCCTCATGGCCATGCGTGTCATTGACCTGCTTGAAGAAATCGATGTCGAGCAGCAGCAGGCTGAGCGGCCTCTGGCGCTCGCGCGCCTGCTCGACGAGGCCGGCGAGATGACGTTCGAGATAGCGGCGATTGTGCAGACCCGTCAGCCCGTCGGTGACCGCCATCTCCATGGTGAGATACACGCTGTCGCGGATGCGCTGCATGAAGCGATTGCGGCGCACCTGCGTGCGAACCCGGGCCAGCATCTCGTTGCGGTCAATCGGGGCAACCAGATAGTCGTTGACGCCGAGATCGAGGCCACGGACGACGCGCTGCGTCTCCTCGGGCTGCGCGATCACCAGGATCGGCAGCAGCCGCGTCCGCTCCAGAGAACGGATCTGCGAGCAGAGACGCAGCCCGTCGAAAGCAGCGAGATCGAGACTGACGATGACGAGGTCGTAGCCGCCGTCGGCCGCGCGGACCAGCGCCTCCTTCGGGTCGGTCTCGACATCGACATGGTGGCCCGCCTCCCCGAGGCCTTCGACGATGCGGCCGCGACGCGACGCCATGTCCTCGACCAGGAGAATCTTGCCCTGATCGCCGGAGGCAACCGCACCACCGAACGGATCGGCGATACCGAACTCGGACGAGGCAGCGGCGCGCAGCATCAACTGGTCGGTGAGCGTCTTCAGCCGCGCCAGACTCTTGACGCGGGTGATCAGGGCAAGCTCGTTGATCGGCTTGGTGAGGAAGTCGTCTGCACCGGCCTCGAGCCCCTTCAGGCGATCGGAGGGCTGGTCGAGCGCGGTGACGATGATGATCGGGAGTTGCGCCGTCTGCGGGTTCTGCTTGAGCCGCCGGCAGACCTCGAAGCCGTCGATGTCGGGCATCATCACATCGAGCAGGACTATGTCGCATTGGCCGCGAGCGCAGATCGCGAGCGCATCGGTACCGTTGCAGGCCGTGACGACCTCGAAATATTCGGCCGAAAGGATCGCCTCCAGCAGCTTCACATTCGCCGGCAGATCATCGACGACCAGCACCCGCGCGGTCATCAGCCGTCTCCGAGATAGGCCTTTACCGTCTCGATGAACTTGGTCACCGAGATCGGCTTGGACAGATAGGCCTCGCAGCCGCCCTGGCGGATCCGCTCCTCATCGCCCTTCATGGCGAAGGCGGTGACGGCGATGATCGGGATGGACCGGAGATCGTCATCCTCCTTGATCCATTTCGTCACCTCGAGGCCGGAAACCTCGGGCAGCTGGATGTCCATGAGGATCAGATCGGGATGGTGGCGGCGGGCAAGATCGAGGGCTTCCAGCCCGTTGCGGGTCTGGATGATCGTGTAGCCATGCGCTTCGAGCAGGTCGTGGAAGAGCTTCATGTTGAGCTCGTTGTCTTCCACGACCAAAACGGTCTTAGCCATCCGAACCCAATCCTCGCCGCCGCGTGAGGGCGTCCGGCGGTTACGCATGACGCGCCCAGGTACCGGCGCCACTCGGTCCACTTCGCGCTAAGTTCTAGCGACGATTCGTTTCGGAAAGGAAAATGGATGATCCGCGACCGCGAGCCACCGATGTCGCTCGAAGGCGCCGAGCAACTGGCGATCAAGGCCCTCGCTTTCCTCGCCAGCGAGCCGGAAGAGCTCGGCCGCTTCCTGGCGCTGGCCGGCATAGGCCCGGAAACGCTGCGCACCGCCGCCGCCGATCCCGGCTTTCTCGCCGCCGTGCTCGAATATTTCCTCGAGAATGAGCCCGTGCTGCTCGTCTTCGCCGCCCGCGAGGCCATTCGTCCGACCATGATCGCGGCCGCCCGCTACCTGCTCGATCGCGAGGTGCCGTGATGCCGTCGATCCCGCTCGATCTCGACGGCTATACCGACCTTCCGCCCGGGCTCCTGGCCAATGTCGTCACCTATCTGGAACTGCTCAGCCGTGCCGACGGGCTCGAGGCCGCTCTGCCAGAGGGCTTCAGCGTTGCGCTCCAGCAAGGCGTCGACCTTGACGTCTACCGCACGCTTTATCGGCGGATCGGCGAGAAGTGGCTCTGGTTTTCCCGTGCCGTCATGCCGGACGCGGAGCTGGCGGCGCAACTCGGCCGCCCTGGCGCCAGTGTCCTCTTCCTCATGCGGGACGATGAGCCGGTCGGCCTTGCCGAATTGCAGCGTTCGGAGGATGGCGGCGCGATAGAAGTCGCCATGTTCGGCGTCGTCGAGGAGGTCGCGGGCAAAGGCGCGGCGCGCGCACTGATGTCCAACGTGCTCGACCGATCATTTGCCGAAGGTGTCGGCCGCGTCTGGCTCCACACCTGCCATTTCGACAGCCCAGCCGCCCTGCCCTTCTATAGTCGGATGGGATTCAGGCCGTGGAAATTCGCGATCGAGGTCGCGCGCGACCCGCGGCTCGACGGCTTCCTGCCGCGCGAGGCCGGCCCGCATGTGCCGCTGATCGATCCAGCGGCGAAAGCTGTGGATTAGCCGGCCCGACGTTCAGACGCTGCGGCGCTCGCCGGCAAGCGAACTGCGCCCGCGTCGCGCCGGTTTTTCACCGGTCCCCGGCACTGCCGTGCCATCGGCAGTGGCGGCGCCGCGCTCGCGCTCCTGGTCGCGCTCGGCGAGCAGTTCGTGCTTGCGCAGTTCATCGGTCGCGGCAATGAGCTCGTCCTGCGCCGTCTCCAGCTGCGTCTGCAGGTCTTGCGCCGAGGCGCGGAGATTGTCGCGCCGCTGCGATGCCGCCTTGGCGAAGGTCGGATAGGCGAAATGGCTCTGGTCGCGGATGCCGCTCCGCTCCTGCTCGATCTTGATCTGGTCCTCGAGGTCGCGCGCCATTCGTTCGAATTCAGCGATCATGAGTTCGATCTGCTGGACCCGGCGACGCTTCTCCTCGGCCTGGAAACGCTTCAGCCGAATGAGGCTCTCACGCGACTTCATTACACGCACAACTCCCCTAGGCCCCACACGGGCAAAAGCCCGCACCGAAGCACTTACTCTGCCCGCCCCCCGAGGCGGTGGCCGAGCCAACACACACTCAGCCTTGTCAAAACCTTAAGCCAAACGCCTCGCGCTAACGTTTCGTTTACGTCTCGCGTTAATCATGGCGAAAGAGGGCTTAAGGTCAGGTAAACCCCATCGGATGCTCAGCCATCCTAAATGCGGAGTCCGACGAATTGGTTACTACGATCCGCGCATTTGGATCGATCGGCACAAAGTGGTGCCGAAAGGTCGAAATTCCCGGCGGCGGGCAGAATTTTCGCCTCGTGCGTCCAAGCCGCTTGTGGCTGCGAATCGGAATTTGTTAACCATTGTTCGTTAGGCTTCGAATCGGGGTTGAGCCGTTTCCCAAGGCGGCCGGTTCGTAGACCGGGACGCCAAGCCCAGGATAGGCAACGAGGGGATTGGTATGCGAGTTTTGCTGATCGAGGACGACAGCGCCACGGCGCAGAGCATCGAGCTGATGCTCAAGTCCGAGAATTTCAACGTCTATACGACGGATCTCGGCGAAGAGGGTGTCGATCTCGGCAAGCTCTATGACTACGACATTATTCTGCTCGACCTGAACCTGCCGGACATGTCGGGTTATGAGGTGCTGCGGGCGCTGCGTCTTTCCAAGGTGAAGACGCCGATCCTCATCCTCTCCGGCCTCGCCGGCATCGAGGACAAGGTCCGCGGTCTCGGCTTCGGCGCAGACGACTACATGACGAAGCCGTTCCACAAGGACGAACTCGTCGCCCGTATCCACGCCATTGTCCGTCGCTCGAAGGGCCATGCCCAGTCGGTCATCAACACCGGCGACCTGACGGTCAATCTCGACACCAAGACCGTCGAGGTGAATGGCAGCCGCGTCCATCTGACCGGCAAGGAATATCAGATGCTGGAGCTGCTCTCGCTCCGCAAGGGTACCACGCTGACCAAGGAGATGTTCCTCAATCATCTCTATGGTGGCATGGACGAGCCCGAGCTGAAGATCATCGACGTCTTCATCTGCAAGCTGCGCAAGAAGCTCGCAACGGCGACCAACGGACACAATTATATCGAGACCGTCTGGGGCCGCGGCTATGTGCTGCGCGAGCACGAGGACGTTCCGATGCGCGTCTCAGCCTGAGACCAGCCGCTCGGCATCAACGAAAAAACCCCGCTCCGGCGGGGTTTTTGTTGTGCGGTGACGGAGAAGGCAAGCCTCGCGGCCTGAGCGCAATCGAGCTGGAGCGTTACCGCCCGGAGGGGCCGCCGGTTCGCGTGAAGGAACCGCGACCCGGCAAGAGCTTGGATCGCTTCATCGTGTCCGTGAAACGATGAAAGGATCTATGCGGCGGGTGTGTTGCTCGGCGCGCTGCTCTTGGCGGTGATCAGCACGTCGGTGCCTTCGAGCACGGCCGCTACGGTCATGCCGCAGGAGCGGGCCAGCAGCCCGGCATAATAGGGTTGCACGGCGTGAGCATCGACATGAACATCGATGAGTTGGCCCGGAACCAGCTTTTCGAAGGCGGCAGGTATGCGCGCATTCGGGCCGGAGCAATGAAAGGTGAAGTCGGGCGCGGAAGGTGGGCCGTCGACGAGCACCTTGATATGGCCGCCGCGCGGCACGGCGCCGATCGCGAGCAGCACCAGATTAAGCAGCAGCTTGACGCGGTTCTTGGCCATCAATGCCGGCGGCGCGACCCAGGAAATGTCAGCCTTCTCGCCGTCCATCCAGCCGCGCGCAACCTTCTCGGCATCGCCGAGATCGATCTCGGCCCCGGCCGAACCGGCTGCGCCAAAGGCGAGACGGGCAAATTGCAGCTTGGCTGAGGCCTGGCGGGCGCTCTTGCGGATCAGGTCGAAGGCAAACGCCTTCATCTCCTCGTTGTTCTCCTCGTCGAGAACTTCGAGACCGTTGTTGATGGCGCCGACCGGCGAAATGATGTCATGGCAGACGCGGCTGCAGAGCAGCGCCGCAAGGTCGAGCGCTTCGAGTTCGACCGGCTCAGACATTGCCGTCCCCCAATAAATGGTTCCGAATCGCCTCGTCGGGCGCAGAGAACGGGGATACACCGCTCCGCCACGGCTGCCAACCGCGCCTCCTTCCGCCGCGAAGGGGCCGCGAAGGGGCCGCTTTTCCAGTCCATCTGTTGTCGGCCGCGCCAAGGCTTGCCGTCCGGCGCCCCCTGCGGCAGGCTCCGCAAGGGTTTCGCCGGCGGCGGGTCCGGTCAACGTTCGGAAAGGAAGTCGCTCGATGTCGTTCGCACAGAAGCTCGCTGCATGGCTCGGGACGCTGGCGCTCACGGCCGCGCTGTCGATGGGCGTCGCCGCCGCGCAATCGAGCGAGCAATATTCGGTCGATGAAATCGTCAAGGCGGGCGGCAATTTCTTCGGCGAGGTCTCGGGCGGGCTCGCGTCTGTCGTCGAGCACTCCATGCAGCAATATGGTCAGCCGAACGGCTATGTCCTCGGCGAGCAGGGCAGCGGCGCATTGATCGCCGGTGTCCGCTATGGCCAGGGCACGCTCTATACTAAGAATGCCGGCAAGCATCCGGTCTACTTCCAGGGCCCTTCGATCGGCTGGGACTTCGGCGGCGACGGCTCGAAGGTCATGATGCTGGTCTATAATCTGCCCTCGGTGAACGCGATGTATGACCGCTTCATCGGCGTCAACGGGTCCGCCTATCTCGTCGGCGGCGTCGGCATGACCGTGCTCTCGCGCAACAACGTCTTCGTCGTGCCGATCGTCTCGGGCCTCGGCGCGCGCATCGGCGTCAATATCGGCTACCTGAAGTTCACCGATCGCCAGACCTGGAACCCCTTCTGACGGTTCATACGTCCGGAAGGGCGGCCCGCCTTCACGCTCCGGAGAGATTCCCCCCCTATAGTGGCCAAGACTGGACTCGTGGCCGGACCCGGTATCAGCTGGAGAAGGGGCCGCGGGCGGACGGAGACCGACGGAGCACGGCGTGATCGAAGCGGCGATGTATGGAGTGCTCGGCGCGCTTGCGGCGGGCCTCATGGCCCTGATTCTCATCCCGCCCTTCTGGCGCCGGGCGATCCGGCTCAATCGCCGCGACATCGAGGCCACGCTGCCCACGACCCGCGCCGAGCTCGACGCCTTCCGCGACCAGCTCCGCGCCGGCTTCGCCGTGCAGGCCCGGCAGTTCGAACAAGCCATCGAGACCCTCGGGGACCGGCTGGCCGCCCGCGACATCGAGCTGAGCCAGAAGCAGCAGATCATCACCCATCTCACCAGCGAAAGTTCGGTCAGTTCCGAGGGGCTCGGCCTCGTGGAAGCGGAACGGGCGCAGTTGCAGACGAACCTCGCGACGCGCGATGCTCAACTCGCCGAGGCCGATGAGGGCCGCAAGAGCGCTGAGACGCGCATTCAGGACATAGAAACGCGCCTCGACGCGGCACGGCAGCAGCTCGAAGTCTTGGTGGCGGAACGAGACGCGCAAAGGGACGCCCTTGCGCTCCGCGACGCTGAAGTCGTGCTGCTGCGCGGGCAGATCGCGGAAGCCGCAAAGGCCGCAGGCCAGTCCGGCACGCATGTGCTCGAAATGGCGGAACTGCGGACGGCGCTTGCCAGCGAGCAGATGCGCGGCGAAGCGGCGCGCGGCGAGGTTCGCACCGCGGAGGCCGGTCGCCGCGCCGCTGATGTCGAGCTTCAGGCCGGCGCGGTGGCGATCTCGGCGCTCCGCGAGCAACTTGCGGAGGCGCGCGGCCAGATCGACAGCCTCTCGGCAAGATTGGTCGCGGCGGAGGTTGGAGGCATGAGCGCCGCCGCCGTCAGTGAGGAAAACACGATGCTCGAGGCCCGCCTTGCCGCCCTCGAGGCAGCCAACACCCGGCTCGCGGCATCAGGCGCAGTGGCGGAGACCGCCTCGGACAATGCGGCGCTCCGCGCGAAGCTGATCGAGATCGGCGAGGCCGTCGCCCGCCTTTCCGCGCCTGCGCCGGCGGCCGCATCGCTTCCCGCGCCGGCTGACGAAACCTCCGTGCCAGCCGAGCGCGACGGCATCATCATGCCGCTTCTCCCCTCGCCTCCCACCGCTTCGGCGCTGGCGGAGCGGCCGGCCGCTGCAAACCCGCCAAAGGGCCTCGCCGAGCGGATTCGCGCCCTGCAGCAGGCGTCGAAAGCCGTCTGAGCCCGCGACGACGCCCTCGCTTTTCCGTTCAGCGCGCGTCGCGCAACGGGGCGTCGGCGGTCACGTCCCCTTTCGGCAAGCAGCCAAGGCCTTCAAGCGTCGTGCGCAGCGCGATGTCCGTCGGCGTATGCGGCTCGGCGCCGAGAAAGGCGACAAGGCTGGAATTGTCGAGCTGGAGCGCCCGCTGCCAGAGATAGCGCATCTCGATCAATTCGCGAAACGTCTCGACGAAGGGCGACCCGGCATAAATGAACCACCAGGGAAAGCCGCCGATCGCCAGATCCGGCCTGCCGACAACTGCGCGCACTGCCTCGGCGATGGCGATGCCGCGCCGGAAATAATGACCGCCGAAGTGGAAGCGCGCAAAGGCCGGCAGCGCGTCGGCGCGCTCCATAAGCTGGGCGAAGGCCTCGGCGAGATCGGGCAGATAAGCAAAAGCGTGGCCGATCTCGGGTTTGCCCGGATAGGTGATCGCTTTGACCGGTGCGCCCGGCTTGACGATTCCTTGGCCGAACCAGCTATTGCCGGTTCCCGGCCCGAAGAAATCGCCGGCGCGGACGATGATGATGCCGACGCCGTCGCGCGCGGCAGCCGCAAGATTTTCTTCCATCTGAACGCGGATCCGGCCCTTTTTTGTCAGGGGCCGCTGCGGCGCCGTCTCCGCGATAAGCGGCATGGCGTCGGGACCGTAATTGTAGACGGTGCCGGGGAAGACGATCCGCGCGCCATTCGCCCGCGCCGCGGCGATCGTGCTCGCCAGCATCGGCATCGCCAGGCCAGCCCAGTTCCGGTAACCGGGTGGGTTCGCGCCGTGAAAGATGAAGCCGACACCCCTTGCCGCCTTCGTGACATCCGCCGCGTTCATCGCATCGCCCTCGACCCAGTCGATCTCCGGCCCCCGCCAGCGACGCCGCGCTCCCGCCACGTCGCGCGCCAGAGCGCGCACCGTCCACCCACGCACCGCCAGGACGCGCGCAACCGCGCCGCCGACCCCGCCCGTCGCGCCGATTACCAGGACCGCCTTGTTGGTCGTCATCTGTCGTCTCCATCCGCTGTTGTGACCCCAAGCTAGGGCGGCGTGCTGACCAACGAAATTGTTGAAGTTCATTTAATCGTCATTCATAATCGAATGATGATGCTCTCCTGGGATCATTGCCGATCGTTCCTCGCCGTTCTGGCGGAGGGCAGCCTGTCGGCCGCGGCGCGCAAGCTGCAACTCACGCAGCCGACGCTCGGCCGCCATGTCGCAGAACTCGAGCAGACGCTCGGCGTGGTGCTGTTCACCCGCAGCCAGGCGGGGCTCGACCCGACGGACGCGGCGCTCGAATTGAGGCCGCATGCCGAGGCGATGGCCGCCGCCGCCGAGGCTCTGGTCCGCACAGCCTCGGGCGAGGCGGCGGACGATCGCGGCACGGTTCGGATCACGGCGAGCGAGATGATCGGCACCGAGGTCCTGCCGCCGATGCTGGCCCGCCTCGGCCGCCGCCATCCGCGCATCGCGATCGAACTTGTCGTTTCCAACCAGAACGACAACCTGCTGCGCCGCCAGTCCGACATCGCCATCCGCATGGCGACGCCGGCGCAGGATGCGCTGCTGCAACGCCGGATCGGCACCATTGCCATCGGGCTGCATGCACGGCGCGACTATCTCGCCGCGCATGGGACACCGACGAGCCTTGCCGATCTCGAAGGGCATAGCCTGATCGGCTTCGATACGGAGACGGCGGCCGTGCAAGCGCTGCAGCGCCTCGGACTGCTACCGGATCGGGCCGCCTATCGCCTGCGAACCGACAGCGATCAGGCCCAGTTGCAGATGATCAGGGCTGGTTTCGGGATTGGAGCCTGCCAGGCGCCGATCGCGCGGCGCGACCCAGAATTGGTCCGCGTGCTTCCAGATGCCTTCGACTTCCCGCTCGAATGCTGGCTGGCGATGCATGAGGATCTGAAGACGGTGCTGAGGATGCGTCTCGTCTTCGACCATCTGGCCACGGAACTGGCGGCCTATGTGCGAGGAAGCCCCGACGCGTAGCGCGGTCGTCGCGATGGACGCTCATCGCCGCCGCAACGGCGACATGCATCCGGCATCGCCCCCGGCTAGAAAGGGGGTGCGGGCTTTCGCGAAGGGCCGCGGCCATGTCGGCTGAAGCAGGAGAAACAGGATGACGAAGATCGCCATCGTCGTGGACTACGACATCGTCGAGGGGCAGGAGGAGGCGTTGACCGCGATCATCCGCGAGCATGCCCGGCTGACCCTCGCGGAGGAACCGGGCTGCCTCCGCTTCGAGGTTATCAAGCCGATCGAGAGCGACGGAACGCCGATCCCGAACCGGCTGATGCTCACCGAGCTCTATGAGGACCAGGCTGCCTTCACGGCGCATGGCAACAATCCGCGCATGCCGGGGCTTCGTGCCAGCACGGCTCCGTTGCTCGCTGCGATGAAAATAACGCTCGCGACGCTCGACTGAAGACAAAAAAAGACGCCCGTCGGGGAGGAGGTCGACGGGCGTCTCTATAGTTGGCGCTGGACCGGGGAGGAGGTCGGTCGCGCGCCGATCGCGGGGAACGAGGGAGGAGGTTCGTTCCCGGCGAATTCGTGAAACTCAGTAAGCGGCCGAGCGCTTGGCGACGCGGGCGATTTCGCCGCGGGCGATACCAAGGTCATCAAGCTCGCGGGTGGTCAGCCGGTTGAGCTCATTGCAGGTGTTCCGATACTTGAGCCAGCTCTTGTAGGAAGCAATGATACCGTTTGCCATTGTCGTGATCCTTTGTCCCGAAGCGCCGCCTTCGCCGTATTGCTGTGGCCGTCTCGCTTTCGATGATTGGAAGATAGAGGGAGTGGCCCGGAATGAGCACTGACTGAATCGTCATGGCAGGCTTGCGTTTGGTGCAGGGCAATATGGCCGGATCAGTTCATATTGCGTCGCACAATCGCCATGATCCGCCCGCTGGCGCGAAATCGACGACAGCCCTGCGCATTGCGGCCACGCTTCGGCCGCGATCGGTCGGCGATCGGATGTGCCAGAAGCCGGGCCGCTCAGCTCAGCTCAGCTCAGCTCATGAATTTGAGCCCGCTCGTCACCTTGTCGATGATCTTGCGCTCGCCATGCAGACCGATCCCGACCAGATCGAGCACGTCGCTCGGAATCGCCGCGACGGCGGCGCGATTGGCCGCGTCGTGGGTGGTCGAGAACATGTCCCGGATATAGAGCGCGACGTCGAGCCCGCGCGAGAGCCCGCGGCCATGGGTCCGCTTCAGCCCGGCGCTGTCGGCGCCATAGATGAAGATCGGCTCTCGAATGAGCGGCAGATAGGTCTGGCCGCTGCCGTCCTGATAGGGCTCGCCGATGATCCCGCCATGGCGGCCGGCGAGACCGCCCGCGAGAAAGGCGGCGATATTGACCTTCTGCCAGGCAAGGAGGTCGTCGAGGATCACGAGCGCGGTCTTGGTGGTGTAAAGCATGGCGCGACGTTAGGATTGCATCGCGCCCGCGTCTTGAACGATCGTGCAGATATGGCCTCCGATTTCATCGCTACCGAGCCGACGGCCAATGGCGTGCAGCGGCTCGTCGCACGCTTCAACGGCCACGCCTTCGACCCGCACCGGCACGAGACCTATGCAATCGGGACGACGCTCGACGGCGCGCAGGCTTTCCGCTATCGCGGCGCCGGACGCGTCAGCCATGCGGGCGCCTGCATGGTGCTGCATCCCGACGAACTGCATGACGGCCACGCCGCCACGGAAACCGGCTTCCTCTACCGGATGGTCTATGTCCAGCCGGCGCGCCTCGCAGCGGCGCTGGGTGGCGGCCCCCTGCCCTTCGTCGCCGAGGCCGTGACGGAAGATGGCGCGCTGGCGGCTGTCATCGACGAGCTCTTCACCGGCTTTCCCGCGCCAGCAGACGCTCTGGCGATCGACGGCTGCATCGCCGAAATCGCCGCGTTGCTGGCCGGCCGGGCGACAAGGGCCGCGCATATGGGAAGCGAGCCGAGCGCACGGATGGCAGAGGTGATGGCGCTCATCGACGGCGAATATGATCGCCCGATCGGCTCCGATGATCTCGAGCGCGTCTCCGGCCTCGATCGCTTCCAGACCGCCAGGTCCTTTCGCCGCTTTGCTGGCACCTCGCCGCATCGCTACCTGACAGGCCGGCGTCTCGACGCCGCGCATCGGCTGATCGCGGAGGGAGCGGCCTTGTCCGAAACGGCGATGCGCGTCGGCTTTGCCGATCAAAGCCATATGACGCGCGCCTTCAAGGCGCGTTTCGGCCTGACGCCGGGGCGCTTCCGCGCGCTGGTCGCGGCCGGCACGGAGACGCTTTGATGGATCCGCAACGGCTCGGTCTCGTCGCGCCGCGGCTGCATTATTTTCAGCTCGTCGCCCGGCTCGGCTCGATCCGCCAGGCGGCGCGGCTGCTGAATGTCGCCCCGTCCTCGATCAGCCGCGCCTTGGCGCAGTTCGAGGAAGAGCTGGACACGACGCTGTTTGATCGCTCGACGCGGCGGCTGAAACTGACCAGCGCTGGCGAACTCATGCTCTATCGCGCCCGGACCAGCGCCGCGGAACTGAACCGCGCGGTAAGCGAACTCTCCGAGTTGAAGGGGCTACGGCGCGGCGCCTTCTCGATCGCCGTGGTCGAGAGCGTCGCGCGGGGCCTTGCTGCGGAGGCGCTCGCCTCCTTCTGGCAACGCTATCCCGAAATCACCGTGGACATGCGCGTGGTCGATTCGGCGCAGGCCTTCGCTTCCGTTGCCGAGGGTGACTGCGAGATCGGCATCGCCTTCGATATCGCCGCGCCCAAGGCAACGCAGCGCCTCACAATGGTCGAGCTTGGCATCGGAGCGCTGATGACGCCCGGCCATCACCTCGCCGACCGCCCGGCGTTGCGGCTGCACGAACTCGCTGGCGAACGCATCATTCTCTCCGATACCAGCCTGTCCCTCGGCCGGGCGCTGGAGGAGGCGCTTGAGGCGGCGGGCGTCGGCGTGGCGCGGCGCATGCGCACCAACTCGATCGAGATGATGGTCGACCTCGCCTGCCGCGGCCTTGGCGTTGCCTTGCAGACCCGCATCGGCATCGAACGTGAACGGGCCGCCGGGCTGATCGGCTTCGTGCCGATCCAGGATCCCCGGCTGAAGCCGAGGCGGCTGACCCTGGTGACGCGCGGCAAAGGCAAGACCTCGGAGGCAGCAACCGCGCTCGCCGCGCTGCTCAGCGCCGCGATGGAGCGGGCGGCGCGCATCGACGGTTGATTGTTGCACTGGAAGCAACAGCGGGCTCGTCATTTTAGGGCTATCCGATACGCGGCCGCCTTGCGATGGTCGGTCCACACGAGGGATCACACTATGGAACAAAGCGCCGTCGACGCGGTTCTGCGCGGCCTGAAGCGGGCCGGCGTTTCGGTCGCCTGCTATCTGCCGGATTCGCTGTTCAAGCCGCTTTATCCAGCGCTCGACGCCGACCCCGATATCCGCACCATCCGCGTCACCAATGAGGGCGAAGGCGCCGCGATCTGCGGCGGTGTGTTCCTTTCGGGGAAGCGGGCCGTGCTGGTGATGGAGAATTCGGGCCTGCGCGCCTCCGTCGAGCCGCTCGCCCGCATGGGGCTCGGCGCCGGCATTCCGGTCGTGATGCTGATGAGCTATCGCGGCGAGCTCGGCGAGAACAACTGGTGGGCCATCCCGCATGGCATCACCATGGAGCCGGTGCTCGACGCGCTGCGCATTCCCTATCGGATCGTGCGCCAGGAAGACGAAATCGAGCGCGCAATCGTCGATGCCTATCAATGGTCCTACGCCTCCTACTACCACTCTGCAGTGGCGCTCGGCGGGAGCGTGGTTCGATGAGGCCTGACCCCTCCATTGTCATGCTCGCGGCGCGTGCCGCGATGGCCCTCGGCGGGAGTGCCGTTCGATGAAACGCTATGACTGCATGAAGGCCCTCGCCGCCCGGCTCGAAAACGAGCTTGTGATCCTCTCGCTCGGCGCCAGCGTCGACGAATGGTACAATGCCGCGCCGCATATGCGGGCGGCCAGCCTGTTCCAGCAGCAGCTCGGCTGCGTCACGCCCGAGGCCTTCGGCCTCGCCGTCGGCCTGCCGCATCGGCGCATCGTCTCGCTCGATACCGATGGCGGCATGATGTTCAATCTCGGCATCCTCGCCACGGTGGGCAATGAGCAGCCGAAGAACCTCTTCATCGTCGTCTGGGACAACGAGATGTACCAGTCGATCGGAGGTCCGCCGACACACACGGCCTCCGGCCGCGTCGACATCGCCGGCATCGCCCGCGCCGCCGGCATCACAGAGGCGCACACCGCCCTGACGGTCGAGGATTTCGACGCCCATTGCGCCGCCGGCCTTGCCGCCGAAGAACCCTATCTCGTCGTCGCCAAGGTCGCCGGCACGGTTCAGCCCGACATCCGCCGCAAGCATTCCGACGGCCGCGAGGACAAGTACATCTTCGTCCGCCATGTCGAGGCGACAGAGGGCATCACCATCATGGGCCCGAGCGAGCACAACTGATGGCCACAGCTGAGCCGAAGCCGATGCTTTCGCCGCGCTACGATTACATCGTGGTCGGCGGCGGCTCGGCCGGGGCCGCCGTGGCGCGCCGTCTGGTTGACGCCGGCGAGGCGACGGTGCTGCTGATCGAGGCCGGTCCCGATGACAAGGGCATCGCCGAAATCGAGGACCCGGCGCGGTGGCCAACGCTCGGCCGCGGCAGCTTCGACTGGGGCTATGACTACGCGCCGACACCCCATGTCGCCGGCCGCACCATCGGCATTCCGCGCGGCCGCGTTCTTGGCGGCTCCTCCTCGATCAACGCGATGCTGTGGTATCGCGGCCATCCGAGCGACTATGACGCCTGGGAAGCGGCGGGCGCGACCGGCTGGTCCTTCGCCGAATGCCTGCCCTTCTTCAAACGCTCCGAAGATTGGGAGGACGGCGCCAGCGACCTGCGCGGCGCCGGCGGTCCGATGCGCATCGAGCGCAGCCATGATCCGCATCCCCTCGCACGCGCGATGATCGAGGGCGCGGGCGAACTCGGCGTGCCAATCATCGACGATCCGAACGGCCCCAGCAATGAGGGCGCGGCGCTCTCCAACCTGAACCAATCCGGCGGCAGGCGATGGAGCGCGGCGCGCGGCTATCTGCGCCCGGTCGAGCAACACCCGAACCTGACCCTTCTCACCGGCTCGCAGGCGCAGAGGCTCGGCATCGCGAAGGGCCGCTGCATCTCGGTTCATCACCTTGTCGAGGGCCGCGTCGTCGAGACCGGCGCGGACTGTGAGGTGATCCTTGCGCTCGGCGCCATCGATACGCCGCGCCTCCTGATGCTCTCGGGCATCGGCGATCCGGCCTTGCTCGCCGGCCTCGGCATCGAGACGATCCTGGCGCTCCCGGGCGTCGGCGCCAACCTCCAGGATCATCCGCTGATCCGCGCCGTGAATTTTCGCGCCCGCGCGCCGCTCGGCCCGGTCCGGGACAATGGCGGCGGCAGCATGATCAACTGGAAGAGCCGTCCGGGCCTCGCCAAGCCCGACCTCCACGCGATCTGCATTCAGGGCCGCAGCGCCACGCCGGAGCTGGCGGCCGGGCATGACCTGACCGGCGATGTCTTTGCCATCGCGCCGGGCCTGATGGGCTCCAAGAGCATCGGCCATCTTCGCCTGCTCGAGGCGAGCCCCAATGGCCGAATGGAGATCCAGCCGAATTTCCTCGCCCACCCCGACGATCTCGAAGCGCTGGTGACGGCGGTGGATTTCGTGACGGACCTCGTGGCGACATCGGCCTATGCGCAGTTGTTTGCCGGCTATGTTGCCCCGGCCCGCCGGCTGAACAGGACTGAGACCATCGCCTTCATCCGCCAATCCTGCTCGACCTTCTTCCACACCTGCGGCACCTGCCGCATGGGCAGCGACGAGACCGCGGTGGTCGATCCAAAGCTCCGTCTCCACGGAATCGAGGGCCTCAGGATCGCCGACGCCTCGGTCATTCCGACCATCCCATCCTGCAACACGCTCGCGCCTGTCCTGATGATCGCCGAGCGCGCCGCCGATTTCATCCTCTTGCAAGGCCAAAGGTCCGCCGCATGACCCGCACGATCTACGCCGCCCCCTATCTCCTGACCATGGACGCTGAAAACAGCGTCATTGCCGGTGGTGCCCTTCTGGTCGAGGCCGGCCGCATCGCGGCGATCGATACCGCCGAAGCGCTTTCCGCCGCGCATCCCGGCGTCCGCCGCGTCGACCTGCCCGACCGGTTGCTCATGCCCGGCCTCGTCAATGCGCATATGCATTCCGGCCTCCTGCGCGGCACAGCCGAGCATCTGCCGGTCTGGGACTGGCTGACGCTGCACATCAACCCGATGCATCGCGTTCTGAATGCCGAGGAGGCCGAGGTGGCCTCGATGCTCTGCTATGCCGAAAGCGTGCTCGGCGGCACGACGACGCTGGTGGACATGTGGCGCTTCATGGCGGGCAGCGCCCGGGCGGCAACGACGATCGGCAACCGTCTCGTCGCCGTCCCCTATGTCGGCGCCCATCCCGACTATGACTATTTCGAGAGCCTCGACGACAACGAGCGCACCATCACCGACTGGCATGGCAAGGCGGGTGGCCGGATCAATGTCTGGGTCGGGCTCGAGCATCTCTTCTACGCCGACGAGGCCAGCCAGCAGCGCGCCATCGACATGGCCAAGCGCTACCAGACCGGCTTCCACACCCACTGCTCCGAGTCCAACATCGAAGCGGCCGAGTTCGACAAGCGCTATGGCAAGCGGGCGATGTTCGTGCTCGACGAGCTTGGCTTCTTCGAAACGCCGCGCGCGATGATCGCCCATGCGGTGTGGCTCGACGAGAGCGAGATCGAGCTGATCGGCCGCCGCGGCGTCTCCGTCGCGCACAATCCGGTTTCCAACATGAAGCTCGCCAGCGGCATCGCGTCGGTGGAGGCCATGCTGGCGGCGGGCGTTGCCGTTGGCATCGGCACCGACGGCGAGAAGGAGAACAACAATCTCGACATGTTCGAGGAAATGAAGGTCGCCTCGCTGCTCGGCAAGCTGAAGAGCCTCGACGCAGCGGCGCTGGACAGTTGGCCGGTGCTGCGCATGGGCACAATCACCGGCGCCAGGGCGGTGGGCCTCGATCACGAGATCGGTTCGCTCGAAGTCGGCAAGAAGGCGGACTTCATCGCTGTCCGCACCGATACGCCGCGCATGACACCGCTCTTCGGCGAGGGCGAATATTTCAACCTGCAGCACAATCTCGTCCATGCCGTGCGCGGCGGCGATGTCGACATGACTGTGATCGAGGGCGAGGTGGTGGTCGAGAACGGCCAGCTGAAGACGGCCGATCTCAAGGAGCTGATCGCCCGCGCCCACGCCGTCGTCCCCGGCCTCTTTGCCCGCCGCAAGGCCTGGCTGGCTGAGAACGGCGGCGGCTCGAAGCAGTGGACGGAGGGCTGATGATGGGCGCGGCGCACATCGATCAAGGCCGCGCCCTGCCCTCTCCCCCCTTGTGGGGGAGAGCTGGAGAGGGGGGCCGATCCGCCATAACGGAGACAGAGGCGGGCCTCATATCGACGGAGGGGAAACCGTGACCAGGACCAGCGATCGCGTCGCGCTGGATGATTGGTACGCCGTCGAAACATCGAGCGAGCTCGGCGCCTCGCCGATGCGAAACCGGCTGCTCGGCCAGGATATCGTCAGCCGGCGGCTCGCCGACGGGACGCCTGAAATCCGCGAGATTCTCGAAGACGGCAGCCTCGGCCCTGATCTCCCGGTCGCCGAGCGCTATGGCTGCGTCTGGACGACGCTCGGCGCGCCCACAAGGGCGATTGTCGACATTCCCGAAGCCGCAGAAGCAGACCGTCGCTTCGTGCCCTGCGGCTGGGTCAAGATGCGCGCTTCGGGGCTCCGCATCGTCGAGAACTTTCTCGACATGGCGCATTTCCCCTTCGTCCACACCGACATTCTCGGCGCCGAGCCCTACACCGAAGTCCCCCATTATCAGTCCGAAATCAGGCGTGATGTCGATGAAGTCTGGGCGACAAATTGCACGTTCTTCCAGCCGCGCATCGCGGCCACCCAGGACAGAGGCGATTTCGTCCATCTGACTTACCGCGTGCCCTCCCCCTTCGTCGTGATGCTCTACCGGGTCTGCCCGACCGCGCCGGACCGCCTCGACGCCATCGCGCTGTTCATCCAGCCGATCGAGGAAGATCTCTGCCGCGCCCAGCCGGTGATGTATCTCGTCGACAGCCTGTCGACGCAGACCGCTCTGCTCCGCTTCGAGCAGGTCATCTTCCTGCAGGACCGGATCATCGTCGAGAACCAGCGCCCGCTGCTGTTGCCGCTGGAGCCGCGCGCCGAAATTCCGACCAGGGCCGACAGTTCCTCCGTCGCCTATCGCCGCTGGCTGAAGGAAAAAGGCATCCGCTACGGCACGACCACCAGGGCGGCCTGAGATGCGCTTGCTGCGCCCGACGAGTCTTGCTGAAGCGAGCCGCATGCTGGCGCAGCCCGGCAGCCGGGCGATCGCTGGCGGCACGTTCATCCAGCTTAGCTGGGCGCGCGGCGAGCCGCAGCCGACCGATCTCGTCGACCTCTCACGCCTCGGCCTCGCCGGCATCGCCCATCGCGGCGGCCACCTCCATATCGGAGCGATGACACCACTCGCGGCGATCGAGCGCGATCCCGCAGTCGCGAAGGACTGGCCCCTGCTGATCTCGGCGATCCGCAGCATCGCCGCCCCGGCGGTGCGAAATCGCGCGACTATCGGCGGAAATATCGCGACCGGCAGCGGATGCCTCGCGCCTGCGCTGCTGGCTCTGGACGCCGAACTGGAACTCTGGACCGGCGATGCCATCCTGAAGCAGCCGCTCCTCGCCGCTGCCGAATGGCCGGCGGGCGCCGTGCTCATTGCAGTCTCCATCCCGCTGCAGCCGAAAGAGGCGCGCGCCGTCTATCGAAAGATCGGACTCCGCGCCGCTTTCACGCCGAGCGTGATCGGGGTCGCCGCGCTGGCAGCGTTCGACGATGGCGTCTTTGGCACATCGGTCATAGCGGTCGGCGGCGGCATTACCCGGCCGCAACGGCTCGCCGCCAGCGAGGCACTCCTCTCCGGCAGGCGCCCGGATGCCATCGACTGGACCGAGTTCCGGACCTTCGCGGCTGCCGAGATCCAGACCCAGTCCGATGCCTTTCGCAGCGCGCAGTACCGGAAATCCGTCGCCGCCAATGCGCTGGCGGCCGGCCTCGGCGGCATGGCCGTGCTTCCGGCAGGACGAATTCGGCCGATGCACAGACCTGTCTCACCCGAGGAAAGCCGTGCCAGCATCACCGTATCCAAGGCCGAACTCGCCAGCCGCTGGGCGGTGCGGCCCGATATCGAGGCAAAGGTCGCGGGCCGGCTTACCTATCTCACAGACCGGCGCAGCGAGGCCATGCTGGTCGGGCGCATCCTCCGGGCCGGCGTGCCGCATGCGCTGATCCGCGCCATCGATACCAGCGCGGCCGAGGCATTGCCCGGTGTTGTCGCCGTGGTGACGGCCGCAGACATCAAAGGCATCAATGCTTTCGGCATTGTCGAGCAAGACCAGCCGGCCCTGTGCTTCGACAGGGTGCGCCATGCCGGTGATCCCGTGGCGGCCATTGCTGCCGTGGATGCCGAGACGGCAGCACGGGCGCTCGCCCTCATCCGCGTCGACTACGAACCGCTACCACTTGTCGACAGCTTCGACGCCGCGATGGCGGCGGATGCGCCCCTCATCCATGCCGGCGGCAATCTCCGCCTACAGCTCGATCATCGACGCGGCGATGTCGACGCTGCCTTCGCCCGGGCGGCGTATATCGTTGAGGATGTCTATGAGACGCCGCGCCAGATGCACGGCTTCATGGAGACGGAGGGCGGCGCCGTCATCCCCGAGGCCGACGGCACGCTCACCGTCGCCGTCGGCGGCCAGCATGGCTCGCGCGACCGGATGCAACTGGCGCGCATCCTCGCAATGCCGGAAAACAAGATCCGCGTCATCACCTCGCCGACCGGCGGTGCCTTTGGCGGCAAGGACGAATTGACCGTCCAGCCGGCGATGGCACTGCTGGCCCTCAAATCCGGCAAGCCGGTGCGCCTCCAGCTCGACCGCTATGAATCGGTCCTCGCCGGCATCCGCCGCAATCCGATGACCATCCGCATGAAGACGGCCTGCGACGCCGAGGGCATGCTGATCGCCCAATCCGTCGATGTCACCTCCGAATGCGGCGCCTATGCCTCGCTGAGCCCCGCCGTTCTCGAGACCGCGCTCGAACATGTCGCCGGACCCTACCGGATCGACAACATCGTCTCACGCGGCCGCCTCGCTTACACCAACAATGGCATCTGCGGCGCCTTCCGCGGCTTCGGCGCCAACCAGATGGTGTTCGCGATCGAGGGCCAAATGAACCGCCTTGCCGAAAAGACCGGGCTCGATCCGGTCGAAATCCGGCGCCGCAATTTGCGGAAGCCCGGCGATCCCGGCTTTTTCGGCCATCCGGTCGCGCCGACCGAGCGGCTGGCCGAAATGCTCGACCAGTCGGCGATGAACCCGCTCTGGCAGGCCCCGCGCGGCCGCGATGCGGAGGGCCGTCTCATCGGCACCGGCATGGCGCTGCATCACCAGGGCACCGGACTTGGCTCGCTGCCGCCCGATCCAGGCGGCGGCCGGCTCGCTCTCCTGCCGGACGGCAGGATCGAAGCCGCGTTCGGGCTCGACGAGATGGGCCAGGGCGTGATGCCGGCGATCCAGTCCACTGTCGCCGCGGCGCTCGGCTGCGCACGCCAGGATGTCCTGCCCGTCGTCGGCGACACGGCGCTGGCGCCGGAATCCGGCTCCACCACCGCAGCGCGCGGCACCTATGTCATCTGGCGAACGGCCGAAGAGGCAGGCCCGCCCTTCGCCGCCGCGCTTTGCGCCCGCGCCGCGGAAAGGCTCGGCCGGCCGGCGGAAGAACTGGCGCTCGCGCCGGGCGGCATCCGCGATGCACGCTCGAACAGCGGCGCCCTGCTGCTCTCCTTCGCTGACCTCGCTGCCCGACTTAGCGACGAGGCGCGCCCGCGCGAGACCGTCGTCTTCCAATTCCCGACCGCCGACTACAAAGACGGCAATGCCCGCTTCGTCTTCTGTTTCGGCGCTGCCGTCGTCCGTGTCGCAGTCGATCCGGTGAGCGGCACCGTGGCGGTGCTCGACCTCGACCAGCACATCGCCGCAGGCCCGATCGTCGATGCCGCCGCCTATCTCGGCCAGATTGAGGGCGGTGGTGGCCAGGGCATCGGCTTCACGCTGACCGAAGACGCGCTGATGCGGGACGGCCGCTATGTGACGACCAATTTCGACAGCTACATGCTGCCCTCGATCCGCGATGCCCCAAGGCGCATGCGCGTCACCGCTCTCGAAGACCTCGACAAGGGCGATCCGCACGGACCCCGCGGGGTAGGCGAAATCGGCATCGGCGCCGTAACGCCGGCTATCGCGGCGGCGATTGCCGATGCGATCGGCTATCATCCGCGCGTCACGCCAATCCCGCCGGAGGATATCCTCGATGCGCTCGGGAGAATCGCTGATGCCGGCTGACTGCATTCGCTTCACCGTCGATGGCGCCGCGGTCGCGGTCGAAGGGCCGCCTGACCGCCGGCTCGTCGACATCCTGCGCGAGGATTGCGGCGCTACGGGCGTCAAGCGCGGCTGCGATATCGGCCGCTGCGGCGCCTGCATGGTTCTGGTGGATGGCGAGGCTGCCAATGCCTGCCTTGTGATGGCCTATCAGGCCGAGGGCACGGCGATCACGACGCCAGCGGGGCTTTCAGACCTGCCGATGGCCGCGATCATCCGCGCGGCCCTCGTCGAAGAAGTCGCCTTCCAATGCGGCTATTGCGCGCCCGGCTTCACAATCGCGCTCACAGCGCTGTTCCTTCGTGAGGGCGCGCCGGACCGCGATGCCATCATGACGGCGCTCGAAGGCAATATCTGCCGCTGCACAGGCTATCATTCGATACTGCGCGGCGCCGAGGCGGCCGCTCAGAAGCTGGCCGGCCTCAACGCCGGCGCGGAACAAGGACCGACCCCATGACCATCCATGTCGCCGCGCTCGGCCCCACCAGCCCTGGTGCCCGAGCCTTTCTCGGCACGCGCAAGCAATTGCTGATCGACGGCGCCTTCGTCGACCCGATCGGCGGCAGCTTCTTCGCCAGCATCGACCCGGCGACGGGCCGAACGCTCGCGGAAATCGCGGAAGGTGGGCTAGAGGATGTCGATGCCGCCGTGGCGAGCGCAAGGCGGGCCTTCGAAAGCGGTGCCTGGCGGGGGATGACGCCGACCGATCGCGGGCGGCTGCTGTTCCGCATCGCCGACCTCATCGAGGCACATGCCGACGAACTCGCCGAGATCGAGACGCTCGACCAGGGCAAGTCCTACCGCACGGCCCGCTTCGGGGAGATACCGGGCGCCATCGCGCAGTTCCGCTATTATGGCGGCTTCGCCAACAAGATCCTCGGCGAGACCATCCCGACCTCGATTGGCTACCAGCCGCCCGGCAAGAAGCTCTTCGCCTATACGCTGCGCGAGCCGGTCGGCGTCGTCGCGGCGATCACCCCGTGGAACTCGCCGCTGCTGATGGCCTCGATGAAGCTCGCCCCGGCGCTGGCCGCTGGCTGCACCATCGTGCTGAAGCCGGCCGAGGATACATCGCTCACCGCGCTCCGGCTCGGCGAACTGATGCTGGAGGCCGGCCTGCCGAAAGGCGTCGTCAACATTGTCACCGGCTATGGCCGCATAGTCGGTGCGGCGCTCGCGGGCCACAAGGGCGTCGACAAGATCGCCTTCACCGGCTCGACAGCCACAGGCAAGGCGCTGCTCGATGCCGCGAAGGTCAATCTGAAGCGGCTGACGCTGGAGCTGGGCGGCAAGTCGCCGGCGATCGTTCTCGCCGATGCCGATCTCGATCTCGCCGTTCCTGGCACGGCGCGCGGCATCTTTGCCAATGGCGGCCAGGTCTGCGTCGCCGGTTCGCGGATCTATGCCGCGCGGCCTGTTTACGACCAGTTCGTCGCGCGTCTCGCGGCCGAGGCCGGCAAGCTCAGGCTCGGCCACGGGCTCGATCCCGACGTCGATCTCGGGCCGCTGGTCAGCCGCCGCCAGGCCGACCGCGTCGCGGCCTATGTCGAGGGCGGCCGCAGCGACGGCGCCGAAATTCTTGCCGGCGGCGAACAGGACGGCACGTTCTATCGTCCGACCGTGGTCGTGAACACGCGGGCCGACATGGCGCTGATGCGCGAGGAAATCTTCGGCCCGGTCGTGGCCGTGACGCCGTTCGACGATGCCGGCGAGGTTCTGGCGCTCGCCAATGACAGCAGCTACGGCCTCGCCGCCAGCGTCTGGACCGAGAGCCTGTCGGCCGCCCATCGCATGGCCGCGGCGCTGAAGGCCGGCACGGTCTGGATCAACTGCCACTCCTATTTTTCGCCCGAACTGCCGAAAGGTGGCCACAAGGAGTCCGGCTGGGGCTATGAAAACGGACCGCAAGGGCTCGAGAACTATCTTGAGACCAAGACGGTCTGCGCTGTGATCTAGGAAAAGCCGATGCGCCTCCGCCTCATTGTCCATGGCAAGGTTGCCCGTGAGCCGCGCGTGCATGAGGCCGTCAAGGCCGTGCGCGCCGATGGGCATGAGGTCAGCGTCCGCGTCACCTTCGAGGCAGGCGATGCCGGCCGGATGGCAACAGAGGCCATTGCTGACGCCAAGGCCGGCCTCATCGACGCGATCGTTGCCGGCGGCGGCGATGGCAGCGTCAACGAGGTGTTCGCGGCGGCACTCGCGGCCGGGCCGCCGCCCACATGCTCCTTCGGCGTGCTGCCGCTCGGAACCGCCAACGACTTTGCCCGCTCGGCCGACCTGCCGGCGAGCGATGCGACGGCAGCGCTGCGTCTCGTGACCACCAGCCCGGCGCGCCCTGTCGATGTCGGCATTGTCGATGGCAGGCCTTTCATCAATCTCCTCACCGGCGGCTTCGGCTCGCGCGTGACCGTCGAGACCGATCCGGAGCTGAAGCGAAATCTCGGCGGTCTCGCCTATGTTTTGACCGGCGTGTCGCGCTTTCGCGAACTTGCGGCCAATGCGGGCCGCATCACCGGCGCGGACTTCAAATGGGAAGGCTCGTTCCTGGCGCTCGCCATCGGCAATGGACGACAGGCCGGCGGCGGCATCATGCTCTGCCCAGACGCGATGCTCGATGACGGCATGCTCGACCTGATGATCCTGCCGGAAGTACCGCAGGACCGGCGGCTCGACATGGCGACCAACATCCTGACACAGGGCAGCGCTGCCCTGCCCGGCCTGCTGCTGCGCAGCCGGAGCCCTTGGTTCGAGTTCCATGCCGATGAGGATCTCTCCGTCAATCTCGACGGCGAGCCGATCCGCGCCAAGCATTTCCGCGTCGTCTGCCAGCCCGGCGCACTCCGGATGCATCTCGGCCCCGCCGCCGCCGTTGCTGCCTGAGACTTCGTTGAATCGCCGGCCTGAAGCCTTGCGTGATCGCCGCGTGCGTTGGATGAAAGGGCGATCAACCGCCGGTGCCGGGAGCGAGCATGACCGACGACAGACCTATCCTTCGCCGCAACCTCATCGTCATGGGCGTTTCTGGCTCGGGCAAAACAACTGCCGGCGAGACGCTGGCGGCTCATTTCGGGACTGAATTCATCGAGGGCGACGCGCTGCATCCAGCCGCCAATGTCGCGAAGATGTCGGCCGGTATTCCGCTCGACGATGCCGACCGCCTTCCCTGGCTCCAGGCGATCGGCGCCCGCCTTGCTGAGGCGGACGACGCGCCCTCCGGCGTCGTCGCGGCTTGCTCCTCGCTGAAGCGGAGCTACCGCGACATCCTCCGGGGCGCGAGCCGGCGGCGCACCAGCTTCGTCTTCCTCGATGGCTCGCACGAACTGCTCAAGGGCCGCATGGCGACCCGCAAAGGCCATTTCATGCCCGCCTCGCTGCTCGACAGCCAGCTCGCGACGCTGGAAAGGCCCGGTGCGGACGAAGACATGCTGCGGATCGATCTGGACGGGGATATCGACGCCGAGCTCGCAGCCGCAATGGCCCGGATCGAGGCGGAGGACGCGGCAGGCTGATCGGTCACGCCCCCACCCCACTGCAACCACCGGCCGGATTTGCTAGCGTCGGACCGGCAACAGGAATGAGGTCGCCATGACGGGGCTGAGATACAGGATCGCGCATCCGACCGATTTTTCGGAGGCGAGCGAGGCGGCGTTTGCGCATGCCTTGCGGCTGGCCGTGCTGCTCAAGGCGGAGTTCGATCTCCTGCATGTCCACCGACCCGGCGAAGGGCATCCCGCGGGCGCCCATCCCCCGGCCGTGCGCGAGAGCCTGTCGCGCTGGGGCCTCATTGCGGCCGACGCGCCGCGCGAGGCCGTCGAGCCGGCGACCGGCGTCACGGTCTACAAGGTCGACATCCGCGACCACGACCCCTCGGCCGGCGTTCAACACTTCGTCGGGCGGCGCGGCACCGATCTGCTGGTGCTCGGCTCCGAGCGCCGCGAAGGCCTTGATCGCGTCCTGCATGGGTCGGTCGCCGAGAAGATCGCCGCGCTTGTCGATGCCCCAGCCTTGATCGTGCCGACCGATGTTGCAGGCTTCGTCGACAGCGCCACGGGTGCCTTCACGCTCGGCCGCGTCCTCGTTCCCGTTGCAGCCGAGCCTGACCCGACCCATGCGCTGACATTGCTTGCGCGGTTGCTGGGCGGCCTCGGCATCGCGGCTGAGCAGCTCGATTTCGTCCATGTCGGCGACAAGCCGCCGGCCATCGCCTATGGCGAGGACCAGAAGCCGGTCACCGTGCGCACAATCCAGGGTCCGGTAGTCGACGCGATCCTCGCGGAGGCGGATGGCGCCGGCCTGATCGTCATGCCGACCCGCGGCGAGGACAGCCTGCTCGACCGGCTGCGCGGCACACATACCGAACGGGTGCTCCGCCAGGCGCCCTGCCCGGTGCTGGCCATTCCGGTCTAGCCGTTCGACAACCGATTATAGTGCGTTGCACCATAAGGAGAGCATTACGTGCTGCCGTGCACGCGGCGCAAGCCTGCCATGCGGATTCTCCCGCTGCTCGGCAGGCGCCCGGCTGACTATCTTCGTATCAGCAAGATCGGACGGACGGCAAAAGCCGGCGCCCATCGACAATCGAAGGAAGTGCCGAAATGAACATCGTCAAGAGCTTTAACAACTGGCGCAAGTATCGCGAGACCTACAATGAGCTCGCCCGCATGACTCATCGTGAACTGGCCGATGTCGGTATCGCGAAGTCCGACATCCATCAGATCGCACGCCAGTCCGTCGGCTACTAAGCCAACAACGAAACGCGCGGAAGCACCACCCCGCCTCCGCGACAGACGAGATCGGCGAGCCTCCAACGCTGGTCTCACGAATGCAACGCCCGCCGCGGTCCCGCCCGGCGGGTTTTTGCTATGCGCCGGCCGGTCGCCGATCAGCCTGCAAAGGCCAATTGGACCTTCATCGCCTGGCTCCGGTCATTGGCGAGCTCGAACGCGCGTCTGGCCTCGGCAACGGGAATCGTGTGCGAGATCAGCGGCTTCACATCGATGAGCCCAGCCTGCATCAGCCTTACGGCGAGCGGGAACTCCTCATGGAAGCGGAAGGACCCGCGCAGGTCGATCTCCTTCGCTGTCACCTGCATCATCGGCACAGCCATCTCGCCGCCAAGACCGAGCTGGACCACCACTGAGCGCGGCCGCAACGCGGCAATGCCGCCGGCCAATGCCTTCGGCGCGCCGGAGCATTCGAACAGCACATCGAACGTACCCTTGTTGGCGTTGTAGGCCTCGAGCGCCTCCGGCTCGCTCGCCATGTCGATGACGCGGTCGGCGCCGACGCGCTTCGCCATGGCGAGGGCATTGCCGGTGAGATCCGTCGCGACGATCTCGGCCGCGCCGGCTCGCCGCGCCGCGAGAATGGTGAGCGCGCCGATCGGGCCGCAGCCGGTGACGAGGACCCGCTTGCCGAGCATTTCGCCGGCCCGGCGCGTGGCGTGCAGCGTCACCGCGAGCGGCTCGGCCATGGCGGCTTCGCCGCTGCTGAGCCCCTCGGCGGGCACGCATTGCAGCGCGTCGGCGATGAGGCTCTCGCGGAAAGCACCCTGGATATGCGGAAACGGCATCGCCGAGCCATAGAAGCGCATGTTGAGGCAGTGATTGTGCAGCCCCTTCTGGCAATAGTCGCAGTGGCGGCACGGCCGCGACGGCGACACTGCAACGAGTTCACCTATGGAGAGCGTATCGACGCCCTCACCCAGCGCCTCGACCCGGCCTGAAACCTCATGGCCAAGGATCATCGGCTCCTTGAGACGGACCGTGCCGAAGCCGCCATGATTGTAATAATGGAGGTCCGAGCCACAGACGCCGCCCGTCGCCATGCGGATCTTCACCTCGCCGGGACCCGGGGCCAGCTCGGGCCTTTCCTCGATGCGCAGGTCCTTCGCCTCGTGGATGACGACGACTTTCATGGCGATCCCTCCGGCTGAATAATCCTGTTATCGCTAACAGCTATCAGCCCGGTGGAGGCGCGTCGAGATCGCCCAGACTGGATCATGGATGTCGAAAGCTCTGAATCGGCGGAGTTCGGCCCCAGTAAGCGCCCGGATTCCCTGCCGGAACAGGCTTGCCCGATGATATCGATAACCATATCCTCGATCCAAACATCAGTTTTGCCACCGCCTTTAGCCGGACGGATGGAGCACGGGAGAGTTCCTTGGTGAAGTCCGATACGCGAAAGGCGGGCCGCGCGGCGTCGGAGCTGCAACAGAACCCGACCATGGCCGATGTCGCGGAACAGGCCGGGGTCTCGACGATGACCGTTTCGCGCGCGTTGAAGAAAGATGGACGCGTGTCGCAGAAGACGCGCGACCGGATCCTCGAAGCCGTCAACCGGCTCGGCTATGTCCTCGACCAGTCGGCGGGCGCCCTCTCCTCCGGCCGCACCGGCTTCGTCGCCGCGCTCGTTCCCTCGATCAACAATTCCAACTTCTCAGATACGGCGCGCGGCATTACCGACGGCCTCGAAGGCTCGGGGCTGCAATTGCTGCTCGGCTACACCGATTATGCGACCGACAAGGAAGAGATGCTGATCGAATCGATGCTGCGCCGCCGTCCGGAGGGCATCATCCTCACCGGCGGCTCGCATAGCGACAGGGCCCGGCACCTGCTCGAGACGAGCGCGATTCCCGTCGTCGAGACCTGGGAACTGCCGGACCACCCGATCGACCATGTCGTCGGCTTTTCCAACAGCCAGGTCATGGGCCAGCTCGTGCGCGAACTGGCGGCCAAGGGCTATCGCAAATTCGGTTATATCGGCGGTACGACGGCGCGCGACACGCGCGGCAGCCTGCGCCGCGCCGGCTTCCTGAAGGCCGTGGAGGAACTCGGCCTGCCGCCGGGCCGCGTGATCTCTTTCGGTGTACCGCCGATCTCGATCGAGCAAGGCGCCCATGCCATCGTCAACATGCTGGAGCGCTGGCCGGACACCGAAGTCGTCCTCTGTGTCTCCGATCTCTCGGCGTTCGGCGCGCTGATGGAGTGCCAGCGGCGCGGCCTCAAAGTGCCCGGAGACATCGCCATCGCGGGCTTCGGCGATTACGAGATTTCGGCCTTCTGCCACCCGCGCATCACCACTGTGAATGTAGACTGCTATGGCATCGGCCGCTTCGCCGCCGAGAAGCTGCTGCAGGCGATCCGCGGCGAGACGACCAGCGACAACGAGATCACGCTGACCAACTACCGCGTCGTGATGCGCGAAAGCGCGTGAGCCGCGACTGGCATCGCCAGCCGCGTTATCGATAACAGAAACGGGGTCGGCGGGCGGATATCGCTGGCCGCAAGAGGAGGCGTTCGATCGATGTCCAGCCTGTTTGACCTTTCGGGCCGCATTGCCCTGGTGACCGGTTCGAGCCAGGGCATCGGCCTTGCGGTGGCCGAGGGTCTTGCCGCGCATGGCGCTAATGTCATCATCAATGGCCGCGACATCGCCAAGGTTGAGGCGGCCGTGGCGATGCTGTCCGACAAGGGCTATGCCGCACATACCGCCGCCTTCGACGTTACCAGCAAGGCCTCGGTCGAGGCGGCCGTCGAGCGGATCGAGGCCGGGATTGGGCCGATTGATATCCTCGTCAACAATGCCGGCATGCAGTTTCGCACGCCGCTCGAGGATTTCCCCGAGGACAAGTGGCAGCTTCTGCTTCAGACCAATATCTCCAGCGTGTTCTTCGCTGGCCAGGCGGTGGCGCGCCGCATGATCCCGCGCGGACGCGGCAAGATCATCAACATTGCCTCGGTGCAGAGCGAGCTCGCCCGGCCCGGCATCGCACCCTACACCGCAACCAAAGGCGCCGTGCGCAACCTGACGCGCGGCATGTGCACGGACTGGGCGAAATATGGCTTGCAGATCAACGCGATCGCGCCCGGCTATTTCAAGACGCCGCTGAACAAGGCGCTGGTGGAGAGCGCCGAATTCTCGGGCTGGCTCGAGAAGCGCACGCCGGCCGGGCGCTGGGGCGACGTCAAGGAACTGCTCGGTGCAGCGGTCTTCCTCGCCTCCGACGCGTCCTCCTTCGTCAATGGCCACACGCTCTATGTCGATGGCGGCATCACCGCCAGCCTCTGACGAGTTGCGCCGGCACGGGGCGAAAGGAGACGCGTTCGACAAGAGCGAAGAAGCCACTGTTGCGGTCATCGGCGCCGGATTGATGGGCTCGGCCATCACCACGCGGCTGCTCGAAGCTGGCTGTCGCGTCCATGTGTTCGATCCCCATGCCGACAAGGTGGCCGCGCTCGTGGCCAAGGGCGCCAGACCCGCGCCGACGATCGCCGCGGCCGTCGCAGCGTCTGAATTCACCATCCTCAGCCTGAACCACGCCGATATCGTCCGCGCCGTCCTCTTCGGCCCGAACGGCGTTGCCACGGCAGCAGGTCCGGACAAGCTGTTGATCGACATGTCATCGATCGACCCGGCCGAAACGGCGGAGATGGCGGCGCGGCTGAAGGGCGAGACAGCCATGGCCTTCGTCGATTGCCCGCTTTCCGGCGGCGTTCCCGGCGCTTTGGCCGGGCGGCTTACGATCATGGCCGGCGGCGCGGCGGACGATTTCGAGCGCGCGCGCCGCGTGATGCAGCATCTCGCCACCAATTATACGCTGATGGGACCCTCCGGTGCAGGGCAGACCACCAAGCTGATCAACCAGCTTTTCTGCGCTGTCCTGTTTCAGGCGGTCGCCGAGGCGGTGAAGCTCGCCGAGGCCGGCGGTGTCGATCCGGCCGCCATTCCCGCGGCGCTGGCCGGTGGACGGGCCGATTCCCGCATCTTGCAGGAGTTCATGGCGAAGTTCGCGGCGCGCGACTTCACCCCGACTGGCCGCATCGACAACATGCTGAAGGATCTCGATTCGCTGCAGGCCTTCGCGCTCAAGACGCGTACGCCGCTGCCGATGACCGGACAGGTCGTCGAGATTCACCGCCTCCTCGTCGCAGCCGGCCTCGGCGCCCGCGATTCCGCCGAAATGATGCGGCTGCTCGACGGCTTCAGCGCCTGAGCCGGTGGCACGGAAGCGGCTCAACCCCGGTTGGTCCTTGACGAGCAGACCATGTTATCGATAACAATTTGACTGTTCAGTCGGGCTTTGGGAGGAGCGCACATGGACGGCAGCCCGCTGCTCGACTTCCAGTCGATCACCAAGGATTTTGGCGGCACGCGTGCGCTTTCCGCCGTCTCGCTGGATTTGCGCGCTGGCGAAATCCTGGCGCTGCTCGGCGAGAACGGCGCCGGCAAGTCGACGCTGATCAAGACACTCGCCGGCATCCATAAGCCCGACGGCGGCGAGATCCTGTTTCGCGGCCAGCCCTATCATCATCGCCCGCCGCGGCCCAACGAGCGCCAGCCGGTGGCCTTCATCCATCAGGATCTCGGCCTGATTGAATGGATGACGGTGGGTGAGAATATGGGCCTGGCGCAGGGCTTCTCGTTGCGCTCAGGGCTCATAGACTGGCGCGCCACCGAGGAGCGGGCCCGCGCGGCCCTTGCCCTCGTCGGCTGCACCTTCGATCCCGCGACGCGCGTCTCGCAACTGACCCGAACCGAAAAGTCGCTCGTCGCCATTGCTCGGGCGCTGGCGGTGGAGGCCGACGTGCTGGTGCTCGACGAGCCGACGGCAAGCCTGCCGGCCGATGAGGTCGAGCGGCTGTTCGAGGCCATCCGCCCGCTCAAGGCGCGCGGCGTCGGCATGATCTATGTCTCGCATCGCCTCGACGAGGTCTTCCGCATTGCCGACCGCGTCGCGGTGCTGCGCGATGGCAAGCTCATCGGACAGAAGCCCGTCGCCGAGACGACACCGGCCGAACTGGTCGAGATGATCATCGGCCGTCCGGCCAGCGACCTGTTCCACAAAAGCGAGGCACGGACGGGCGAGGCGATCGTCGAGATCCGCGACCTCTCCTGCAGCGCCGCCGCGCCTGTCTCCTTCGATATCCGCCGCGGCGAACTGCTCGGACTGGTGGGCCTGCGCGGGGCCGGCCAGGAACGGATCGGAAGGGCACTGTTCGGCAGCGAGCCTTTCACCGGCAAGGTCCGCATCGCCGGCCTGGAGCCGGATCTCTCGAGCCCGATCGCCGCGATGCGCTGCGGCGTCGGGCTGATCGCGCGCGACCGCACCGAAGAGTCGGTCGCGCTGTCGCTGTCGGTGCGCGAAAACACCTTCCTCAATCCCAGCGCCTGCGGCCGCGGTCTGTTCTCGTTCCTCTCGCCCCGGCGCGAGGCGGACGACGCGGCTGCCATCGGCCATCGCGTCGGCCTGCGCCCGAACGATCCGGACATGCCGGTCGAGGCGCTCTCGGGCGGCAACCAGCAGAAGGTCGTCGTCGGCCGCTGGCTCAAGACCGGCCGCAAGCTTCTGGTCGCCGAGGATCCGACCGCCGGCGTCGATGTCGGCGCCCGCGCCGATATCTACCGCCTCATCGCGGAGGCGCTCGACCGCGGCCTGGCCGTCCTGGTGGTCTCCACCGACTTCGAAGAAATCGCCCATATCTGCCATCGCGCGCTTGTCTTCTCGCGCGGACGGATCGTCGAGGAACTTGCCGGCGACGCATTGACCGCGGAGGCGGTGATCACCGCCGCCTCTGCCTCGGAAGCCGCGTGAGCCCTTCGGGAGAAAAGACATGCAATCGATCGAATCGACCGCGCTGGAGCCGACCCGGGCCGACCTCGCCGGGCTCACTTTCGGCCAGAAGCTCGGCCGTCTGCTTCCTGTCTATGGCTTGGTCATCCTGACGCTCGCGCTGATCATCCTGTTCTCGATCCTCTTGCCGCGCACCTTCCCGACGGTGCTGAACCTCCGCTCGATTATTTCCGACAAAGCGATCATTGCCCTCCTTTCGCTGGCGGCGATGATTCCGATGGCAGCCGGGCGCATCGATCTGACCGTCGGCTACGGCATCGTGCTCTGGCATATCCTCGCGATCAGCCTGCAGACCGTCTTCGGCCTGCCCTGGCCGCTCGTGGTGCTGATCGTACTGGTGCTCGGCACGGCGACGGGCTTCCTCAACGGCCTCCTCGTTGAGGTCGCCAAGATCGACGCCTTCATCGCGACCCTCGGCACCGGCACGATCCTCTATGCGCTTGCGCTCTGGCACACCGGCGGCCGGCAGGTCGTCGGCGTGCTGCCGGCCGGCTTCCTGGCGCTCAACGGAACGATGGTGTTCGGCCTGCCGATCACCGGTTTCTACGTGCTCGGCATCGCGCTGGCGATGTGGGTCGTGCTGGAGTATCTGCCGATCGGCCGCTATCTCTATGCCATCGGCGCCAATCCGAAGGCCGCGGCGCTCAACGGCATTCCGGTGCGCAAATTCGTCATCGGCGCGTTCATGAGCTCCGGCTTCCTCGCAGCATTGGCCGGCATCCTCCTCGCCTCGAAGCTACGCATCGGCCAGGCCAGCGTGGGCCTTGAATATCTGCTGCCGGCGCTTGTCGGCGCTTTTCTCGGCTCGACGACGATCAAGCCCGGCCGCGTCAATGTCTGGGGCACGATGATCGGCGTCATCATTCTTGCCGTCGGCATTTCCGGCATCCAGCAATTCGGCGGCTCGTTCTTCGTCGAGCCTCTGTTCAACGGCGTCACGCTGCTCGTCGCCATCGGCATCGCCGGCTATGCGCAGCGCAAACGCGGCGCGGTCAAGCGGTTGGCACCAGGCGGCAAAACCTGATCAGGCGGGAAGACCTGATCAAGAACCGCGGCCAGGACGTGAGTGAGAGCAACGACAAAAGACGGACAGAAGTCCAAGGAGGAGGAACGATGAACAGAAGAACCCTTTTGCAGCTCGGCGTCGCCGCAGCCGCGCTCATGATCAGCGCCCCGGCCTTTGCCGACGCAATGGCGGATGCCAAGGCGATGGTCGACAAATACGCGACCAAGGTCACGGCCTGGGACGGCCCGACCAGCGGCCCCAAGGCGGCCGAGGGCAAGTCGATCGTCATCCTTGCCGGCGACATGAAGAACGGCGGCATTCTCGGCGTCGTGAACGGCGTTCAGGAAGCAGCAAACGCCGTCGGCTGGAAGGTGACGGTTCTCGATGGCGCCGGATCGATCGGCGGCCGCACCGCCGCCTTCGGCCAGGCCATGGCGTTGCAGCCGGACGGAATCATCATCAACGGCTTCGACGCCGTCGAGCAGAAGCCGGCGATGGAGCAGGCCAAGGCCGCCGGCATTCCGATGGTGTCGTGGCATGCCGCCCCGGCGGTCGGTCCCGTCGACGATGTCGGCGTCTTCGCCAATGTCACAACCGATGCGATGCAGGTCTCCAAGGCCGCAGCCGACTGGGCTTATGTCGATGCGGGCGGCAAGCCGGGCGTCATCATCTTCACCGACTCGACCTATGCGATCGCCATCGCCAAGGCCGACCGGATGAAGAAGGAGATCGAGGATCTCGGCGGCACGGTGCTCGAATATGTCGACACGCCGATCGCCGAGACATCGCAGCGTATGCCGCAGCTGACGACGTCGCTGCTGCAGAAATACGGTGACAAGTGGACCCACTCGCTGGCGATCAACGATCTCTATTACGACTTCATGGGCCCGTCGCTCGCATCAGCGGGCATCGCGGGTGATGGCAAGCCGGTCAATGTCGCGGCCGGTGACGGCTCGGAAAGCGCCTATCAGCGCATCCGCGCCAAGCAGTATCAGGCCGTCACCGTCGCCGAACCGCTCAACCTGCAGGGCTGGCAGCTCGTCGACGAGCTGAACCGCGCCTTCGCCAAGGAGCCTTGGTCCGGCTATGTCTCGCCGCTGCATGTGGTGACCAGCGCCAATATCGAGTTCGACGGCGGGCCGAAGAACAGCTTCGATCCCGACAACGGCTATCGCACTCAGTACAAGACGATCTGGGGCAAGTAGCCGGGCGAGCCGATCGGGGGCGCTTGCTTCAGGCAGGCGCCCCTCCCCCTCTCATTTTCTCGAGAACGCAGCGGAGCCGCCGCCTGCGAAGGGTGACACATGATCATTCGCTACGCGCTGTTCGAAGGTGAGATCCATCCCGGCCGCGAGGACGCGTTCCACGCCTTCGTTCGCGAGCAGCTGGTGCCGCTCTGGACCCGCTTTCCGGGCGCCGAGGAAGTCCGCGTGCTCACCGGTATCGACCGCGAGCCTGGCGCGCCGCGCTATGCCATGGCGCTCGCCATCCGCTATCCCGACCTCGCCGCAGTCGAGACGGCGCTGCAATCGGACTATCGCTTCCGCAGCCGCGCACTGACAGGCGAACTCATGACGATGTTCACCGGGACCGTGCACCATCACTTGTTCAACGCTGAGGAATTCGCGCCCGTCGCTGGGTGAGTGGCACACCCGCCGCCATATGACGTTGTCACGCGACAAGGGAATAGTTGTCAGGTCCGATACAGCAAAGCCGCCAGATTTCATGTCAGCAATTCAGTGAGATTTTGGCGCGCCCTAGGGGAATCGAACCCCTGCTTTCGCCGTGAGAGGGCGACGTCCTGACCGCTAGACGAAGGGCGCGCGGGTCGCTCTTGGAGCGAACGTCCGCGATATAGCGAACCGCCCGCCGCTTGGCAAGCGATGATGCGCGACAACAGTGGACAAGTCAGGGTGTCGCGGGTGGCGCGCTGTCGCCAAGCACCGCGCGGCGGATGACCCGGTTGGTTGAAAGATCGACGATGACGGTGCGCACCGCACTGCCGGTCTGGAATGTCAGCGCCATCAGGCGGCCGTCGAGCGCGGTCGAGAGCAGTGTCGCGCCCGCCGGCAGCACGCCGGTGATGGTCGCCTCGCCGGACACGGTGGCAAGCGCGGCCTTGTCTTGTCCGGGTCCGATCTTGTAGATGACGGCAGCGAGAACGGCGATCAGCCCCACCAGAAGCGTCGCGCTCGAAATGACGATCAGCCGCTTCAGGCGCTGGCGGATGCGCTCGACCGCCGGATCGAGCGGCGGATCATCGCGCTCCTCCTCATCGAGCGAGCGCGGCGACAGCGGGGCGGAAGAAGCACGAACCATGGATGACTTTCCGGACGACGGCGAGGATATCGTCGACCTCGTGGTTGAACCCGAAGCGACCGGCCGCCGTCTCGATGCCTGGCTCGCCGCCCGCATCGAGCGTTTGAGCCGAAGCCGCCTCAAGGCCCTCATCGAGGCAGGCCATGTCAGCATCGGCGGCGCGACCATAGTCGAGGGCAAAAAGCTGGTCAATTCGGGCGAAATCGTCCGCGTCACCATTCCCGAGGCCGAGCCTGCCGAGCCCGAGGGCGAGGCGATCCCGCTCAATGTCGTCTACGAGGACGACGCTCTGGTCGTAATCGACAAGCAGGCCGGTCTCGTCGTCCATCCGGCGGCGGGCAACTGGACCGGGACGCTGGTCAACGCGCTCATTGCCCATTGCGGCCCCAGCCTTTCCGGCATCGGCGGCGTCCGCCGCCCCGGAATCGTCCATCGGCTCGACAAGGGCACAACCGGGCTGATGGTGATCGCCAAGACCGATCGCTCCCATAAGGGGCTAGCCGCACAGTTTGCGGACCATGGCCGCACCGGCCCCCTCGAGCGCGGCTATCAGGCGATCGTCTGGGGCGTGCCGTCGCTGCCCTATGGGCTCGTCGATGCCCCGCTCGGCCGTTCGCCGACCAGCCGGCAGAAGATGGCGATCGTCAAGCAGGGTGGGAAGCAGGCGATCACGCACTATACCGTGGCCGAGACCTTCGGCGCGTCCTCGCCGCCGATCGCCAGCCTGATCGATCTCCGCCTCGAAACCGGACGCACGCATCAGATCCGCGTCCATATGGCGGCGCTCGGCCATCCGCTGATCGGCGACCAGGATTACGGCAAGGGATTCCTGACCAAGGCCGGCCTGCTGCCGCAGCCGCTGCGCGCCGAGGTCAGCGGCTTTCCGCGTCAGGCGCTGCATGCCTGGCTCCTCGGCTTCGAACATCCGGTCAGCGGCGAGACGATGCATTTCGAGGCGGAGCCGCCGGTGGATCTCGCAAGCCTGATCGAAGGTTTCAGGGCACTTTAAGCTGCGGCGGCTCGCGCCGCAGTCTCAACCTTGTGATGCAGAACAGCACCACGGCCCTGTTTTTGCTAGAATTCATCCCCATATTGAGCCATGCGGGCCGCTACGGCCGCATGCGGCGTTGGCTTGATGCGACGTCGTCAGAAGAAGGGGGTCTCCATGGCTGCCAGAGCAAGTTTGCCGGTCATCGCCTCGGGCGAAGCCGGTCTTTCGCGCTATCTCGACGAGATCAGGCGCTTCCCGATGTTGGCCCCCGACGAAGAGTATATGCTCGCCAAGGCCTACAAGGAACATGACGATCGCAACGCCGCCCACCGGCTGGTGACGAGCCATCTGCGTCTCGTGGCCAAGATCGCCATGGGCTATCGCGGCTATGGCCTGCCGATCGGCGAGGTCATCTCCGAGGGCAATGTCGGCCTTATGCAGGCGGTGAAGCGGTTTGAGCCCGAAAAGGGCTTCCGCCTCGCAACATATGCCATGTGGTGGATCAAGGCCTCGATACAGGAATATATCCTGCGCTCGTGGAGCCTCGTGAAGATGGGCACCACGGCCAACCAGAAGCGGCTGTTCTTCAATCTGCGCAAGATGAAGAGCCAGATCCAGGCGCTCGACGAGGGCGATCTGAAGCCCGACCAGGTGCAGCAGATCGCGACCAAGCTCGGCGTCACCAAGGAAGACGTCATCTCCATGAACCGCCGGCTCGGCGGCGACACCTCGCTGAACGCGCCGCTGCGCGCCGACGCAGAGGGCGGCGAGTGGCAGGATTGGTTGGTTGACGACAGCGAGAGCCAGGAGACGGTGCTCGCTAACCAGGAAGAGGCCGACAACCGCCGCAAGCTGCTGAAGGACGCCATGGGCGTGCTCAACGAGCGCGAGCGGCGCATCTTCGAAGCCCGCCGCCTCGCCGAGGAGCCGATCACGCTCGAAGAGCTGTCGACCGAGTTCGGCGTCAGCCGCGAGCGCGTGCGGCAGATCGAAGTCAGGGCGTTCGAGAAGGTGCAGAAGGCCGTTAAGCGGGGGGCGCGCGATCTCGAGCGCGGACACGCCGACGACGACGAACTGGAGTCGGCCAGCCTTTAGGGCTCTTCCGTGCGAAGTCGGCGGGAGTTCGCACGAAACCGCGAGAATTCGGATCTTTTCGTTGTTTCTTTGGAGCGATGAGAAGATCTAGGCTTGCCCCTCATAAGCATTTGCCCACCGACCGGGCGCCTTGCTCCCGATCTTGAACTGAGTCACAGTCTCTTTCCGAACAAATCGGAAACGAACAATGGCACGCCCGCGTCGTCGGCTCTCGGTGATCGCCGCGCTCGACATGGTTGGCTATTCCGAGTTGGTCCAGCGCGACGAGCTCGGCACGCTGCGCGAGATGCGCGCTATCTACAAGACGTTGGTCCGTCCGACATTGCCTCTCTATGGCGCCCAGATCATCAAGATGATGGGCGATGGCGGGCTGGTCGAGTTTCCGAGCGTTCTCGACGCCGTCGAGTGGTGCATGGCGTTCCAGCTCGCCATGGCCGAGCACAACCTGGGCTCGGAACGGCCGCGCATCGAGGTTCGGGCGGCAATCGTGCTCGCCGATGTCATCCTTTCCGACAATGACCGCTTCGGCGCGGCGCTCGGCTTTGCCATGCGGCTTCAGGCTGCGGCTCCGCCGGGTGGCATTGCCATTACCCATTCCGTGCGCTGGCAACTGCTTGGCGAGCCGGCCTCGGCCTTCAAGCCTGTCGGGTTCCTCATTCTTCGCAGTGTGCCCTACCCGGTGGAGACATGGTTCTGGGTCCCGCCCGGGCGCACGCTGCCCGACTACCAGCCAACCCAGATCCAGATGCTGACGCCCGGCGTCCTGGCCCTGCCTGGCCTTTCGGCCGAGCCGCAGGAGGACCAGCGGCCTCTGGTCATGGTGCTGCCGATCGATGATCTCTCCGCTGACAAGAGCTGTGAAAGCATCGCCGACGGCATTGTTGAGGAAACGACGGCGACGCTCGCCCATGTTCGCTCGATCCGGGTCATCGCCCGCAATTCCGCGATGCAGTACAAGGGCCGCGCGCCCGATGTGCGCTCGCTCGCCCGCGATCTCGGCGTGCGCTATGTCGTCCAGGGCAGCGTGCGCCGGTCCGGCGAGCGGCTTCGCGTCACGGCGCAGCTGATCGAAGCCGAGACCGGCACGCATCTGTGGTCGGGCCGCACCGACGGTACCCTCGCCGATCCGTTCGAGTTGCAGGACCTGGTGGCAACGCAGGTTGCCGGCGCGCTGCACCCGGCGATCCGCTCGGCCGAGATCGACCGTTCACGCCGCAAGGATGGCGAGGGCCTCCGCGCCCATGATCTCGTCCTCAAGGCGATGCCGCATTTCTGGGCACATCGGCGCGAGGACAATGCGACAGCGCTGCGCCTGCTCGACGAGGCACTGGCGAGCGATCCGCGCTCCGGGCCGGCCCTCGGGCTGAAGGCTTGGTGCCTCAGCCAGCAGATTACCTATCTCTGGTCCGACGACGCCGAGCGCGACAAGCGCCTCGCGCTCGCCCTTGCCGAGAAAGCAGCGGAGACCTCGGAGCCCGACGCGCTCGTCTATACGATGATTGGCGCCAGCTTCTCAATCCTGATGGTCGACCAGTCGCGCGCCCGCGCTTTCATCGAGCGAGCGCTCGCGATCGATCCGACCTTCGCCTGGGCCTGGACGCGGCTCGGCTATATCCAGGCCTATTCGGGCGAACCGCGCGAGGGCATGGCGAGCCTTCGCCGCGCCATCCTGCTCAGCCCCGACGATCCCGTGCGCTTCAACGCCTATGCCGGCATGGCGACCTGCCTGTTCATGCTCGGCGACTATGCTGAGGCGGCGAAGCAGGCGCGCCAGGCCCTCGACGCGCGCCCCGGCATGGTCTGGGCCAACCGCCTGCTCGCGACATCGGCAGCCCTCGCGGGCGACCTCGCCCTCGCCCGCAGCGCGGTCCAGCGGCTTCTGCAGGATCGGCCGGGCATGACCATGGCGGAGGTCCGCGACGCCGTGCACAATCTCGGCGGCGCGGAGCTCGAGCGCTACATGGAAGGCCTGAGGCTCGCCGGCCTCCCGGAAGGCTAGAGCAGTTCCGGCGAACTCCGGTTCGCCAGCACTGCTCTATCTATTTGCTTTCACCCATTTTCTTCATGCGACCCTGTATCCACTTCGCTCGAGAATGCTTGAGGTCTCAGCGCGGCGCAATCGCATAGCTCTCGATCGGCGGAATGGTGTCGATGAGGCCCTTGCCCTTCATGAATTCGGCGAAACGGTCATACCGGCCCGGATCGAGCGCCGCCGGCCGCTTGGCAAAGCGCGGCAGCGTCGCGGCGAAGGCGGCGTGGTTGAGCGCATCGTTGAGATCGGGGTGCGCCTTCATGAACATCGCCTCCGCCTCTTCAGGATGGTTGGTGATGAAGATCGTTGCCTCCTCCACCGCGGCGATGAAACGGGCCATGCGCGGATCGCCGGCGAGGTCCTTGCGCGTCACATAGACGAGTTCATCATAGGGCGGTACGCCGTGTTCCTCGGGAAACCAGGCGATGGCGGGCTTGCCCTCTTGGCCAAGCTGGATCAGCTCGAAATTGCGATAGCCGTCGATCACCGCATCGACCTGACCGGACATCAGCGCCGTGGTCAGGTTGAAATTGACATTGACCAGTTCGACATCCTTGGTCGTCAGGCCGGCAGAAGCGAGGATGGCGTCGAGATAGGCGTTCTGCAGGCTCGCGACCGAATACCCGACCTTCTTGCCCTTGAGATCGGCCAGCGTCTTTACCGGCCCGTCCTTGAGCGCGATCAGGCAATTGAGCGGCGTCTCGATCAGCGTGCCGATCCGCACCAGCGGCAATCCCTCCTTCACGTTCAGCATCAGGTCCGGCTGATAGGTCACGCCGATATCCGCCTGGCCGGCAGCGACGAGGCGCGGCGGCGCGCTGGCATCCGCCGGCGCGATGAGATCGACATCGAGATCGTGGCGGGCGAAGAAGCCGCCCTCCTTGGCGATCACCAGCGGCGCATGGTCCGGATTGACGAACCAGTCGAGCAGCACCGTTACCTTGTCGGCCGCGCGAGCGGCGGGGACCACCATCGGCACAGCGAGCAAAGCTGCGGCAAGCGCCAAAGCAAGGGTGTGGGGGCGGAAGAAGGATCTCATCTTCGATTTCCTGCGGGGGTCAGACACGGGTTTCCGGCGCCCAGGGGGCGATGCGGCGGGTGAGCGCGACAACAACGGCGCGAACGAGAAGCGCCATCACGGCGAGAAGGGCGAGCGCGGCAAAGACAACGTCGGTCTGCGCGCGGCCATTGGCCATCAGCATGGCGTAGCCAAGACCCGAGGACGCGCCGACCCACTCGCCGATCAACGCTCCGACAGGGGCATAAACGGCGGCGACGCGAAGCCCCGAGGCGAGCGCCGGCAAGGCATTCGGCACGCGCAGGAGGAACAGTTCCTGATCGGGCCGCGCCCGGTGCAGCCGGCCGAGATCAATCAGGCTCTCCTCGGTGCGGGTCAGCCCATCATGAAAGGCCGAGGCGACGGGAAAGAAGATGGCGATGGTCGCCATCACGATTTTCGAGCCGATGCCGAAGCCGAACCACAGCACCAAGAGCGGCGCGATCGCGAAGACGGGAAAGGCCTGCGTCACGACGAGCAGGGGCATGAGCACCCGGCCGAGCGGCGGTGCCAGCATCATGGCGAGCGCCAGCAGCACGCCGGCGATCGAGCCGGTGATGAGGCCAATGACCGTCTCGATGAGTGTCGTCGGGGCGTCGCGGGTCCAGAGCTCGGGCCTTGAGACCAGCGCCTGCCAGACCTTGGCCGGCGGCGGCAGCATGAAGGGCGGCGGCGCGAAGATGATGATCACGGCCTGCCACGCGAGCAGCAGCACGACGGCGATGCCGAGTCCACGCAGCAGCGAGGCGGTGAGGACGGCCCCTTTCGATCGATCGGACACGCGACTTCGGCCCCTTCCAAGGCGGAATGAGCCATGCGTCGGCGATGAACGAGCCAAATGGACCAAGCTTCCCGTCCCTTCGCCGGCATGACCCGGATCAGGTTCGAAGGGTTCGGCCCCAGGCCATCTCAGCTCGCGTCAGCGAACACCCCTCGGAATGCGCGAAACATGGACGATCGAAGGAAGGGATGCAAGAGGCGGCTCAACGGAGCTTTCGGAACCGCGAGGACAGGGATCGCGAGGCAACCCGCTCCCCGTCCCTCCCCCTTCGCGGGCGAGGGGCATCAGACGCCCCGGCTGAACCGTCGCCATAAATGCCGGCCGAGCCCGGCCCTCTCTCCCGCGAAGCGGGGGAGAGATGGAGAGGGGGCGCTTCGTCACCAGTGCCGTTGCAGTGTCGAGACGAAGCGCCCGGCCCTCAGTTGCCCCAGGCGGCGAGCGCCTTTTCGAACACGCGCTGGCCTGGCGTGCCCTTTTCGAGAGTCAGGATAGCGCGCTGATCGTTGTTGTAGACGATTGGGATATCGATCCAGTTGCGCTCGCGCATCAGCGCAATGTTCTGCTTCATCGGCGCATCGTCGTTCGCAAACGCAATCCAGAAGAAGCCGTCGGCGACCTTGGCTGCCGCGCCATCCAGCGGGACACCGCGCGCCTCCTCGGTCGGCTTCATCACGAAGGCCGGCACCGCCTTGACACCGCCGCCGGGGAAATCGGCCGGCGTGTCGATGATCACCTCGACAAGATGGCTCGCCGGAAGCGCGCTGTCGTTGTTCTTCCGGATATTGACCGTGACCTTCATCTGCCGGTCGGGAACATCGACCGTCGCGACGATCTCCGGCCCGTTGGACGAGTTCTGGTCGAACTTCCACGTGACATTCGCCTGCACGGCCGTGACGTTCGAACTGCCGCCGAGCGGCTGCTCGTAGAGGATGGCCTTCTGCGCCACGAGATCATCGCCCGGCGTGGCCGAGGCATTGGCGTCGGGCGCGGCTGCGGTCGCGCTGGGCGCAGCAGCCGGAGCCTCGGTTGCGGCCGGGGCGGCAGCAGGCGACTGCGAATCGCTGGGCGCAGGCGTCGCGGCCGGAGCGCCGTTGACGGCGCCGCCGGAATTGGCACCCGGCTGTACGACCCCGGCGAGCGGATCGCCTTCAGTCCCCTCAGGCGAGGGCTCGGCCGTGACTGTGCGCACGGACTTCGGCGATTCTTCGGCCGGAGCATCGCCGAGCCGATCGGCATTCTTGCCGTTGGCAGCAGATGGCGTTGCATTGGAGGCCGCGGGGGCAGCGCTCTTTTCGGACGAGATCAGACCGCCGATGACGTCATCGACCTTGCTGCGCTGCGACCAGACAAACGCCGCGACACCACCGATGATCACAAGCGCCAAAATCAGGAAAATGACGAAGGTCGGTCGGCGCGACGGCTTCGCGCGCTCAACGGCGATCGGCGGCTGTTCACGTCGCGGCCGCTTTTCGCGCTTCTCGCGCGGCGGCGGCTCGGCATTAAGCAGCGCCTCGGCATTACTGTCTTCAGGCCATTCCGACCGTTCCTCAGCATCGACAGGCGCGACGAAGACCGCGTCCTGCTGGGGCGCCTCAGCCCCCTCGCCGAAACTCGGCTCGCGGCGCGCGATTGTCTCGCGTCCCCGGCGCGGCGGCTCGGCGATCGGCTCGTCGCCCGCCGTCCATTCGGCTTCAGGGGTCGGCGCACGCGGTACCGGCGGCGCAACCCGCGCGGCGGAGCGCGGCGAAGCCTGCTCGGCCTGCGGCTGCGAAGCACGGGGCTCAGGCGCGCGCGGGGCAACGCGTGGATCGCCAGCGCGAAAATCCGTCGGCACCGGCGTCGCGCGCGAAGGACGCGGCGGCGGCGCGGGCGGGATCGGCTCGTCGCCGACAGCGGCCTCTTCCTCGGCGAGGCGTATCTGTTCGGCGGCCATCGCATCGGCGGCGGCCGCAGCGGCGCGCACACGGGCCGGCGATGGACCAGCGGCCGTCATCGCAGCCTCACGCTCGACGCGGCGGATAGCCTCCTCCAGTTCAAGCCTCTGCTTGGAGATCTCGGCTGTGGTGAGCGGCGGTGTGATCGCCTTCAACTGGCCAAGCAGGGCAGCGCGGGCCTTGTCATAGATCGATCGGCGCACGTCGGGCGCCTCGTGCTCGAGACCCCCGACAGCCCTTTTCAGTACGACGTAATAGTCGGTCATCGTTCCATTCTGCTAAGCGGTGCGTCCGGATCGGCGCCGACTTCCGTCTGGCTCAGTCCTGGAACGGATCCTGTACGAGTATCGTGTCTTCGCGCTCGGGGCTCGTCGACAGTAGTGCAACCGGTGCGCCGATCAATTCCTCGACGTGACGCACATATTTGACGGCCTGAGCCGGCAGGTCGTTCCAGCGCCGTGCCCCAGCGGTGGAATCCTTCCAGCCTTCGAGCGTCTCATAGATCGGCTCGACGCGAGCCTGCGCCGCTTGCGCGGCCGGCAGATAGTCGATTTCCCGACCATCAAGCTTATAACCCACGCAAATCTTGATTTCTTCAAGGCCATCGAGAACATCGAGCTTGGTCAGCGCGATGCCATGGATGCCCGAGGTGCGCACGGTCTGGCGCACCAGCACCGCATCGAACCAGCCGCAGCGACGCTTGCGCCCGGTGACCGTGCCGAATTCATGGCCGCGCGTGCCGAGGAAGTCGCCGACTTCGCCGGTTTGTTCAGTCGGAAACGGCCCCTCTCCCACCCGCGTCGTGTAGGCCTTGGTGATGCCAAGAACATAGCCGACCGAGCCGGGCCCGACGCCCGAACCCGTCGCGGCCTGGCCAGCCACCGTGTTCGACGATGTGACGAACGGATAGGTGCCATGGTCGATATCGAGCAAGGCACCCTGTGCGCCCTCGAAAAGGATGCGCTTGCCGGCCTTGCGATGCTCGTCGAGCAGGCGCCAGACCGAATCCATGAAGGGCAGCACCTTGTCGGCGACGGATGCGAGTTCCTCATAGAGGACATTGCCGTCGATCTCGGCCTGGCCGAGACCACGGCGCAGCGCATTGTGATGCGACAGCAACCGGTCGATCTTTTCGCGGAGGACGCTGAGATCGGCAAGATCCATCACGCGGATGGCTCGGCGACCAACCTTGTCTTCATAGGCCGGGCCGATGCCGCGCTTCGTCGTGCCGATTCGCGTGCCGGAATTGCTGGTCTCGCGGAAGGTGTCGAGCTCACGATGCAGCGACAGGATCAGCGCGGCGTTCTCGGCGATACGGAGATTGTCGGGCGAAACGGCAACGCCCTGCGCCGCCAGCCGGTCGATCTCGGCGACCAGCGCATGCGGATCGACCACGACGCCATTGCCGATCACGCCGAGCTTGCCCGGACGCACCACGCCGGAAGGCAACAGGCTCAGCTTGTAGCTGACGCCGTCGATAACCAGCGTATGGCCGGCATTGTGCCCGCCCTGGAAGCGCACGACGACATCCGCGCGCTCCGACAGCCAGTCGACGATCTTGCCCTTCCCTTCGTCGCCCCATTGCGAGCCGACGACGACCACATTCCCCATGAAACGGCCTCTCCGCCCGCTTGGGGCGCCCTTCGGGATATCCTGACATGCCGCGCCCCGGCATTGAGCCGGGGCGAAGCGCGCGAACCTTATATCGATTCCGTTACGCCGGCGCGACCCCCGCAAACCGATCTCGCGTCAGTCATTCCGCCGCGCTGGCTCAGCATCCCTTCGCCAGGCCCGCAAACGCCTGAAGGCATTGTCATAAGGCGAGGATGTGTTGAGCTGGATCATCCGCCCCAATGGCCATTTGCCATACCAGGGCATCTGATAGAGCGAAGCATCATTATGGCGCGCAATGAGCGCCATGATCTCAGACTTGGCCTCGTCCAGTCGTTCCAGCAGCGCTGGAAATGGGAGGCCGGCATAGTCGCCATAAAATTTCTGCGCGAGGCGGCCGAGTTCGTTCCAGCGATAGCCGGTCTCCGGAAAGTCAACATCGACGCCAGCCTCGCGCCCGTGGCACCATTTGAGGACCAGCTCGTTCCACCCGACCAGATAAGCGACAAGATCACGTACGCTCATCATCGTTCCGGCGGCGTGCCCCTCAAGACTGCGATCAAGACATTTGTCCGATGGCACGCGATCAAGCTCGGCACGCAGCGTGCGATAGCTCTTGTCGATCGCGCCGAGCAACTCGGCCTTGGTCTGGGGAACGGCCATCTGTCCTCGCGCAAGGCCTGCCGAACCGTCCGCCGGTTCGGATCTGAGCAAGCGAACAGGCGAAGAGAAGGCCGCTGGGCGGTTCCAGCGGCCCTCCAGACTTCAGAACGACAGCCGCTTCGCCTGGAGGACACCCTCAAGCGCGCCGACGCGGGCGATGACATCCTCGGAAATCGCCTCGTCGACCTCGACCAGCGCGATCGCATCCTCGCCCGCGGCCTGGCGGCCGAGATTGAAAGTCGCGATGTTGATGCCCTCGGCGCCGAGCAGGCTGGCGAAGCGGCCGATAAAGCCGGGCTTGTCCTTGTTGGTGACATAGAGCATGTGGCGGCCGAGCTCGGCTTCCATATTGATGCCCTTGATCTGGATGATCCGCGGTTTGGTGTCGGCAAACACCGTGCCCGCGACCGATCGTTCCTGCTTCTCGGTCATCACCGTCAGGCGGATATAGTTCTCATAGGCGCCCTGCTGTTCGCGACGCACCTCTTCCACCGCTATGCCACGCTCACGCGCGATCGCCGGGGCCGAGACCATGTTGACGGTCTGGAGCTGCGGCCGGAGCAGCGCAGCCAGAGCCGCATTGGTCAGCGCCTTGACGTTGAGCGCGGCGACATCACCCTCATATTCGAGCTTGATCGCGGTGATGCCGGTCTCGGTCAACTGGCCGGCGAAGGATCCGAGCTGGTCGGCGAGCTTGACGAACGGCGTCAGGCGCGGCGCTTCCTCGGCCGTGATCGAGGGCATGTTGAGCGCATTGGACACCGCGCCCTTCACGAGATAGTCGGCCATCTGCTCGGCGACTTGCAGCGCGACATTCTCCTGTGCCTCGGTGGTGGAGGCTCCGAGATGCGGCGTGGCGATGAAGTTCGGCAGACCGAACAGCTCGTTCTCGGTTGCCGGCTCCTCGACGAAGACGTCGAAGCCGGCGCCGCCGACCTTGCCGGACTTCAGCGCCGCGGCGAGATCCGCCTCGACGACGAGCCCGCCGCGGGCGCAGTTGATGATGCGCACGCCGTCCTTCATCTGCGCGATTGCCGCCGCATTGATGATGCCGCGCGTCTTCTCGATCAGCGGGGTGTGCAATGTGATGAAATCGGCGCGGCGGAACAAATCGTCCAGCTCCACCTTCTCAACGCCCAGATCGACCGCACGCTCATCGGAGAGGAACGGATCGAAGGCGATGACACGCATCCTGAGGCCCACGGCGCGATCGGCGACGATCGAGCCGATATTGCCGCAGCCGATGATGCCGAGCGTCTTGCCCGTCACCTCGACACCCATGAAGCGGTTCTTTTCCCACTTGCCGGCCTGGGTCGAGGCATTGGCTTCGGGGAGCTGCCTCGCGAGCGCGAAGATCATCGCGATCGCATGCTCGGCGGTCGTGATCGAATTGCCGAAGGGCGTGTTCATCACGATGATGCCCTTGGCGGTCGCGGCGGGAATGTCGACATTGTCGACGCCGATGCCGGCCCGGCCGATGACGCGCAGATTGGTCGCAGCGGCGATGACCTTCTCGGTCACCTTGGTATTGGAGCGGATGGCGAGACCATCATAATTGCCGATGATCTCGAGCAGCTTCTCCTTGTCCTTGCCGAGGTCCGGCTGATAGTCGACCTCGACGCCGCGGTCCTTGAAGATCTGGACGGCGGTCTTGGAAAGCTTGTCGGAAATGAGAACGCGCGGTGCCATGATGAGGGTTTCCTTGCGCATTGTGTGAAAGCCCACTCGCCTGCGATACCCGGGCTTGACCCAGGCATCCAGCCTCCGCGTGCATCGCGGTCGGACTGGACTGCCGGGTCAAGCCCGGCAATCACAGGAGGGGAACGAATTGTGAGACTCAGGCGGCCTTCTTGAGGCCGGCTTTCTGCGTTTTGAACGCCCAATCGAGCCATTCCGTCAGGATGGCGAGATCGGAGGCCTCGATGGTCGAGCCGGCCCAGATCCGCAGACCCGCCGGAGCATCGCGATAGGAGCCGATGTCATAGGCGACGCCGGCCTTTTCGAGCACCGAGGCGATGCCCTTGGCAAACGCGGCCTGCCCGTCGGCATCCAGCGCCTTGACGGTGGGATCGCTGATGACGAGGCAGACAGAGGTATTGGACCGCGTCTTCGGAACTTCGGCGAGGAACTCGACCCAATCGCGCTCCGCGACCCAATCGGCCAGCACCTTGAGATTGGCATCGCAACGGGCGGAAAGGCCCTTGAAGCCGCCGATCGACTGCGCCCAGATCAGCGCATCGAGATAGTCCTCGACCGCAAGCATGGACGGCGTGTTGATCGTTTCGCCGACGAAGATGCCCTCGATCAGCTTGCCGCCCTTGGTCATGCGGAAGATCTTCGGCAGAGGCCAAGCGGGCTTGTAGCTCTCCAGCCGCGCGACGGCGCGCGGCGAGAGGATCAGCATGCCATGGGCCGCTTCGCCGCCGAGCACCTTCTGCCAGGAGAAGGTGACGACATCGAGCTTGTCCCAGGCAAGGTCCTGCGCGAAGGCGGCCGAGGTTGCGTCGCAGATGGTGAGTCCGGCGCGGTCGGCGTCGATCCAGTCGCCATCGGCGACGCGGACGCCCGAGGTGGTGCCGTTCCAGGTGAACACGACGTCGCGGTCGAAATCGACCTGGTTGAGATCGGGCAGCTTGCCGTAATCGGCGGTAAAGGTGCGCACATCCGGCAGCTTCAGCTGCTTAATCACGTCGGTGACCCAGCCCTCGCCGAAGCTTTCCCAGGCGAGAATGTCGACGCCACGTGCGCCGAGCAGCGACCACAGGGCCATCTCGACGGCGCCGGTATCGGAAGCCGGAACGATGCCGATGCGATAGTCCGCAGGAACACCGAGAACTTCGCGGGTCAGGTCGATCGATTTCTGGAGTTTGGCCTTGCCGATCTTGGCGCGGTGCGAGCGCCCGAGCGCCGCATCCTTGAGCGCCTCAAGCGACCAGCCGGGTCGCTTGGCACAAGGGCCGGAAGAATAGTTGGGATTAACCGGCCTGGAGCCGGGCGTCGCGAGATCTGCCATGATCTACCCTCTCAGATAGCAGCGCCTCGTTGGGGAGGCGTGTCCCGCTGTGGCTGTTACGCGGGGTGATGAGGGAAGTCAACGCGCGGCCATGCCGCAGCCGCGTCGCACCTTGAAATGACGAAGGGGCGTGCCCGCGCGGACACGCCCCTTCAAGCTGGTCAGGCTGCGCTCAGTAGAAGTTGTAGCGCAGGCCGAGGCGGATCTCGTTGGCCGAGATGTTGTCGTAGTTGATCGTGCCGCCGCCGCCGGCCGGAATATAGCCCGAGACCGCATTGCCGAGATTGAGATAGCGATAGTTGAGGTCGACCGACATGGCCGGAGAGAAGGCATAGGAAACGCCGGCCATCAGGGCCCAGGCGAAGTTCCACTCGCTGCCGCTATCCCAAGTGCCACTGACTCCGTTCGGATTGACAAAGGCGACATTGGAAGTCTGCAGATAGGACGTACCGATACCGGCGCCGACATAGGGCGTCAGGCCCGACCAGGTCCCGATGTCGACATAGCCGTTGGCGAGGAACGTCCAGGCATCGATCTTGGCCGTTTCGACCGTGTGGCCGACACCGCCGCAGCCGCCGCAATAGCCTTCGCCATAGGCGCCGGACTGGAATTCATAATCGACCGTTGCGTCGACGCGGAAGTGGTCGCTGAAGCGGTAGCCGGCACCGACGCCTAGAAGCCCGGTCGAAGCAAGCGAGTTATTGTTCCACTCGTCGGTATAGGTGCTGGTGGCGAAGCTGATATTCGGGCTATTGTACCACTTATAGCCGATGTCGCCACGCAAATACCAACCACCAGTCGCAATCACGGGCGCGGGCTCGACATACGGCTCCGGCATGTCGGCCGCGAAAGCAGCGCCTGAATTAGCGAGGGCCGCAGCCATCATGGCGGCAAGCATGGTGGTTTTCACAAATGGCATCGCAGTCTCCCCGACAGGCGAGATCGAGCCAGGGCCCGATCGAAGCAAAATCATCGCCAAGCAAACTGCGGGAGAAGCTTTAAGAACGGATTAACTACGTCGCTTAACCACGACTGTTGAGGTTGCCGAAACATTGCGGCGCATCCTAAGCCGCAAGCCGTTGCATTCGCGCGACAACGCGACGCCGCCGCCGATATAAGGCAGAGCCGTCGGCACGCCCTGTGGTAACGAAGATGAAGAATGACGTGACAGGGACCGATATGGCATCCGGCGCCCCAGAATTGCGCGACGCCCCGAGAAATGACTGCGGCTGAACCAACGTATACGACCAGAAGAAGCGGCGACGCCCCTCCCAATCTCGACTTGGCGATGGGCCGATTTAATTGACGCCGACGAATTGGTCGTCGAAGGCGTAGCCGGAACCGCGCACGGTGCGGATCGGGTCCTTGACGCGACCGCGATTGACAGCCTTGCGAAGGCGACCGATGTGAACGTCGACCGTGCGTTCGTCGACATAGACATCGCGACCCCAGACGCCGTCGAGCAGCTGCTCGCGCGAGAAGACGCGGCCGGGGCTTTTCATCAGGAATTCAAGCAGGCGGAATTCGGTCGGGCCAAGACGCAGTTCCCGGCCAGAGCGGCGGACGCGATGCGTCTCGCGATCAAGCTCGATATCACCGGCCCGCAGCAGCGAAGCGATCACCTCGGGCCGCGACCGGCGTAGGATCGCGCGAACACGCGCCATCAGCTCCGGCACCGAGAACGGCTTGACGACATAATCGTCAGCGCCGGTAGCAAGGCCGCGGATGCGCTCCTGCTCCTCGCCGCGCGCCGTCAGCATGATGATCGGCAGCGTTCGCGTCGTATCGCGAGCGCGGAGGCGGCGGCAGAGTTCGATACCGGAAATTCCGGGCAGCATCCAGTCGAGCAGGAGCAGGTCCGGCGTCGTTTCCTTCAGCCGCGTTTCCGCATCGTCGCCGCGCGGCACCACTTCGACAGTGTAGCCTTCGGCCTCGAGGTTATAGCGGAGGAGGAGGCCAAGGGCCTCCTCGTCCTCGACGATCATCACGCGCGGCGTCATCGTGGTGTTGGTATCCTTCGTGGACGCTCAGCGGTCAGCGGTTCTCGTAGCTGACCGAAGTCAGGCTCGATTCGTCCTGCTTCGGCCGCTCCTGCGTCAGTGCCTCGCCGGTCACCACATAGTGAACCGTCTCGGCGATGTTGGTCGTGTGGTCGCCAATGCGCTCGATATTCTTGGCGCAGAACAGAAGATGCGTGCAGAGCGAGATGTTGCGCGGATCTTCCATCATGTAGGTCAAGAGCTCGCGGAACAGCGAGGTATACATCGAGTCGATATCGGCATCGCGGCGCCAGACTTCGAAAGCCTGGTTGACATCCCGCGCCGCATAGGCGTCGAGGACGTCCTTGAGCTGAGCGAGCGACAGCTCGGCCATGTGCTCGACGCCAGTCATGAAACGCTTCGACTGGAACTGACCTTCGAGCGCCAGGACGCGCTTGGCGATGTTCTTGGCGAGATCGCCGATGCGCTCGATATCGTTCGAGATGCGCATCGCGCCGATCACTTCGCGCAGATCGAGCGCCATCGGCTGGCGGCGGGCGATGATCATGATCGCCAGCTCTTCGCATTCACGCTGAACCTGGTCGAGCACACGGTCCTCGGCGATGACCTGATTGGCCATCTCCTGATCGAGACGCGTCAAGGCGCGCACGGATAGGTCGACCAGCCGCTCGGCCATGCCGCCCATCTCCGCGATGCGGCGCTGGACGTCCTTCAGTTCGTCGTCGTAGCGGGTAACGATATGTTCCGACATGTCGTCCTCCTGGACCAGCCCGGCCTTAGCCGAAGCGTCCGGTGATATAGTCCTGGGTGCGCTTGTCGCTCGGTGCGGTGAAGATCTTCGACGTCTCGTCGAATTCGATCAGCTCGCCGAGATACATGAACGCGGTGTAGTCGGAGACGCGCGCCGCCTGCTGCATGTTGTGCGTCACGATGGCGATCGTGTAGTCGGCCGTCAGCTCGTCGATCAGTTCCTCGATCTTCGAGGTCGAGATCGGATCGAGCGCCGAGCAGGGCTCGTCGAACAGCACCACCTCGGGCCGCACCGCGATCGAGCGGGCGATGCACAGGCGCTGCTGCTGGCCGCCGGAAAGGCTGAGGCCGCTCGAGTTGAGCTTGTCCTTGACCTCATTCCAGAGGGCGCCGCGTGTCAGCGCAGCCTCGACGCGCTCGTCCATCTCTGAGCGCGAGATGTTCTCGTACAAGCGAATGCCGAAGGCGATGTTGTCATAGATCGACATTGGGAACGGCGTCGGCTTCTGGAACACCATGCCGATGCGGGCGCGCAGGAGGTTGAGGTCCTGGCCCGGCGCCAGAATGTTGCCGCCGTCAAACAGAACTTCGCCTTCTGCATGCTGCTTCGGATAGAGATCATACATCCGGTTCAGCACGCGCAGCAGCGTGGACTTGCCACAACCCGACGGTCCGATGAAGGCCGTGACCTTCTTCTCGTACAGCGGCAGGTTGATCGACTTCAGAGCGAGGTTTTCGCCGTAGAAGAATTTGAGGTTCTTGATCGAAATCTTCTGGGGCAGCGCGTTCGGCGCGACGGCGGTCTGCATCATTTCGAAGTCCTCGGGCTAAGGAAGGTACGGGCCACGATGTTGAGCGCGAGCACCGCGACAGTGATCAGCAGCGCGCCTGTCCAGGCGAGCTTCTGCCACTCGGGATAGGGGCTGAGGGCAAACTGGAAGATCGTGACGGGCAAGCTCGACATCGGCGCGTTCGGATCGGTGCTCCAGAACTGGTTGTTGAGCGCCGTGAACAGCAGCGGTGCCGTTTCGCCGGAGACGCGGGCGATGGCCAGCAGAACACCGGTCACGATGCCCGACATCGCAGCGCGATAGGCGACCTGTCGGATCATGATCGACCGCGGCAGGCCGAGCGCGGCCGACGCCTCGCGCAGCGTGTTCGGTACGAGGTTGAGCATGTCCTCGGTGGTGCGAACGACGACCGGGATCACCAGGATGGCCAGAGCAATCGCGCCGGCGAAGGCCGAGAAGTGGCCCATCGGCGCAACCACGACCTCATAGACAAACAGACCGATGACGATCGACGGGGCCGCCAGCAGGATGTCATTGATGAAGCGGACGATGTTGGTCAGCTGGTTGTGCCGGCCATATTCGGCCATGTAGGTGCCGGCCAGGATGCCGATCGGCGTGCCGATGACGACGCCGGCGACGGTCATGATCAAGCTGCCGATAATGGCGTTGAGCAGGCCGCCGGCCTCGCCGGGTGGCGGGGTCATCTGGGTAAAGATGTCCAGCGACAGGCCGGAGAAGCCGTTCCAGAGCAATGACGCCAGGATCAGGAACAGCCATGCGAGGCCGAAGATCGTCGCCGCGAAGGAGAGCGACAGCAGGACGCCGTTGCCGCGGCGGCGCTTGCGATAGAGCGCCTGTGCTGTCGGCGAGGAGACGGCGGAGTTTCCAAGGGATGCCATGGTGTTCGCCTCAATTGCCGGCTTTGGCGTTCATGCGGGCCAGCATGATGCGGGCGGCCGCCAGAACGATGAACGTGATGACGAAGAGGATGAGACCGAGCGCGATCAGCGAGGACGTGTAGAGGTCGCCGACCGCCTCGGTGAATTCATTGGCGATCGAGGCGGAGATCGTCGTGCCGGGCGCGAGGATCGACGCGGAGATCTTGTGGGCGTTGCCGATGACGAAGGTGACCGCCATGGTTTCGCCGAGCGCACGGCCGAGGCCGAGCATGATGCCGCCGATCACGCCGACGCGGGAGAACGGCAGCACCACCTTGGTCACGACTTCCGCCGTCGTGCAGCCGAGGCCGTAGGTCGCCTCCTTGAGCACAGGCGGCACCGTGTCGAACACGTCGCGGGTGATGGAGGTGATGAAGGGCAGAACCATGATCGCGAGGATGATGCCCGCCGTCATTACGCCGATGCCGTAAGGCGGGCCGGCAAAGACGCTGGAGAGGCCGGGCACGTTGCCGAACAGGCCGATCAGGAAGGGCTGCACCGTGGTCTGGAAGAAGGGGGCAAAGACGAACAGGCCCCAGATGCCGTAGATGATCGAGGGAATGCCGGCGAGCAGCTCGATGGCAACGCCGATCGGACGCTTCAGCCAAGGCGGGCAAAGCTCGGTGAGGAAGATCGCGATGCCGATGCCGACCGGAACGGCGATCAGGAGCGCGATGATCGATGTGACGACCGTGCCGTAGATCGGGGCCAGCGCGCCGAACTTCTCGGTCACCGGGTTCCAGCTCTGCGTCGTCAGGAAGTCGAGGCCGAAAGTCTGGAAGGCCAGCATCGAGCCGTGGATCAGCGAGACGATCACGCCGCCGAGCAGCACCAGGACCATCACCGCGGCGGCGAAGGTCACCCAGTTGAACATGAGGTCGCCGGAGCGCAGCCGGCTCATCCGCTTGAGCTTGGAGCTATCGACGCCTGTACTCTGCAAGCCGGTCATAACAGCATCCGCCATGTCGTTCCCCCGGCCCTATCTGGAGCCTGTGACTGAAGCGAGAGGGAGAGGGCGTGACGCCCCCTCCCCCGGATCAATGGTCGATGTTACTTGGCCATCTCGACGAAGAGCGGCTTGCCATCGGCACCGACGATGTCCTTGGCCCAAGTCGCCTTGATGTTGGCGACGACGGCGGCGGGCATCGGGATGTAGTGGAGATCAGCAGCCATCTGGTTGCCGTTCGCATAGGCCCAGTTGAAGAACTTCAGGGCAGCAGCGGAAGCAGCGTCATCCTTGGGCTTCTTGTGCATCAGGATGAAGGTGGCGGCGGTGATCGGCCAGGACTTGGCGCCGGGCTCGTTCGTCAGGATGACGTAGTAGCCGGGCAGGTTGGCCCAATCGACGCCTTCAGCGGCGGCGGCGAAGTTCGGCACTTCCGGAGCGACCGTCTGGCCGTCCTTGTTGATGAGCTTCGTGAAGGTCATGTTGTTCTGGGCGGCAAAGGCGTATTCGACGTAACCGATCGAACCAACCGTCTGCGACACGCCGGCGGCGACGCCTTCGTTGCCCTTGGCGCCGAGGCCGACCGGCCATTCGACGGCCGTTGCAGCGCCGACATCGTCAGCCCAAGGCTTCGAGACCTGCGACAGATAGGTGGTGAACACGAAGCTGGTGCCCGACCCGTCCGAACGATGGACGACGGCGATCGCGGTCGAAGGCAGGTTGACGCCGGTGTTCAGCGCCTTGATGGCCTCGTCGTCCCACTTGGTGATCTTGCCCTGGAAGATATCGGCAAGAACCTGGCCGCTCAGCGTGACTTCACCCGGCTTGACGCCCGGGACGTTGATGATCGGAACAACGCCGCCCATCACGGTCGGGAACTGAACAAGCCCTTCCTTCTCAAGCTCTTCCGGCTTCATCGGGGCGTCGGAGGCGCCGAAGGTGACGGTCTTCGCCTTGATCTGCTTGATACCGCCGCCGGAACCGATCGACTGGTAGTTGAGCTTGTCGCCGGTTTCCTTCTGGTAGGCGTCAGCCCACTTCGCATAGATCGGATAGGGGAAGGTCGCGCCAGCCCCCGAGATATCGACGGCTTGGGCGGAACCGAAACCGATGGCAGCGACGGCGATGCCGGCCGCAAGTACGATGTTCGTGAGTTTCACGGACCATCTCCCTGATGGATGTCATTTATATCGGACCCTGCGCATGCCGCAGTGCAGCAGGCTGGGACGCGTCGGACCCTAGAGACCGCTGGTAATGGTTCTATGACGAAGGCAATACGGTTTTATGACAGAGCAAGCTATTGATAAGACAGCTACTGTGTCGGAGCGATGCTCTTCGGCGGCTGCAACGGCGCAACAAATTCGACACTGAAGGCAGCGCCGGCTCCCGGCTTGCTCTCGATGCTCAGCCGTGCCCGATGACGGTTCAGGATGTGCTTGACGATGGCGAGCCCGAGCCCGGTGCCGCGGGCGCTGGCGCCGCTTTCTTCGGCCCGGTAGAAGCGCTCGGTGAGCCGCGGCAGATGCTCGGCGGCGATGCCGGGGCCGAAGTCGCGAACCGTCGCGCGCGGGCCATCTGCGCCCGCGCCGGTTGAAAGACCAACGATGACGCGGCCGCCGGAGCGGCCATATTTGCAGGCATTCTCGACGAGGTTCTGGAACACTTGAACGAGTTCGTCGCGATCACCGGCGATCATGACCGGCTCGGCCGGCAAGTCGCCCTCGATCACAACGTGCTGCTCACGCGCGAGCGGTTCTAGCGCATCGATGACGCCGCGCAAAAGAGGCACGAGATCGACAGGCGCATCGGGACGCATATGCGCCTTCATCTCGATCCGCGACAGCGAGAGGAGGTCGTCGATGAGGCGGCTCATGCGCGTCGCCTGTTCGTGCATGATGGCGAGAAAACGCTCGCGGGCGACCGGGTCCTCGCGCGCCGGCCCCTGCAGCGTCTCGATAAATCCCGAAAGCGAGGCAAGAGGCGTGCGGAGCTCATGGCTCGCATTGGCGACGAAATCGACGCGGATGCGCTCGCTGCGACGCTGCTCGGTCTTGTCGGCGAACAGGAGCGCCACGAAGCCCGGTCGGCCGGCTTGGTCGTGCGATTCGATCGGCGCAAAGAACGCGTCGTACCAGCGCTCGGTCGGGACGCGCTCGGTGAATTCGAGCCGTTCGGCCGGGCCGCCTGCCGCGACGCGCTCATAGGCGCGCAGGAGATCGGGGGCACGCAGGCGGAAGGTCAACGGATCGCCGGGCCGGATCGGAAAGGCCGCCTCGGCAAGGCGGTTCTGGTAGCGGACATAGCCGCGCCGGTCGAGAATGATGCAGGGATCGGGCAGCGCATCGGCCATCTGCTTCAGCCCCGTATCCGGCCAGACAGAAGGCGGCGCGCGCAGCGCCAGCCGATTGGGCGCGAGGCGCTCGCCGCGCGGCAGAGCCGCCATCATCAGCGTCACCGCAATGAACAGCAATACGGCCGTATGCGTCGCGAGCGCGCCTGAGACCACGAGCAGCGCGAGCAGGCCGATGAAGCCAATCAGCACATAGCGTGCGGCGCCGAGGCGCCCGGCGACGCCGCCGTCACCAGCCGATCCGCTAGCGCCCTGCTCCTCACCTGCCGGCTCGCCTGCCATTCCTTAGACGCCTTCTCGATCCATCTCATCCGGCCCGCCGGACCCGAACAGTCAGGATCGCATGAGATGCGGGACAAACGGATGACGTCTGTGACAGAATCCGTGTGGAGATGACAGTGTGGTGAGGAGGCGTCGATGGCGAAGGACGGAAAGCAGAAGAAGGAAAAGGCGAAGGACAAGAAGCTCGATGCCGCGACATCGGCCGACGGCACGCCCGCTGGTGGCCCCTTGCCCGCGTCCGACACCCTGCCGCCGCAGCTCGAACCGACCACCGATGCCCCGGCCGTTGCAACCAAGCATGGCCGCTTCGATCTCGACGACCCGGTGCTGCCGGACTGGATCGAGGCAGCGGCGTTCAAATCGGGCGGCTTCCCCTATGACAAATCGCTGAAGAGCGAGGCCTATGAGAGCGAACTGATCCCGCTCCAGATCGAGCTCGTGAAGCTGCAGGCGCATGTGATGGCGAAGGGGCTCCGCCTCGCGATCGTCTTCGAAGGCCGCGACGCCGCCGGTAAAGGTGGCGCGATCTTCGCCTTTCGCCAATATCTGAACCCGCGCCATGCCCGCGACGTTGCCCTGCCCAAGCCAAGCGAGACCGAGGCGGGCCAATGGTATTTCCAGCGCTATGTCGCCGAGCTTCCGACCGCCGGCGAGATCGTGACCTTCGACCGCTCCTGGTACAATCGCGCCGGCGTCGAGCCGGTGATGGGCTTCTGCACGCCGGCGCAGCATCGCGCCTTCCTCGCCGAAGTTCCGCGCTTCGAGAGTCTGCTCGTTGATTCCGGCCTTATTCTCTTCAAGTTCTGGCTCGATATCGGGCGCGAGACGCAGATGAAGCGTTTCCATGAGCGGCGGCACAACCCGCTCAAAATCTGGAAACTGTCGTCGATCGATTATGCCGCGCTCGACAAATGGGACGACTACACCAAAGCGCGAGACCAGATGCTCGCCGCTTGCCACGCTGATGGGGCGCCATGGACGATCGTGCTTGCCAATGACAAACGTCGCGCCCGGCTCAACATCATCCGCCAGGTGCTGGCGAGCGTCGACTATGCCGGCCGCGACCTCGCCGTCATCGGCAAGCCCGATCCGGAGATTCTCGGCTTCGGCCCGAAATTCCTGGCGCGCCGCCGCTGACGCGATGACCGGGCCGTGGCGGCTCGCCAACGCCCCGATCTTCGCCTAATGCTTCGGCGCGACGAATCATGAGCCAGCTCGAAACAACCTTGCGACGCGCCATCACGGATCTCGATCCATTGGATCGGGACGGCCGGCGCATTGCGCTCGGCAATGTGCGCGCTGCGATGGTCCGCCTCCTTGCAGTCTACGATCCGCCACTCAGCGCCGCTGCGATCGAGGCGAAGATCGACGAGGTCGACGGCCTCATCCGCACGATCGAGGCCGAGTTCACGCAGGCACTGGTAGCTCAAGCGCCTGAGTGGACGCCCGAGCCGGAACCATCGCTGGGGCACCCCCTGGCTGATTCCGATTTCGAGGACGAGTACGAAGCCGGTGACGAATACCTCGCCGACGAGGCCTATGACGAAGGCCCCTTCGGCGAGCGCCGGTTCCACGCCGACGCGAGCGACGACAGCGGCAAGGAATTGGCGGATGCCGACGAGTTTGCCCCAGAATTTGTGCCTGATGCACTCGACGAGGCGGTGGATGACGGCGTGGATCGCGACGTAGCGCCGCTGCGCTCCGGGTTCGGATCGGCGCGATCGCTTGCGTTGGTCGGCGGCGCTTTGGTCGTCCTGCTCGTGCTTCTGCTCGGACTGCTCTATCTCGCCGGGCCAAAGCAGTTCGGCGCCGACCAAAGCGAGGCCGCTGCGGCACTATCCGATCCCGGCACGCCGGCGGTCGCCAATCCGAACGCACCGGCCGCAGCCGCGGGCACGGACGCGCTCGAGGCGACCGATGCCGAGCCCGAGGCCACCACCGCCGCGCCGGCCGCCGGCACCGCGCCTTCGGGCAATCCGGCTCCGGCAATGCCCTCCGCGCCCACGGCGTCCAGCGGCGCAGCGACGCAGCCTGCCGCCGCGCCGGCCGTGACAGTTGCGCCGCCACCTGGCCCCATCGCTGCCGAAAGCCTGGTGCTGTTCGACGGACACGACCCGTCCGCCTTCAAATCCCCGCCGGACAATCCGGTGCAGTTTGAGGGCGGCACCAATGGCGGCTCGGTGCTGATCTCGTCATCGGCGAGCTCGAATGGCGCCCGCCTCGTCGTTGGCCCCGGCGTCTATCAGCGCATCGCCGGACGGACGGTTCGCATCGTGGTCGTCGCCCGTGGCGCACGTGAAAACCCTGCCGCCTCGCTTCGCCTCGCCTATCAGAATGGACGCCAGCTCAGTGGCTGGTCTGATCTCGCGCTCGGCGACCAGTATCAATCGCTGGCGATGACATGGGCCGTTCCCAAACAGCGGTCCGGCGCAGAAGGCGACGCCGTCCTGATCGAACCCGGCATTCCCGGCGATGGGACGGCCGCGCAGATCAGTGCGGTGACGATCGACATCCTGCCATAGAGCGTTTCTGAGCGGAGTGTCGCCGGGTTGCGCCAGGGAAGCCCGGCCAAGCAAGCAGTTGGAGCGCTTCTAGGCGCGCCCAGTCGTGGGACGTAGATCGCGACCGGGCTGAAATCGAACAGCCCGCACAACAAACGGCTGAACAGCACCTCATCAATTGTTTGATCGACAAGGTCATGCATGCTCAGTCCTCGGCACGAGGGCATTGACGAGCATGATGGCTATCGTCGTTGAGGGACGGCAGCCGCCGTAAATCAGAGCATCCAGCCCAATGTTCAGCGCGAGATGAAACCGTTGCTGACCAGATAGTCGATCACCTGGTCCGCCATTGCCTCTGCATCGGCACCATCCGCATCAAGCCGGAGCTCGGGGTTGAGCGGCGCCTCATAGGGGCTGTCGATTCCGGTGAAGTTCTTGATCTTGCCTTCGCGGGCCTTGCGATAGAGGCCCTTGGGATCACGCGCCTCGGCCGTGGCGAGCGGGGTATCGACGAAGATCTCGACGAACTCGCCCTCATCGACCAGATCGCGCGCCAGCTGGCGCTCCGAGCGGAACGGCGAGATGAACGAGGCGAGCACGATCAGGCCGGCATCGACAAACAGCTTCGCCGTCTCCGCAACGCGTCGGATGTTCTCGACCCGGTCGGCATCGGTAAAGCCGAGATCGCGGTTGAGGCCATGGCGGACATTATCGCCATCAAGGAGATAGGTGTGGCGACCGGCGAGGTGCAGCCGCTGCTCCACCAGATTGGCAATCGTCGATTTGCCGGCGCCCGAAAGCCCGGTGAACCAGAGGATCGCCGGCTTCTGGCCCTTGGCGCCGGCGCGCGCCGCCTTGTCGATCGTGACCGCCTGGCGGTGGATATTGGTCGCCCGGCGGAGGCCGAAGCGGATCATTCCGGCGGCGACTGTCTGGTTTGTAAAGCGGTCGATCAGGATGAAGGCGCCGGTGGTGCGGACATCGTCATAGGCATCGAAGGCGATCGGTTCGGCGAGCGAGAGATTGGCGAAGCCGATGTCGTTGAGCGCCAGCGTCTTGGCCGCGAGCGGCTTCAAGGTGTCCATCTCGACACGATGCTTCAGCTCGCTCACCGCGGCGCCGATCGTGCGCGTCCCGATCTTCATGAGATAGGGCCGGCCGGGCAGCATCGGCGCCTCGGCCATCCAGATGAGATGCGCCGCAAACTGATCCGAGACCTCGGGCCGCGCATCGGGCGGCACCAGGATATCGCCACGCGAGAGATCGATCTCGCGGTCAAGCGTCAGCGTCACGGCGTCCTCGGCGACGGCTTCGGCGCGATCGCGATCGCCGGTGACGATCCGCTCGATGCGCGCCGCCTGGCCCGAGCGCGCAACGACGACATCATCGCCCGGGCGGATACGGCCGCTCGCCAGCGTGCCGGCATAGCCACGGAACGAGAGGTCCGGCCGATTGACCCATTGCACCGGAAAGCGCAGCGGCTTCGTCGCCGCGGTGCCGGAGGCGAGCTCGACCGTTTCGAGATGCTCGATCAGCGTCGGCCCGCGATACCAGGGCATATGCGCGCTGGGCGCGCTGACATTGTCGCCATAGCGGGCCGAAAGCGGGATCGCAACGCGGCTGGCGAAGCCATAATGGCCGGCATCGGCATCGAATTGCGCGACGATGGCGTCAAAGATGGCAGCGTCATAGCCGACGAGATCGATTTTGTTGACCGCGAGCACGACATGGCGGATGCCGAGCAGCGCGGCGATGGTGGCGTGCCGGCGGGTCTGGCTGAGAATGCCCTTGCGCGCATCGATCAGGAGCACAGCGAGATCGGCAGTCGAGGCGCCGGTCGCCATGTTGCGGGTATACTGCTCGTGGCCGGGTGTATCGGCGACGATGAATTTCCGCTTTTCGGTCGCGAAGAAGCGATAGGCGACATCGATCGTGATGCCCTGCTCGCGTTCGGCCTCAAGCCCGTCGACGAGGAGCGCGAGGTCCATGTCGTCGCCGACCGTGCCGAATTTCTTCGAATCCTTGGCGAGCGTCGCAATCTGGTCCTCGAAGAGGCGCTTCGAATCGAACAGCAGCCGGCCGATCAGCGTCGATTTGCCGTCATCGACGCTGCCGCAGGTGAGAAAGCGCAGGAGGCTCTTGTCGGCGTCGCCAAGAGCGAGGCCGCGGATCGACGAAGCTTCGACGTCGGCGAGCGTGAGCGGTTCGGCCATCAGAAATATCCCTCGCGCTTCTTCTTTTCCATCGATCCGGACTCGTCATGGTCAATCAGCCGGCCCTGCCGTTCCGATGTCGTGGCAAGCAGCATTTCCGTGACGATATCCTCCACCGTGACGGCATCCGATTCGACGGCGGCGGTGAGCGGATAGCAGCCGAGCGTGCGGAACCGGACACGGCGAAGCTGCGGCGCCTCGCCGGGCAGAAGGCGCATGCGCCCGTCGTCCGCCATGATCAGTTGGCCGCCGCGCTCGACCACCGGCCGGTCGGCCGAGAGATAGAGCGGCACGATCGGGATCTCCTCGGCGAGGATGTATTCCCAGATATCGAGCTCGGTCCAGTTGGAGAGCGGGAAGACGCGGATCGTCTCGCCGGCGCCGACCCTCGTATTGTAGAGCGACCAGAGCTCGGGCCGCTGGTTCTTCGGGTCCCAGCCATGGCTCGCCGTGCGGAAGGAGAAGACGCGCTCCTTGGCGCGGCTCTTCTCCTCGTCGCGCCTGGCGCCGCCGAAGGCAGCGTCATAGCCGCCAGCATCGAGCGCCTGCTTCAACGCCTCGGTCTTCATGATCTGTGTATAGTTGGACGAGCCATGATCGAACGGATTGATGCCCGCCGCTTTGCCGTCCTGATTGGTGTGGACAATCAGATCGAGCCCGAGCCGCGCGGCGGTGGCGTCGCGAAAGTCGATCATCTCGCGGAACTTCCACGTCGTATCGATGTGGAGGAGCGAGAACGGAGGGCGCGCCGGATGAAACGCCTTCATGGCGAGATGCAGCATGACCGACGAATCCTTGCCGATCGAATAGAGCATCACCGGGTTGGCGAAGTTGGCCACCACCTCGCGCATGATGAAGATGGCCTCGGCTTCGAGGCGGCGCAGATGCGGTTTCAGTTCGGCGGTCATGTGATTGGCTCCGGCACACGCGAAACCTAGTCGTCGCGATGCCTTCGTCTCAAGCACGGGCGTCGCGTTTATCGGCGCCGATCCCACGCGGCTTGGCGCCAACGCGGCCAAAGGCGGAATGCTATTTCCGCTAACTCGATCGTTTTAGTCGTGATCAGCCGGCATCGCCGCTTTCCGGCGTCGTGTCACGGCCTCTCCCCCGAGCCACGAACCACGGATTGGCGAAGGCCCTGACGCCGGCCGGCCCCTTCGGCCCATAGACCAGCGGCTTGCCGTCGGTGTCAGTCACGATGCCGCCGGCGGCGCGCAGAACCGCGTCGCCCGCCGCCGTGTCCCACTGCATGGTCGGTCCCATGCGCGGATAGAGATCGGCTTCGCCCGCTGCCATCAGGCAGAATTTGAGCGACGAACCGGCCGAAACGATCGAGGCGCCGGGATGCGCGGCGATGAAATCGTCCGTCTCCGCCGTGCGGTGCGAGCGGCTGGCGATGATGCGCGGCGCCTTGTCCGGGGCCGGCAGCGCGGCGATCGGCACGCGGGCGACAACGGCGCCATCCTTCACCGTCAAGGCCTCGGCGCCGGCGGGTCCGCCGATGAACAATTGTCCATGGGCAGGGGCATAGACGAGCCCGAACACCGGGCTGCCGTCGCGGATCAGCGCGACATTGACGGTGAAGTCACCATTGCGGCTGACAAATTCACGCGTGCCGTCGACCGGATCGACCAGGAAGAACGCGCCCGCGACGCTTGGAACATCACCGGCAGAACACGCCTCCTCGGCGACGACAGGAATACCCGGCGCAAGTCCCGCGAGCTCGGCGAGGATGATCGCCTCGGCGCGCTGGTCGGCTTCGGTGACGGGCGATGCATCGCTCTTCGCCTCGACGGCAAAGTCCTGGCGATAGACCTCCATCACGGCCGCACCCGCTCTGATCACCGTCGCGATGAGAGCTTCGGCGAGCGTAGCATCGAAGGTCGTCGGGGCTATCATCGTCATTCAGGCCTGCTGGCGGTCACGATATGGCGGGGAAGCCATCTGTTGGCAACTGCGGCCTATGACCACGATCCCCCCGACCAACACTGCAGCTGCTAGTAGCGCTGGAAGCGATCAGAGACAAGAATAACGACGAGGGATTCGTAAGGGGCGAGCATTGGCTACCATCACCGACAAGGAGCTTAAAGAGCATCCGGCACACCGCATCGCGGGGCGCGCGGCTGGCGACGTCCATGTGACGCGGCACGAAGCGCTCGTGATGGGGCTTGGCGCTTTCTTGCTGACGCTCGCTGTTCGTCTGCCGACGCTCGGCCGCCAGTCTTTCTGGATCGACGAAGTCTTCACCGCCGAGGCAGTCGCATTGTCGTGGCCCGGCCTTGTCGCCGAGCGCCTCGCCAATGGCCACTTTCCAACCTATTTCCTGCTCGTGAAGGGTCTTGGCCTCTCTGGCAGTTCCGAACTGCTATTCCGTCTGCCATCGGCCCTCTTCGAGAGCGCCGCAGCCGCGATCTTCGCCATTATGGCGCATCAACTCGGCGGACGAATCGCGGCGATCGTCACCGCGGTCCTCTTCGCTTTCCTACCGATCCTGGTCTTCTACGGCCAGGAAGCACGCCCCTATGCCATGATGCTGTTCAGTCTCGCGATCATGATGATCGGCCAACGAACTCTACTGACGGGTTCGACCGCTGAACCCAACGCGACCAGCTTGGGCGCGGCAGGCTGGACAGCAACCTTGGGGGCCATCGCTGCGGCGCTGACCATTCCGGCTGCGATCGTCTCGATCGCATCGTCGCATGCCGGCCTGGTGCTGGCCGGAGCCTTGCGGTCCGGCGCAAGCAACCGGCGGCGCGCGCTTCGCCATCTGCTGGCAACATGGCTCGTGATCGGCATCGCCTCGCTCGTCCTCATCCCCAGCGTGATTACCGAAGCCACGAGTCCCCAGGGGCTGATGAAGTGGCAGGTGGCGGACAGCGCAGTCTCGCGGCTGACGAATGTCTCGCACGAATTGTTCGGCCTGCTGGTGGCGAGGGACGTCAATATCTTCCTGCCGGCGGGATGGGAGCGCTATCCCTCGCTCGGACTTATCCTGCTCGCGGCCGTTGGAGCCTGGATCGGCCGAACGCAACCGTCGATCCGCTATTTGTCGGGCATGGTCCTCGTGACGTTGATCGCGTTCCTCGCGCTCGGCAGTTTCACGGCGACGGTTGCGCGCTACCTGCTTGGCGTCACTCCGCCCTTCCTGATCCTTGTCGGCTATGCCGCGAGTCGGCTTCTGGTGCGGCCCTCATGGCTGCGTCCGATCTGGTTGGCGTTGGTCATCGCAGTTGTCGTCATGACCGCGCTCCAGGGGCTCGATGCTCTCTGCTCCAATGCGCGCTACAATTGGCGCGACCTCAGCCGTTTCCTGCAGACAAGCGCCATTGGCGGTGCTGCCGTGCTGACCAACGACTATCAATCGAGCGAACTCTTCCAACACTATCAGCCAAGCGCGATTGCCCCGGCCTTCGAACCGGTCCCGATGCCAGAGCTTTGGCAACGCGTGCCGGCGACGGGCATCGCCTATGTGCTCGCGGTCGATATGGGCGATGGCGTGCCCGACGGTGTCGCCGCGGGGCGCACGATCTGCCGCTGGACCATCGACGAAGCCACCTTCTTCGTCCTGACATCCGATCCATCAAAGCTGCCGGCGCCGCTGCGGAGCTGCGCCGGCCAGCCCGCCAACGGCTGATCAGGCGGCGAGACCCTCGGCCGGATCGGCGAAGCGCTCGCCGAGCGCCGCCGCGACGGCCGGATGGGTGATCCGGCCGCGATGGATGTTGAGACCGTTGCGCAGATGCGGATCGCGGGCGATCGCCGCCAAACCGTCGCCCGCGAGCGCCAGGCCGAAGGGCAGCGTCGCGTGGTTGAGGGCGTGGCTCGAGGTCAGCGCCACAGCGCCCGGCATGTTCGCAACACAGTAGTGGATCACGCCGTCGACGACATAGGTCGGATCGGCATGCGTCGTCGCATGCGAGGTCTCGAAGCAGCCGCCCTGGTCGACGGCGACATCGACGAGCACAGCGCCGCGCTTCATTTTCGACAGCATCGCCCGCGACACCAGTTTCGGCGCCGCGGCACCGGGAATCAGCACGGCGCCGATCACGGCATCGGCGGCGAGCACCTCGTCCTCAAGGGCGTCGATGGTCGAATAGCGGGTGCGAACGCGGCCGGCGAAGGTCTCGTCGAGTTCGCGCAGCCGCGGCACGGAGCGATCGAGCACCGTCACTTCGGCCCCAAGGCCGGCAGCCATGCGCGCGGCATGCAGGCCGACAACGCCGCCGCCGATCACGACCACCCGCGCCGGCGCAACGCCGGGCACGCCGCCGAGCAGGATGCCGCGGCCGCCATTCGGCTTCTGCAGCGCCGTCGCGGCGGCCTGGATCGAGAGCCGGCCGGCAACCTCGCTCATCGGCGCAAGCAGCGGCAGGCCGCCCTGCGCATCGGTGACCGTCTCATAGGCAACCGCCGTCACGCCCGAAGCCATCAGGCCGCGTGCCTGCTCCGGATCGGGCGCGAGATGGAGATAGGTGAAGAGGATCTGGCCGGGCCGGAGCTGGACCCATTCGGAGGGCTGCGGCTCCTTGACCTTGACGATCATGCCGGCCTTGGCAAACACCTCGGCCGCCGTCGCGGCGATCACCGCGCCAGCCGCGACATAGGCGGCGTCAGTGGCATCGATGCCGAGCCCAGCGCCGGTTTCAACGAGCACGGAGTGCCCCCGCGCCACATATTCGCGTACTGCCGCCGGCGTGAGGCCGACACGGAACTCATTGTTTTTGATCTCTCTGGGAACGCCGACCAGCATGATGACAACCCCTGCAGCATTTGTTTTCAATGCTGAGAAGGATAACGCCGGCCCGGAGCGATTTCCGTGCGATTTCGCGCTGGCTTCCGGGGGCTTCCGCACATATTCTGCGCTCTCCGACGGCTAGGCGCACACATCATGCAGCTCGATGAATTCGACCGTAAGATCGTGGGCGCGCTGGCGCGCGAGGGGCGGCTTTCAGCCGTGGAACTCGCGGAGCGGATCGGCCTTTCCGCCTCGGCCGCGACGCGGCGGCTGCAGCGGCTCGAGAGTGAGCGGGTCATTACCGGCTATCGCGCCGTGGTCGATCCCAATGTGCTCGGCCTCGGCATTACCGCCTTCATCGAGATCTCGCTCGACCGCCAGAATGACGACGCGCTGAAGGCCTTCGAGGCGGCGGCGCGCAAATGCCCCAACATTCTCTCGCTTTACCTGATGTCGGGCACCAGCGATTACCTGCTCCGGATCGTGGCGCGGGACCTGCCTGATTTCGAGCGGCTGCATGCCAATGTGCTCGGCCATCTGCCGGGTGTTGCGCGTATCGAGTCGAAATTCGCGCTGCGCGAGGCGATCGAACGTCCTCTGGTTCCAACCGGCTGAGGTTCCCCTTCGCCACATCGACGCCATCAGGGCCGCGTGGCATGGTCGGGCGAAATATCACTGTGGAGCCTCATCGTGGCGCGTCACCATGACGTCATCATTGTCGGCGGCGCCGTTCATGGCGCCTCCGCCGCCTATCATCTCGCCGCACATCCTGCCTTTTCCGGCCGCGTGCTGCTGGTCGAGAAGGACCCTTCGTTCCAGCAGGCGGCGAGCGCGCTTTCCGCCGCCTCGATCCGCCAGCAATTCTCCTCTCCGGTGAATATCGAGCTCTCGCTGTTCGGCATCGCGTTCCTGCGCGGCATCGCAGAGACGCTTGCCGTTGAAGGCGACAGACCGTTCATCAGCCTGACCGAAGGCGGCTATCTCTTTCTCGCCACCGGCGCCGGCCGCACGACGCTCGCCGAAAACCATGTCGAGCAGGCAGCGCACGGCGCCGACATCGTCTTTTTCGAGCCGGGCGAGATCGCCGAGCGTTTCCCCTATCTGGCACTCGACGACATCGCCGCCGGTGCCTTCGGCGCCACGGGCGAAGGCTGGTTCGACGGCTATGGCCTGATGCAGGCGTTTCGCCGCAAGGCGCGCGCGCTCGGCGTCGAAACCCTCGCCGGGACGGTGGCCGAGATCGTCACCGATGGGGCCCGCGCAACCGGCATTCGCCTCGCCGATGGCACGGTGCTTGAAGCCGGCACGGTCATCATCGCCGCCGGGACCGGCGCGCGCGCTTTGGTCGAGCCGCTCGGCATTCCCCTGCCGGTGGAAGCGCGCAAGCGCTGCATTTTCACCTTCGCCTGCCGCGAGAAGCTGCCGGGATTTCCGATGCTGATCGACCCATCGGGCGTCTATTGCCGCCCGGAAGGCGAGCTCTTTCTCTGCGGCTCGGCGCCGGAGGCACACAATGATCCGCTCGCTGAAGATTTCGAGGTCGACCACGCGCTGTTCGAGGAGATGATCTGGCCTGTTCTCGCGACCCGCGTTCCGGCTTTCGAGGCGATCCGCCCAGCACGCTCCTGGGCCGGGCATTACGACATGAACCTCTTCGACCACAACGCCATCGTCGGCCGCTTGCCACTCTTCGACAATCTATTGATCGCCAACGGCTTTTCCGGCCACGGCCTGCAACAGGCACCTGGCGTCGGCCGCGGCCTCGCCGAGCTCGTCATCGACGGCCGCTATACGAGCCTCGACCTCGCCCCGCTCGGCTATGAACGCATCCTCGACGGCCGGCCGCTGATCGAGAAGAACATCGTGTGAGGGGGCTTCCTTCACCTCTCCCAACGGGAGAGGTCGGCCCGCAGGGCCGGGTGAAGGGCGCGACCGGGCCGGAGAGACCGTAAACCCTCACCCGCCGGCTTCGCCGTCGACCTCTCCCTCAGGGAGAGGTGAAAGAAGGCTCGGTCCCCTCAAGCACCCTCTCGCTAGCCACCGCACCAAACGAAATCGGGCGCCCGAAGGCGCCCGATCCGATGAAATAACAACCTCGGCGAAGCTTACTTGAGCCCGGCCTTGTCGGTGACCGCGGTGGTGGTCGCCGCAGCATCCGGCTCCTTGGAGATCACGCCGCCGGCCGACAGCATGGTCTGGACCGTCTGCTTGTAATCGGCCGGGTCGAGCGCGCCGGTGGTACCGGCGGTGAGCTTGTTCACCTGACCGATCATGTATTTCTGATGATCGAGGCTCTGCGAACCCGATTCGTCGGCATCGACGGTGATCTGCGCCGCCTCATCCGGATTGGCGCGGGCATAGTCCCAGCCCTTCTCGGAGGCCTTCACGAAACGGGCGAGCTTGTCGACATAAGCGGGGTCGGAGAGCTTGCCTTCGAGCGCATAGAGCCCGTCTTCGAGCATGCCAACGTTCTCGTCGCGATAATTGAAGACGACGAGGTCTTCAGCCTTGAGGCCGGCATCAAGGATCTGACCATATTCATTATAGGTCATGGCCGAGATGCAGTCGGCCTGCTTCTGGACGATCGGATCGACGTTGAAGGCCTGCTTCAGCACCGTGACGCCATTGGCGCCGCCATCGGTCTTGTAGCCGAGCTTGTTCATCCAGGCCATGAACGGATATTCATTGCCATAGAACCAGACGCCCAGCGTCTTGCCCTTGAAGTCGGCCGGCGAGGTGATGCCGGTGTCCTTGCGGCAGACGAGAAGCAGGCCGGAACTCTTGTAAGGCTGCGCGATATTGACGAGCTTGACGCCCTTTTCGCGCGAGGCGAGCGCATCGGCCATCCAGTCGACGATCACATCGGCGCCACCGGCGGCAATCACCTGAACCGGCGAAATGTCGGGGCCGCCCGGCTTGATCGTGACGTCGAGGCCCTCGGCGTCATAGAAGCCCTTGGCCTTGGCGACGAGATAGCCGGCAAACTGGGCCTGCGTGACCCATTTCAGTTGCAGGGTCAGCGGGTCGGCCGCGAAAGCCGGTCCGCTCATCGCCAGGCCGGTTGCGGCTGCGATCGCGCCCATCATCCACTTCTTCATTGACCCCTCCGTCGGGTTTTCACGATTTTCGTTTCCGTCCCTAGGTGCGGAAGGACGGATGCCAGAACGTCGCGGCGCGCTCGATGAGCGCCACCGCGCCGTAGAACGCGGAACCGGCCAACGCCGCCACCGCGATTTCTGCCCACACCATGTCGATGTTCATGCGTCCGACTTCGGTTGAGATGCGGAAGCCCATGCCCACGATCGGCGTGCCGAAGAACTCCGCTACAATGGCTGCGATCAGCGCGAGAGTCGAATTGATCTTGAGCGCGTTGAAGACGAACGGCATCGCCTCCGGCAGGCGAAGCTTGAACAATGTCTGCCAATAGCTCGAAGCATAGGTGCGCATCAGATCACGGCTGATCGGCTGAGAAGCAGAGAGTCCCGTCACGGTGTTCACCAGCATCGGAAAGAAGGTCGAGACCACGACCACCGCTGCCTTGGACGGCCAGTCGAAGCCGAACCACATCACCATGATCGGCGCGATGCCGACCATCGGCAGCGCCGAGACAAGATTGCCGATCGGCAGCAGGCCACGTTTCAGGAAGCCGATCCGATCGACGAGGATGGCGACGAGGAAGCCGGCGCCGCAGCCGATCGCATAGCCGGCGACGACGGATTTGAGGAAAGTCTGGCGGAAATCGGCGGCGAGGATCGGGATGGAGCCGACAATGCGCGCCCCGATTGCCGAAGGCGGCGGGATCAGCACGAACGGCACCGCGAAGGCGACGACGATGATCTGCCAAAGGATGAGCAGCCAGAGCCCGAACAGCAGCGGGATCAGCAGCGACAGCGGCAGCCCCCGGAGCCCGCGCTGGCGCGGCCATTCGGAGAGTTCGCTGACGAGCGCCCAGGCGAGCAGCCAGGAGGTGACGACCAGCGCCCAATAGCCGCTGCCGGAATGTCCGCCGATCGCAGGGGCGAGGCCGATCGCCATCGCCGCGCCGCCATGCGCCGCCAGAGCGAGCAGCAACACCGCGACAAGACTGCGGCGCGCAAGAATCGCGGCAAGAATGGCCGCTGCCATGGCGACGAGGAGTGTCCATCCCTGCGCGCCAAGGCTCGCGAGCCGGATCGCCGGCTCGACCGCATCGATAGGCAGCACTGCCGCACCGATCAGGCCGACAAGCGCGAGCCAAGGCAGCACGGATCCGCGGACGCGGCTCATCGCGCGAGCCCCATGCGCTTGACCACCGCGGTGCCGCCGAGACTGACCATCCAGACGAGCAGCGCCGCGAGCACGGAGGCTGCGACCAGCGCCGACCAAATCTGCACCGTCTGTCCGTAGTAGGAACCGGCGAGCAGCCGCGCGCCGATGCCCGCCGAGGCGCCGGTCGGCAATTCGCCGACGATCGCGCCGACAAGGCTGATGGCGATGGCGACCTGCATCGAGGCAAACAGGAACGGCAGCGCCGCCGGCATCCTGAGCTTCCAGAAGGCTTGCCAGCGATTGGCGGAATAGGTCCGCATCAGGTCGACGAAGATCGTGTCGGGCGAGCGCAGCCCCTTCACCAAACCGACGGTGATCGGGAAGAAGGAGAGATAGGTCGAGATCAGCGCCTTTGCGATGAAGCGCGACGCATCGGTCGAGAAGCCCATCTGCCCGTTCATGAGATTATAGCCGACCACCACGATCATCGGCGCGATGGCGACGATCGGGATCGTCTGCGAGGCGATGACCCAGGGCATCAGGCTGCGATCGAGCGATGGCACGTGCACGATCGCAGCCGCGAGGATCAGCCCCAGCAGCGCGCCCGAGAGGAAACCGGCCAGCGTCGCCGAGAGCGTCACCCAGGAATGGTAGACAAGGCTCTTCTTGGAGGTGACGGGCGTCAGCGCCGTCGATTTCCAAAGCTCCTGCACGATCTGGTGCGGCGCCGGCAGCAGCGGCCGCTCCATCTGATAGGTCGCGATGAAGAGTTCCTGCGCCGTCGGCTGCTTGCCGGCCCGCGCGAGGGCATCACGGGCGAGGCTCGCATTCATGAAGTAGGCGCCGATATACCAGAGCGCGAGCAGCGCCAGCGTCACGGTCAGCACCGGGACGAGGCGCCCCGGTGGCTTTGCGATCTTTCGGGGGGTGGTGGCGAGGCTCGTCATCGCGGCCATCCGCCCTGCGAAGCCCCTTCCCCCACCCTCCCCCGCCGTGCGGGAGAGGGGGCAGAAGGCGCCTCGGCACCACCCCGATGAAGGCTCCGATCTGCCCTCTCCCCCCTTGTGGGGGAGAGATGGAGAGGGGGCGCACTACCTCCCACCTCAGTCCTCATAGGAGTGCCCTGCCCTGAGCCCGGCGCGAACGCGCGCGGCGATGGCGAGGAATTCGGGCGTCTCGCGAATGTCGAGCGTGCGGTCGCGCGGAAAGCCGCAGGTGATGATGTCGGTGACGCGGCCGGGACGCGGCGACATCACCACGATCTTGGTCGAGAGGAACACCGCCTCGGGGATCGAATGGGTGACGAAGACGACCGTCTTCTGCGTCCTGTCCCAGAGGCGGAGCAGTTTCTCGTTGAGATGATCACGAACAATTTCGTCGAGCGCGCCGAACGGCTCGTCCATCAAAAGGAGGTCGGGCTCGACAGCCAGCGCGCGGGCGATCGAGGCGCGCTGCTGCATGCCGCCGGAAAGCTGCCAGGGATATTTCCGCTCGAAGCCGGCGAGATCGACGAGGGCGAGATTGTCAGCGACACGCTTCTCCCGCTCGGCCTTGCCAAGGCCCATGATCTCCAGCGGCAGCGCGACATTCTTGGCGATCGTCCTCCAGGGATAAAGCGCCGCCGCCTGAAAGACATAGCCATAGGCCCGCGCGAGGCGCGCATCCTCCGGCGAGACGCCATTGACCGTGATCGAGCCGCCGGTTGGCTGTTCAAGATCGGCGATCACCCGGAGCAGCGTGGTCTTGCCACAGCCGGATGGGCCGATAAACGAGACGAACTCGCCCCGCTCAACCGTCAGGTCGATATCGGACAGCGCCTGCACCGGCCCATCATCGGTGGTGAAGACAAGCGACAGGCCGGCGATCGCGATCGCCGGCGCCGCCTGCTTCAGGTCTTGATTCCCCTCCCCGGTCATCAAGCCCTCAGACGCCGATCGGCATATGTTCGGGCGAGCGGGTCACCGAGCGCGGCGCGGTGATTTCCTTCCACTTCGACAGCGCCGTATTGACGGCCGGGAACGCCTTGCGCGGGATAAACTTGCCACGGCCCGGCTGCGGTCCGGAATTCTGCCCGTCCGACCAGACGACGTCGCCGCGCGACAGCGTGTAGCGCGGCAGGCCCTTCACGGCGATGCCCTCGAACACATTGTAATCGATGATCGACTTCTGGTTTGCGGCCGAGATGGTCTTGGTCAGTGTCGGGTCCCAGACGACGAGATCTGCGTCGGAGCCGGGCAGGATCGCACCCTTGCGCGGATAGATGTTGAGGATCTGCGCGATATTGGTCGATGTGACCGCGACGAACTCGTTCGGTGTCAGCCGGCCGGTCTCGACGCCGCGCGTCCACAGCACCGGCATGCGGTCTTCGAGACCGCCGGTGCCGTTCGGGATCTTGGTGAAGTCGGTCAGGCCAAAGCGCTTCTGCGCCGTGGTGAAGGCCGCATGGTCAGTCGCGACCACCTGCAGCGAGCCGGCGGCAAGACCCGCCCAGAGGCTGTCCTGATGGCTCTTATCGCGGAAGGGCGGGCTCATCACGCGCTGCGCGGAATACTCCCAGTCCTTGTTGAAATATTCGCGCTCGTCGAGCACGAGATGCTGGATCAGCGGCTCGCCGTAGACGCGCATGCCCTTCTGCCGAGCCCGGCGGATCGCCTCATGAGCCTGCTCGCACGAGGTGTGCACGATATAGACAGGCACACCGGCAGCATCAGCGATCATGATGGCGCGGTTGGTGGCCTCGCCTTCGACCTCGGGCGGCCGCGAGAAGGCATGGCTCTCCGGGCCTGGACGGCCCTCAGCCATATATTTCTGCTGCAGCGCGGCAACGATATCGCCATTCTCGGCATGGACGAGCGGCAGCGCGCCGAGCGCGGCGCAGCGCTGGAACGACGCGAACATCTCGTCGTCGTTCACCATCAGCGCGCCCTTGTAGGCCATGAAATGCTTGAAGGTGTTGACGCCGCGCGCCACCACCTTGGCCATCTCGTCGAAATGCTGCTCCGACCAGCCGGTGACGGCCATGTGGAAGGAATAGTCGCCGGACGCCTGCCGCGCCGAACGCTCGGCCCAGGCGTCGAAGGCGGCGACCATGCCGTCAGCGCCGGGAATAACGAAATCGACGACCATGGTCGTGCCGCCCGAAAGCGCGGCGAAAGTGCCGCTTTCCCAAGTTTCGGCCGCCGTCGTGCCCATGAAGGGCATTTCGAGATGGGTGTGTGGATCGATGCCGCCCGGCATCACATAGGCGCCCGACGCATCCAGCACCGTATCGCCCTTGAGATCGGGTCCGATCGCCTTGATCGTCTCGCCCTCGATGAGGATATCCGCCTCATAGCTGCGGTCCGCGGCCACGATCGTGCCGCCCTTGATCACCGTCGACATGTCTTCATCCTTCCCGGCAAAAAATCAAAATTGGCCCGTCAGAGCAGAACCATCATCCCTATCTTCTTGCCCAAGTGATAAGTACTCTTCTCTTATTACTTTCTTCTCAGACACGCCGATACAACCTAAAAGACTATCCACACCACCTTTTATGGCGGGACTCCCATATCTCCAATGACTTTCAAGATCGTGATAACACGTGCTCACCATAGAATATCTTCTATCCAAGCAATCTTTCATCGATAATGCTTTTTTAATTATCGATTCTCTGTCGTCGTCATCCTGGATCTGCGACCATAGGGATGACGACGACGAATCAAGGGATCCGTCACCACCACGATCATCTATGAGAGCCAAGTATAAATTAAGATCCAGCGCCGTCATATTTTGAATATTCTCATTCGCACTATCATGATAGTACAGAAACAAGAAAACAGAAAATAAGTATCTGGCCTCGACCAGATCGGTAGAGCTTTCCAAGTATTGTTTAGCTTCCGACTTGTGTACAGATCTAGTCGGAGCTAATTTAAGTCTGGCTTGCAAGAACCGCGACTTGGCACCCTTTAAGGCTCTTAAGTCATCTTTCTTAATAAGCCCACCATGAAGATCCAGTATCATCTTAGTGTAATCGTAGTGAATGTACTGAATTGTATTGAACATTCGTCCATATATTTTGAATTTTTCATTCTTTTTACGAAGAACGATGTTCTTGATGTCCTTGAATACTCGGATTGAGAAGTCGTAAAGTTCAACAACCTCTTTGATGGCTATGCTCATGCAACTATCTCGGCCGTCTCGAGCACGGCGTGCAAAAGCACGTCCGCCCCGGCTGATGCCCATTCAGGTGTGATGGTTTCGTCTTCGTTGTGCGAGAGCCCGTCGACGCAGGGGCACATGACCATGGTCGCCGGGGCGACCTTGGCGGCCCAGCAGGCGTCGTGGCCCGCGCCGGAAATGATGTCCATGTGGCTGTAGCCGAGCCTCTCGGCGGCGCTGCGCACGCGCGCAACCAGCGTCGGATCGAAGGTGACGGGATCGAAATGGCCAACCGGCTCGATCGAGCAGCCAACGCCGAGCTCGGCAGCAATCAAAGGCGCCGCTTCCTCGATGCGGGCACGCATGCCGTCGAGCTTGCTCTGATCGGGGCTGCGGATATCGATCGTGAACACGACCGTACCGGGAAGGACATTGCGGGAATTGGGCGAGAAAAACACCTGGCCGACGCCGCCGACGGCGCCCGGCTGGCTGTCCATCGCCACGCCCTGCACCATCTCGATGATCCGGGCCATGGCGAGCCCGGCATTGACGCGCATCGCCATCGGCGTCGAGCCGGTATGCGCTTCCTTGCCGGTCAGCGTCACTTCCAGCCACCAGAGGCCCTGGCAGTGCGTGACGACGCCGATCTGCTTCTCCTCAGCCTCGAGGATCGGCCCCTGCTCGATATGATATTCGAGATAGGCGTGCATCTTGCGGTCGCCGACCTCTTCCTCGCCGAGCCAGCCGATCCGCTTCAGCTCCTCGCCATAGGTCTTGCCCTCGGGGTCCTTGCGGCCATAGGCGTAATCGAGCGTCATCTGGCCGGCGAACACGCCCGAGGCCAGCATGGCCGGGGCGAAACGCGCGCCCTCTTCGTTGGCCCAGTTGGTCACAACGATCGGATGTTTCGTCTTGATGCCGAGATCGTTGAGGCTGCGCACGACTTCGAGCGCCGAGAGAACGCCGAGGACGCCGTCAAACTTGCCGCCGGTCGGCTGAGTATCGAGATGCGACCCGACATAGACGGGCAGCGCCGCCGGATCGGTGCCCGGCCGCGTCATGAACATCGTACCCATCTTGTCGACGCCCATGCTGAGGCCGGCCGCGTCGCACCATGTCTTGAACAGAGTGCGCCCCTCGCCATCGGCATCCGTCAGCGTCTGGCGATTATTGCCACCGCGAAGCCCGGGGCCGATCTTCGCCATCTCCATCAGGCTGTCCCAAAGGCGCTCGCCATTGATGCGGAGGTTATCGGTCGGCGCGGTCATGTCGTTCTGGTCCTTCGATGACAGTCAAAAGCGTGTCATTTGCCGGGCTTGGCCCGGCAATCCAGACGTCCCTCGATGACTGAGAGCCTGGATCCCCGGGGGTCAAGCCCGGAGATGACGTCGAGAGTAGACTCAGGCGGCGCCTCGTTCAAAGGCCTCACATTGTCGGGAAGTTGAACACCGCGCCCGACTTGATGCCGTCAGGCCAGCGCGACGTGACGGTCTTGATCCGCGTGTAGAAGCGGACGCCCTCGGGCCCGTAGATGGCGTGGTCGCCGAAAATCGACCGCTTCCAGCCGCCGAAGGAATGATACGCAACAGGAACCGGGATCGGCACGTTGATGCCGACCATGCCGGCCTCGATCTTGTCGGCAAAGGAGCGCGCCGCATCTCCGTCGCGGGTGAAGATCGCGGTGCCGTTGCCGAATTCATGGGCATTGATCAGCTTCACTGCCTCATCATAGGACCCGGCGCGCAGCACCGAGAGGACTGGACCGAAGATCTCCTCGCGGTAGATCGTCATTTCCTTGTCCACATGATCAAAAAGCGTGCCACCGATGAAATAGCCGCCCTCATAGCCCTGCAGCGAGAAGCCGCGGCCGTCGACGACGAGCTTGGCGCCCTCGGCGACGCCCTTGTCGATATAGGCACCGACCTTCTCGAGATGCTGCCTTGTGACCAGCGGCCCCATCTCGGCCTCGCGGTCGGTGGCGGGGCCGATCTTGAGCGCGCGGACGCGCGGCGCCAATGCCTCGATCAGCGCATCGGCGGTCTTCTGGCCGATCGGAACCGCCACCGAAACCGCCATGCAGCGCTCGCCGGCCGAGCCATAGCCGGCGCCCATCAGCGCATCCGCCGCCTTGTCGAGATCGGCGTCCGGCATGATGACCATGTGGTTCTTGGCGCCGCCAAGCGCCTGGACGCGCTTCCCGGCCGCCGTGCCGGTTGCATAGACATAGGAAGCGATCGGCGTCGAGCCAACGAAGCTCACCGCCTTGATGTCGGGATGATGGAGGATGGCGTCGACGATCTCCTTGTCGCCATGCACGACATTGAGCACGCCGGGCGGAAGCCCCGCCTCATGCAGCAGTTCGGCGACCAGTATCGCCGCGCCCGGATCCTTCTCCGAAGGCTTCAGGATGAAGCAATTGCCGGCCGCGATCGCGACCGGATACATCCAGAGCGGCACCATGCAGGGGAAGTTGAACGGCGTGATGCCGGCAACGACGCCGAGCGGCTGGCGATCGGAATAGGTGTCGATCGAAGGGCCGACATTCTTCGAATATTCGCCCTTGAGCAGATGCGGGATGCCGCAGGCGAACTCGACGACTTCAAGCCCGCGTTGCACCTCGCCAAGCGCGTCGTCATGCGTCTTGCCATGCTCGGCAGAGATCGCCCGCGCGATGGCGTCGGCGTTCTGCTCCAGGAGGTCCTTGAAGCGGAACATCACCCGCGCCCGCTTCAGGGGCGGCATGTCGGCCCAGGCCGGCAGCGCCGCCTTGGCGACGGCAACCGCGGCATCCAGCTCCGCCGCGGTCGAGAGCGGCAACACGGCAGTTTGCTCGCCGGTCGCCGGGTTGAAGATCGGCGCCGTGCGGCTTGAGCTCGACGGCTGCTTCTTGCCGCCGACGAGATTGGCGATCCTGTCCATGCTGCGCTCCTCCCCTTCTTCTCAGTCGACCTGCTTCAGGATGCGCCCGAGCGTCTCGAAGATCTGGTCGATATGCGACTTCTCGATGATCAAAGGCGGCGAAAGCGCGATGATGTCGCCCGTCGTGCGGATCATCAGATTGCTTTCGAACGCCTTCAGGAACACCTGGAAAGCCCGCTTTGTCGGAGCGCCGGGGATCGATTCCAGCTCGATCGCGCCGATAAGGCCGAGATTGCGGATGTCGATGACATGCGGCAGGCCCTTCAGCGAATGGAGACCATCCTCCCAATAGGAGGCAAGGTCCGCCGCGCGCGTCAGAAGGCCCTCTTCCTCATAGACATCGAGCGTTGCCAGCGCCGCAGCGCAAGCGACCGGATGGGCTGAATAGGTGTAGCCATGGAAGAGCTCGATCGTGTTCTCGGGCGCATCCATGAAGGCATCATAGATATGGCTGCCGGCAAAGACCGCGCCCATCGGGACGACGCCCGAGGTGATGCCCTTGGCCACGCAGACCATGTCCGGCACGACGCCGAAATAATCGAGCGCGAAGGGCGTGCCAACGCGTCCGAAGCCGGTGATGACCTCGTCGAAGATCAGCAGGATGTCGTGCTTGTCGCAGATTTCGCGCAGGCGCTTGAGATAGCCCTTCGGCGGGATCAGGACGCCGGTCGAACCCGCGACAGGCTCGACGATCAGCGCGGCGATGTTCGAGGCATCGTGAAGGGCGATGACGCGCTCAAGCTCGTCGGCAAACTCGGCGCCATATTCCGGCACGCCGCGCGTGAAGGCGTTGCGCTCCAGATCATGCGTGTGGCGAATATGATCGACGCCGGTCAGCATGGTGCCGAAGGTCTTGCGGTTGCCGGAGATGCCGCCCACCGAAATGCCGCCGAAGCCGACGCCATGATAACCACGCTCGCGGCCGAGCAGGCGATATTTCGTGCCCTTGCCGCGGGCACGCTGATAGGCGAGCGCGATCTTCAGAGCGGTGTCCACCGCTTCAGAACCGGAATTGGTGAAGAAGACATGGTCGAGCGGCGCAGGCAGCATGTGGGCGAGGCGCGAAGCCAGCTCGAAGGCCTTGGGATGCCCCATCTGAAAGGCCGGCGCATAGTCGAGTTCCGCGACCTGGTTCGCGACCGCCTCAACGATCTTCTTGCGGCCATGGCCGGCATTGACGCACCAGAGCCCGGCCGTGCCGTCAAGGATCTGACGGCCGTCTTCGGAGGTGTAGTGCATGCCATTCGCTGCGACGAGCATGCGCGGCGACTGCTTGAACTGCCGATTGGCCGTGAACGGCATCCAGAAGGCTTCAAGATTGTTCGGGCGAAGCGGGGCGGTCATGGTGGGGAGCTCTCCGGGCTGCCGGACGGACGGGTTCGACCGGTCATTTTCATGAACGTATGCCCCCCAAAACCACTGGTCAATTCGTTGCCGCCGTTAAGACTGTTCTATATATTGAACACATGAACGAGGCCGGGTTCGAAATCGATGTCGGCGCGAGGCTGCGCGATCTGCGCCTGCGCGAGGGTCTGTCGCAGCGGGCGCTGGCCAAGCGCGCCGGCGTTTCCAACGCGACCGTCTCGATGGTCGAAGCCAATCGCGTCAGCCCCTCGGTCTCGGGCCTGCGCCAGATCCTCTCAGGCATTCCCATCAGTCTTGGCGAGTTCTTCGCCGGTCCGCCGGGCGACCGCGAACAGGTCGTCTTCCGCGCTGCCGAGCTGAAGGAAATCGCCGGCGGGCCGATTTCCTTTCGCCAGGTCGGCGGCAATCTCGAAGGCCGTTCGCTGCAGATGATCCACGAGCGCTATCGCCCTGGCGCGGAGAGTGGCAAGGCGATGCTCTCGCATCAGGGCGAGGAAGCGGGCCTCGTCATCCGCGGTCGCATGCTGCTGGAGGTTGCGGGCGTGCGGTACGAACTTGGGCCGGGCGATGCGTATTTCTTCGACAGCCGCCGGCCTCACGCCTTCCGCAATATCGGCGAGGGCGAACTGGAACTCGTCTCCGCCTGCACGCCGCCGAGTTTTTGAGAAGGTTTAGCCGACACAGGAGCTGACGCCGATTGCATCGCAGACTCGGGCCGACTTCCTTCACCTCTCCCTGAGGGAGAGGTCGACGCGCTGAAGGCGCGGCGGGTGAGGGTTTACGGAGTCACCTGAGAGGTCACGCCCCTCACCCGGACCGTTGGTCCGACCTCTCCCCATGGGAGAGGTGAAAGGAGCGCCCCAGCCGGCTCCCCCGCCAACCGGCCGCCCCTACGCCGCGACCTGCCTCAAGGCGACGCAGATGTCGTCGACGACGGAGGTGACCACGCTTTCATCATCGCCCTCGGCCATCACCCGGATCAGCGGCTCGGTGCCGGACGGGCGGATGACGAGCCGGCCGGAGCCGACGAGGCGCGCCTCGCCTTCGGCGATCGCCGCGATGACGCTGGCGCTCTCCAGCGGCTTGCCGCCGCCGAAGCGGACATTCTTGAGGATCTGCGGCACCGGCTCGAACCGACGGCAGACCTCGCTGACCGGCTTACCGGTCTGACGGACCACGGCAAGGATCTGCAGCGCCGAGACGAGGCCGTCGCCGGTGGTCGAGAAATCCGACAGGATCAGATGGCCTGACTGCTCTCCGCCGACATTGAAGCCATGGCCGCGCATATGCTCGACGACATAGCGGTCGCCGACTTTGGTACGGTCCAGCGAGAGGCCGATGCCGCCGAGATAGCGTTCAAGGCCGAGATTGGACATGATGGTCGCGACGATGCCGGGCCGCGAAAGACGTCCCGCCTCCGCCCAGGACGCAGCGACGACCGCCATCAACTGGTCGCCATCGACCACCTCGCCGCGCTCGTCGACGATGATGACGCGGTCGGCATCGCCGTCGAGCGCGATGCCGATATCGGCGCGCACTTCATGCACCTTGCGCCGGAGCGCATCGGGCGCCGTCGAACCGACATCGCGGTTGATGTTGAAGCCATCCGGCTCGACACCGATCGAGATCACCTCGGCGCCAAGCTCCCACAGCGCTTCAGGGGCGACCCTGTAGGCAGCGCCGTTGGCGCAATCGATGACGATCCGGAGCCCGGTCAGGTCGTAGTTCTTCGGCATGGTCCGCTTGGCGAACTCGATATAGCGGTCACGCATGCCGTCGATCCGGCGGGCGCGGCCGAGCTCCGACGAGGTGGCGAGCCGGGGGGAGAGATCCTCCTCGATCAGCGCCTCGATCGTCATCTCGGCCTCGTCCGACAGCTTGTATCCATCGGGTCCAAACAGCTTGATGCCGTTGTCCTCGAAGGGATTGTGTGAGGCGGAGATCATCACGCCGAGGTCGGCGCGCAGCGAACGCGTCAGCATCGCCACAGCCGGTGTCGGCATCGGGCCGAGCAGAAACACGTCCATGCCTGCCGCCGTAAAGCCAGCGGTCAGCGCAGGTTCGATCATATAGCCGGAGAGGCGCGTGTCCTTGCCGATGACGACGCGGTGGCGATGGGAGCCGTTGCGGAAGGCGAGGCCCGCGGCGATACCCACCTGCAATGCCATTTGCGGCGTGATCGGAAAGGAATTCGCCTTGCCGCGAATGCCGTCAGTACCGAAGAGCTTGCGTGCCATGTCGAGGTCCGTTCCAGCCGTCGCGCGGCTTTTCATACTCCGATGATTATCCCGAAACCGTTCAAAATTGATGAGCGTTTGTTAAGGCTGGCTCTCAGGGCACGAACCGAAAGACAACGCAATCCGTCGCTGATTGTCCAGAAAATTTGTCCATAAGGTACAGATTTGGCAAGACTATCAGCTCTGACACACACGTTATTGGTTCGGCTCCCGAACTTTTCCACGCTTCACATAAAGTGTCTTTCATCCTTGCCGGACCGATGCCACGCCTTGCCGCCGCCACGACCACCGGAATCGGAATTGGATATGAAAGCTCTGATCGTCGTCGACATGCTGAACGACTTCTACAATGGCGTCCTCGCCAACGAGGCGCACGCAGCGAGGATCGTCCCCGCGATCGCGGACCTGATCGCCCATGCCCGGAACGACCCGGACTGGCTCGTCGTCTATTCGAACGACGCCCACCGCGCCGATGACGGCGAGATCGCCATCTGGGGGCGGCACGCCATGGCAGGAACCGAAGGGGCCGAGGTCATCGACGCACTCCGCCCGATCGGGATCGAACGCGAGATCGTATCGCCCAAACGTTTCTACGGCGCCTTCGACGAGACTGGCCTCGACGAGATCCTGAGGCGCTATGGCGTGACGAGCGTCGTGATCGCTGGACAGCACACGCATTGCTGCGTGCGCCATTCGAGCTATGGCGCATTCATCCGCGGCTATCGCATCGAAATCCCCGCTGACGCGGTTTGCGCCTTCGAAGGCGTGAACCAGGAGGAGGCGCTGGAGTATCTTCGCACCATCTACAGCGCCGAGATCACCACGAGCGCGGCCATCCTGCGTCCCAACGCCGTTTGAACGGCCTCAAGCAACGGAGGTCTCGGCTGGCACCCAACTGAGTGGACGGCCGCCCGGGACACTGCCGCTCAGCAGAGCAACCAGCAAAAAGGGCGGGGTCCGTCGACCCCGCCCTTTTTGTTTTTAGCACTTTCTGGAAGCGTGGATCACGCCTGGGGCTGCGGCTCGAGACCGCTATCCTTCGGACGCGGGCCACGCGTCGACGGCACCACCGAGGGGCGCGAAGGTGGCGTGTCGTCGCCACTGTCGCGGATCGGCGCCTTGCCGGCCAGAAGGCCACGGATCTCGTCGCCCGTCAGCGTTTCATATTCGAGCAGCGCCTCGGCAATGGCGATGAACTGGTCGCGGTTCTCGGTGATGAGACGCCGTGCCTCGCTCTCGCCATGCTCGATCAGCTTGCGGACTTCCTCATCGATGATCTTGGCCGTCTCGTCGGACATGTTGCTCGACTGGGTGACCGAGTGACCGAGGAAAACCTCCTGCTCGTTGGGGCGATAGCGGACACGGCCGAGCCGCTCCGACATGCCCCATTCCATGACCATCGAGCGGGCAAGGCTCGTCGCCATCTGGATGTCGCCTGCAGCGCCCGTCGTGACCTTCTCCGGACCAAAGGTCAGGATCTCAGCCTCACGGCCGCCAAACAGCATGACCAGACGCGAGATCGCCTTCTCATAGGTCCAGTTGTAGCGATCCGATTCTGGCAGCGTCATCACCATGCCGAGCGCACGCCCTCGCGGAATGATCGTTGCCTTGTGGATCGGGTCGATCGTCGAGGAGAGCAATAGCGCGATCGTTGCGTGTCCAGCCTCGTGATAGGCGGTGTTCCGCTTCTCCTCGGCCGTCATCGCGAGCGACTTGCGCTCCGCGCCCATCATAACCTTGTCCTTGGCATCCTCGAACTCGGCCATGGTGACCATGCGCTTGTTGCGCCTAGCCGCCAGCAGCGCCGCCTCGTTGACGAGGTTCATCAAATCGGCGCCCGAGAAGCCCGGCGTGCCGCGCGCCAGCGTCTTCAGATCGACGTCGGGCGACATCGGCACCTTGCGGGCATGCACCTTCAGGATGCGCTCGCGGCCATTGACGTCGGGGTTCGGGATCATGACCTGCCGGTCGAAACGGCCCGGACGCAGCAGCGCCGGGTCCAGCACGTCCGGACGGTTGGTCGCGGCGATGATGATGATGCCTTCGTTCTGCTCGAAGCCATCCATCTCGACCAGAAGCTGGTTCAGCGTCTGCTCGCGCTCGTCATTGCCACCGCCGAGGCCAGCACCGCGATGGCGGCCCACGGCGTCGATTTCGTCGATGAAGATGATGCAGGGCGCATTCTTCTTCGCCTGCTCGAACATATCGCGCACACGGCTCGCGCCGACACCAACGAACATCTCGACGAAGTCGGAGCCGGAAATCGTGAAGAACGGCACATTGGCTTCGCCGGCGACGGCGCGCGCCGTCAGCGTCTTGCCCGTACCGGGCGGGCCGACCAGCAGCACGCCGCGCGGAATCCGTCCGCCAAGCCGCTGATACTTCTGCGGATCGCGCAGGAACTCGACGATCTCCTGCAGGTCTTCCTTGGCCTCGTCGACACCCGCGACATCATCGAAGGTGACGCGGCCATGCGCCTCGGTCAAAAGCTTGGCCTTCGACTTGCCGAAGCCCATCGCCTTTCCGCCAGCCCCGCCCTGCATCTGGCGCATGAAGAAGATCCAGACCGCAAGGATCAGGAACATCGGGAACCACGAGATCAACACGCCGATCAGCGAGGTACCGGCCTCAGACGGGGGCTTGGCCGAGATCGCGACGCTCTTCGCCTCGAGGCGCTTGACGAGGTCAGCGTCCTGTTGGGGAGCAAAGGTCTGGAAGCCGCTATTGTCGGTGTAGGAGCCGCTGATCTGCTGGCCCGCGATCACGACGCTCTTCACCCGCCCGCTATCGACATCGTTCAGGAACTGCGAATAGGCGATGTCCTGGCCAGCCGCGCGCGGACCCGGGTTTTGAAACAGGTTGAAGAGCGCGATCAGAAGCAGGCCGATAATGACCCATACGGCGAAGTTGCGAAAATTCGCGTTCATAAGAGTCCCTTCAAGGGCGGGAAGCCGCGCAAGGGGCGCAGCTTGTCGAGCATTAAGATAGGTGTATGGGGCTGTGAAGCCAAGTGAAGCTCCGGCATAGCCCATGCATAAAATGCCGGGATGGTTGAGAGACGCGTCATGATGGGTCGTTTTGCGTGCGGTGGCGAAGCCGCAGCGCCACGATCGGCCGCATCTCCACGCTGATTTGCTCATCCGGCGAAGCTGAAAGCCCAAGTGCGGGCGCGGCGAGCAACGCGTCTCCGCGATAGAGCGCCGGCGCTGCGGCGATTGCGCGCGGCAGCCCGTCCGGCAGGCAAAGACCGATCGAGCGCCGGCCTGCCTCTCCAAGAGCCGCAAGGCGCAGCGGCGCTCCGGAAGCCGCAATCCGCACCGCGAAGCGCCCGTCCCAGACGCCGTCGAAGGCGCCCGCAATGTCGATTTCCGGCAATCCGTTCCGACCCGCTTCGCGCTGGAAACGGAGCTCGCCCTTGCGCCGGTCGGTCGTAACGCCCGCGAGCGTTCTCGCCGCAACCGGCCCCTCGCCTTCCGAAAGCGCCGAAGCTAGCGGAACGAGGCTGTCGAGCCGGGGCGAATAGTCGGCGCCGCCGACGGCGCGCAGGATCCGGCCAAGGACGCGGAGCCGCGTCTCCTCCGGCTCGGCTGCAAATGACGCCGCATCGAGGCGCAGCGCGCCGGTGACATCGACATGGGCGGCGCCGAGCAGGCGGTCGGCATAGTCGTCGATGGCAGAGGCAGCGCGGCGCAGCCGGTCGGCGGTCGCCGTGAGCCGTGCCGTATCAAGCCCTTCAGCGGCGAGAAGCGGCATCAGTGGGCGGAGCCGTGCGCGTGCAAAGCGGCGATCGGCGTTGTGCGGATCAGCGACGGGCGACAGGCTTGAAGCCGCAACGACGGCCGCGAGCGCTGCGCGACCGAGAGCGAGCAGCGGCCGGGCAAGGCGGATACCGTCGCGCTCGCTCTCCACCGCCATGGCCGCAAGGCCGTAGACGCCGGAGCCTCGGGCAAGCCGCAGCAGCAGCGTCTCAGCCTGATCGTCGGCATGGTGGGCCGTCATCACCACGCCAGCGCCCGCCTCCCGCGCGGCCGCGAAGAGAAGGCGGTAGCGCATCGCCCGCGCCTCGGCCTCGATATCCGCAGTCGGCGCGAATGAAATCGCCGCAAGCGGGCGGAACGCAAGGCCGAGCCGAGCCGCTGCGGCGCAGACCATCGCAACCTCGGCGGCCGCTTCCGCCCGAAGCCCGTGATCGACCGACAACACCACCAGCCGCGGGCCGTCTTTCAGCTCTGAACGCCAGCGCGCGGCGAGCAGCATCAGCGCCAGCGAGTCGGCCCCGCCGGAAACCGCCAGGGCGATCGCCTTTTCGCCGGCCCAGCGATCGAACAGCGCCGAGGGGTCCCCGCCGAGGGCAGGCTCAGCAACTGGCACTGGTCTGTTCGGTCTTGACGCGCTGCATCAGCGCATTGGACGCCTTCGGATATTTCTTGAGGATCTCGGCATAGGTGCCGCAGGCCGCCTCGCGCTGGCCGAGCCCGACCAGCGAAAGGCCGAGCTTCAGCAGCATGTCCGGCGCCTTGCCGCTTTTCGGATAGAGCTGGTAACCGGTCAGGAAGGCATCAGCCGCGCCACGATAATTCGATCGCTGATAAAGGCTCTCGCCGATCCAGAACTGCGCGTCGGCCGCGAGCGGGTCGCCCGGATAATTGGCGAGGAAGAGCTGGAACGCATTTTCGGCCACATCGTAATCGCCCTTCAGGACGAGGTCGTACGCCGCATCATAGTCGCTGCGCGAATCGCCCGAGGGGGCCGGCGTCTCGGCTGCAGCCGGAGGCGGCGTCGCGAGCGTCGCCAGATCAAGCGGCTGGCCGGCGGCGGTGGACGGCAGTTGGCCGAGGCTGCGCGGCTGCACGCCCGGGGCGGCGGCGACCGCGGCTGCCGGGTCCGTGCCACCCGCAGCCGGAGCCGCCGGCGCGGAGGATCCGATCGCGCGGGCGATGGGATCTGCTGAAGTTGCGGGGTTGACCGAGGGGCGCAGCTGCTGCGCGGGGGCAGCGGAGGCCGTCTTGCGGCCAGACCCGGGCTGCATGGATCGGATCTGCGCCTGCAACTGGCCGAGTTGGAACGTCAGCTCCTCGATCTGGCCCGTCATCTGGCGCATCTGCTGCTCCATACGGTCCATCCGCATCGCCGCCTGGGCCTCGCTCGAGGGCGACGGCGCATCGCTCGTGTAGCCGGTTGCGCCCGTGGAACCGGCATCGCCGACACCGGCTGGAGGAGTCGGCGCCACAGCTGTTGGCGGCGCCACCTGCTGGTCGCGCTTGAAGATATCGAAGAGGCCAGCATTTGCCGGAGCGGTCGAGGCCAGAACCATGGCACCGAGCGCCGCGGCAAACAGGAAGTCGCGTGTCTTCATGGATCTATCCGCGGGACGGAGGGAACCAGCCGAACGGATCGCCGCACCGGGCCGGAGCGTCCCTTTGCAGCCACAAAGACCTTTGAGTTCGGCCAAATTTTGACGCTGGCCGAAACGATTGCGGCGGCCTCGTTTCCGGGGCCGCCGCCAATCGCCATCCGATGGTGGACGAATGGGCTAGTTGGCGTTGTTGAGCACAGTCACCGCGCGACGGTTCTGCGACCAGCACGAGATGTCGTTGCAGACCGCGACCGGGCGTTCCTTGCCATAGGAAATGGTGCGGATGCGGGCCGGGTTGATGCCGCGCGAAACGAGGTAGTTCTTGACGTTGGTGGCGCGGCGGGCGCCGAGCGCGATGTTGTATTCGCGCGTGCCGCGCTCGTCGGCATGGCCTTCGATCGTCACCTGGTAGCGCGGGAAGCGCTGCAGCCAGGCGGCCTGCTTGTCGAGTGTGACGCGGCCCTGGGCCGAGACGTCGGTCTGGTCGGTATCGAAGAAGACGCGGTCGCCGACATTGACGACGAAGTCCTGCGCGCTGCCCGGCGTCGCCGAGCCGATGCCGCCGGCGCCAGCACCTTCAGGGCCGCCCGGCTTGTTGGCGCAGGCCGCAAGCATCAAGGCAAGTCCCAGGAACCCGACGAGCTTCACCCCGTGCGAGACCAATCGAATATCCATCATCAAAGAAACTCCTTGTCCACCATGATCGGACCAGCCGGTTCTTAACGCCGCTTGGTTAAGTGCGGGTTCACGGACAGGGTTGATCAAAGGTTAAGTGATTGCGCGTTACGCGACGCCGCGCGGCGAAAGCCTTGGCCTACCTCGTTTCAGCAATGCGCAAGGCGCGGTTGCCGATCCATCGGGGGCCGTCGAAAGTCGGGCGGCGCGCAGGCTAGGCGCGCTGCCTCAGTTGATCAAGGGCGACCACGCCGGATCGGAGGCGAAGTTTGCCGTCGGTACGCGTTGCTCATTGTAGCCGGTGAGGTCGATCGACCAGAGCTGCGGACCACCGGTCGGGCCGGGTGTATCGCGGAAGAACATCAGCACGCGGCCGTTCGGCGCCCAAGTCGGCCCCTCATTGTGGAAACCTTCCGTCAGGATGCGCTCGCCCGATCCATCCGGCTTCATGACACCGATGGCGAAGCCATTCGCGGATTGCCGCGTGAAGGCGATGAGATCGCCGCGCGGCGACCAGACCGGCGTCGAATAGGAGCCCTGGCCGAACGAGATCCGCGTCGGCGCGGAGCCGTCGGCACCCATCACATAGATCTGCTGGCTGCCGCCGCGATCCGACGTGAAGGTGATCCGCGATCCATCCGGCGAATAGGAAGGGCTGGTGTCGATCGAGGCCGAATTGGTCAGCCGCGTCGTTTTCTTGGAACGCAGGTCCATACGGTAGATATTGGCGTTGCCTTCGTCTTCGAGGCTCATGACGATGCTCTGACCATCGGGCGCGAAGCGCGGCGCGAAGGTCATGCCGGGAAAATTGCCGACGAGTTCACGCTGCCCGGTCTCGATATTCAGCAGGTAGACGCTGGGCTGATCCTGCCCATAGGACATGTAGACGATTTCCTGCGACGACGGGTTGAACCGCGGCGTCAGCACGAGATCATTGCCCCGGGTCAGCGCGCGCGCGTTGGCGCCGTCCTGGTCCATGATCGCGAGGCGCTTGACGCGCTTGTCCTTCGGCCCGCTCTCGTCGACATAGACGATCCGCGTATCGAAATAGCCGCCGTCGCCGGTGAGGCGCTCATAGATGGCATCGGCGATGATATGGGCGACACGGCGCCAGTTGTCGGGGCTGGTATAGAACTGCTGCCCGGCCATCTGCTGCCCGGCATAGATGTCCCAAAGGCGGAATTCCGCCCGCAGGCGGCCATCAGCCTCGCGCGTCACTGCGCCGGTCACCAGCGCCTGTGCATTGATCACGGTCCAGTCCTGGAAGCGCGGCGTCTGGTCGGCGCGCGTAATCTTCTCGATGAACGAGGCCGGATCGAGCGGCTGGAACAGGCCGGAGCGCTTCAGGTCGGCCGCGACGACTCCGGAAATATCAGCCGCAATCTGCGCATCGGCAGGCGCCCCGCCAAGGAAGTTCGGGATGGCGATCGGCAACGGCTGGACCGTGCCCTGCGTCACATCGAGGCTGATCAGCGCCTCCGCCCGGTTCGCAGTCGCGAGGCTGCCCCCGATCGCGACCGCCGCAAGGCCGAGGCAGGCCAGCGTCAAGCGGAGAAGGCGAAGCGGCTCGGCGGTGCGCGTCGCGACATCGCGACCGTTGGCATCGCGTCTTTCGGCAGCGTGGACCGTCATGATGGGGTTCCTTGGATCCGAACGTCTCGATTTGGGCCGGTCATGCATGAAGATAACGGCAGTGCAGTGACGAAGACGCGTCAGCCCTGAGGGCTGAACCGCATCTGGACTTCGCTCCACTGGTCGTATTTCTCCGCCGGAAGCTGATAGGGACCGCATTGCAACACGGCACGAACCGCGCCTTCGGCGGCGACGGTGCCATAGTTGCTGGCGGGATACTGTTCGATGCTCGGCGTTCCGTTGACGGTGCCGTCCTGGTTGAGCTTGAAGCGCAGCGTCACCGTCACTTCGCTCGGATTGGTCCAGCCGACGGGCAAATTCCAGCAGCGCTGAACCTGCGAGCGCAGCGCGTCGAGTTCGCTCTGCGTCATAACGGCGGACGGATTGCGCGCCTCCTCGGCGCCGAAGCTCTCCGGCTGCTCACTCGCCGCGGTGCTGCCGGTCGGCTTCTGCCGGTCGAGCAGTGCCGAAATCTTGTCCGGGTCGAACTTCGAATCGCTCGTGCTCTGCGTCGGCGTCGCCGGCTTGGTGACGGCGGCGGTCTGGTCAGGCTTCGGCGGCGTCGGCTTGGTGCGCGGCTTCGGAGCGGGCGGCGGCGACGGCGCCTCGGCGACCTTCTCAGCCTCGGGCGGCTTGGGTGCAGGGTCAGGCGTCGGCGCTGGCGGCGGCTCGGCAGGCTTCGCCGGGGTCGGCGGCGGCGGCTCGGGCTGCGGCGCAGGCGGAGTCGCCTCGGCCTTCGGGGCTGGCGGGGTCGGCTCGGATTTCGGCGGCGGCGGCGTCGAGGGCGGAGTGGGCTTTGGCGGCGGCGGGATCGGCGCCGGCTTCGGCGTGTCCTTCTCGGTCGGCTTGTTGGGCGAGGGCTTGTCCTTCACCTCGGCCGTCTTCTTGCCCTTCTGCAGGCTGGTCAACTCGGACATCGGCACCAGTTCGACCGGCAGGGCCTCGACCGTGGTCGTATCGAACGGCTTGGTGTTGGGCAGCGCAAAGAGGCCCCAGCACAGAATCAGCAAATGGGCGATGACAGAGGTGATAAGTCCGGCGCGCATCCGGATCAGCCGCCCTGGGTAGAGATCGTGACCAACCCGATATTGCGGTAGCCGGCGCTCGAGATCAGGCCCATGACCTGCATGATCGCGCCGTAATTGCTCGTCTTGTCGCCGCGCACGAAAATGCGCTCGTCATAGCCGGTGGTCGCGATCGCCTTCAGCTTCGGCACGATCCCGTCGAGCGGAATTTCCGTGTCCTGCAGGAAGATCTTGCCGTTCGGATCGATGGTGATGGAGATCGGGTCCTTGTCGGCCGAAAGCGGCTTCGCCTGGCTCTCGGGCAGGTCGATCGGCACACCCGAGGTCAGCATCGGTGCCGAGACCATGAAGATGATCAACAGAACGAGAATGACGTCAACGAAGGGCGTGACGTTGATCTCGCTCATGATCCCGGTCGAACGGCGGCGACGACGTCCGCCACCGCGGCGGCCGCCTCCCCCACCCGATCCACCGACGGACATGCCCATGTCAGGTCCTCTCGTCGATCTGACGCGACAGGATCGCGGAGAACTCGTCGGCAAAACCTTCGAGGCGACTGGTGATCTTGCCGGAGGAACTGGCGAGCTTGTTATAGGCGATGACGGCGGGAATAGCGGCGATCAGGCCGAGGGCGGTCGCCATCAGCGCCTCGGCGATACCGGGCGCGACAACTGCGAGCGACGTGTTCTTGGATGCGGCGATGGCCTGGAACGAGGTCATGATGCCCCAGACCGTCCCGAACAGGCCGATGAACGGGCCGGCCGAGCCGACCGTTGCGAGGAACAGCAGCCGGCTTTCCAGCCGTTCGCTTTCCCTTGAGATGGTGACGTCGAGCACGCGGTCGATGCGCATCTGCAAGCCGATCGGCGAGCGGGCCCCGGCCTCGAAGGAGCGTTTCCATTCCCGCATTGCCGCAACAAACAGCGCCGCCATGGCGGAGGCCGGCCGGCTGGACAGCGAGCGATAGAGGTCCTCAAGCGACTGGCCGGACCAGAACACCTTCTCGAACCGGTCGATCTGACGGCGGACGCGGCCGTAGAGCAGGACCTTGTCGACGATGATCGCCCAGCTCCAGATCGAAGCAAAGCCGAGCCCCAGCATGACGCATTTCACGACGATATGCGCGTTGAGGAAGAGCGTGATGAGGGACAGGCTAGCAGCAGGCGCGTCGAGTGCGGCCTGGCCCACGTCGGCCGGATTCATTCGCTTCGAACCTCTCGGGGTTGACCCTCGTGCGCCTTCGCATTCACGAGGTCGGGACCGGCCCTGATGCTGATCCCCGCCTGGAAACTTTGTCCTTGCAAGCGGCGGGCCGGACGATAATTCCCTTGGGCTGTCTCGCCTTCAAATTTGTCGAAAAGAGGGCGTTTCCAACGAGTTCCGGCCGCTGCTGCGCCTTCTCTTATAGCCGCGGCATGGTTAATCAACTCTTATTTGGGCGCTGCAGCAAAGCGCTCTGCAAGACTGTCAGGAATACGGCAGGGCCGGCCGGCGCGATTGACCAAAACAACCGTTACGGTGGCATCGACGAGGCGCTCACCGCCCCGCCGAACCTGCTGCGACAGTATGATGCGGGCGCCGCGGACTTCCTTGGGACGCGTGACCACCTCGACCACGTCGTCGATTCGCGCCGGGCGGCGATATTCGATCTCGAGCCGATGAACGGCGAAGGCGAGTGATTCGCCTGTCTCGCCGGCATCGAGCGCCGAATGATGCACGCCGAGCAGGCGGACATATTCGGTGCGTCCACGTTCGAGGAAGCGGACATAGGAGGCGTGATAGACGACGCCGGAAAAATCCGTGTCCTCGAAATAGATCCGGATCGGCAGGACATGGCCGTCCGGCGTATGCCGGCCGGACAAGGGCTGGTCGGGTTCGCTCACGGTTCGTCCTCGAACAAGGGCATCACCGATGGCGGCTGCGCTGGCGCGGCGAGCCCGAGATGCGCGAAGGCATGTGCCGTCAACACGCGTCCGCGCGGCGTCCGCTGCACCATGCCCTGCTGGATCAGATAGGGCTCGACGATCTCCTCGATCGCATCGCGCGGCTCGGCGAGCGCCGCCGCGATAGTCTCGATGCCGACAGGCCCGCCGCCAAACGACATCGCAATCGTCGAGAGATAGCGCCGATCGAGCTGGTCGAGCCCCATCGCGTCGACTTCAAGCCGGAGCAGCGCCTTGTCGGCAACGGCGCGTGTGACCGTGCCGTCGCCCTCGACATGGGCGAAATCACGCACCCGGCGCAGCAGCCGGCTCGCGATGCGCGGGGTCCCGCGCGAGCGCCGCGCAATCTCGCTGGCGCCATCCTCGGTCATCGAGACGCCCATCAGCCGGGCGCCACGTGAGACGATGTGCTCGAGCTCGGCCACGGTATAGAACTGCAGCCGCACCGGAATGCCGAAGCGATCGCGCAGCGGCGTCGTCAAAAGACCGAGCCGCGTCGTGGCGCCGATCAGCGTGAATTTCGCAAGTTCGATCCGGACAGAGCGCGCCGCGGGGCCCTCGCCGATGATCAGGTCGAGCTGATAGTCCTCCATCGCCGGATAGAGGATTTCCTCCACATGCGGCGAAAGACGGTGGATCTCGTCGATGAAGAGCACGTCGCGCTCTTCGAGATTGGTCAGAAGCGCCGCGAGATCGCCGGCCTTGGCGATGACCGGACCGGAGGTGGCGCGGAAATTGACGCCGAGTTCGCGCGCGACGATCTGCGCCAGCGTCGTCTTGCCGAGACCGGGCGGGCCGACGAACAGCACATGATCGAGCGCATCCTTCCGCGCCCGCGCCGCCTCGATGAAGACAGACAGATTGGCGCGCGCCGCGGCCTGGCCGACGAAATCGGCCAGGACCTTCGGCCGCAGCGTGCGGTCGTCGTCATCCTGCTGCTCGGCGCCGCCGAGCAATCGGCTTTCGCTCATCATTCCTCCGGCGGCGAGCGCCGCGCGATATCCTTGGTTCGTCCCTATCAGACCGGCGCCACGCCGGCCATGCTCATCACGCGAGCCGCGCGGCCGGTGCAAGGCCGGCCATGCGCCAGCAGGCGAGCGTCGCAACGAGGCTGCCGATCACCACCCAGCCGGCGAGGACGGCGGTTCGCGTCGCCCCGAGCAGCCCGTAGCCGTAGCCGACGACGCCGAGATCGGCGATGAGCCCGACAGCGAGCCCGGTTGCTGCTGCGAAGCGCCAGCCGCCCGGCCCGAACACGACCCTTCGGGCGGCAAGCACGGCGCCCGCGGCTGCAGACGGCGCGAGCAGCGCGCCATAGACGAGCAACCAGCCGAACCGCAGCAGCACCAGCATCAGCCCCGCCGCAACAACGACCGAAGTCTGCGGATCGAAGCGCCGTCCGAGCGCCAGCGCATCGATCGCATTGCCGATCACAGCCGAGAGGATCACACCGAGAAACAGCACCAGCCCGATCAGCAGCGGGCCGACGAACACGAACAGGACGACGCCGAGCGTGATCTCGAACAGTTCCCGCTTGCCCGATGACTGCGCCTCGATCGGCCGGCCCTCGCTCACCGCGCGAGTTCCTTGAGGCCGAGCCGGATCAGTTGCTCGGTCGTGGCGCCATCGCCGACATTGCGCGCGGCGGCCGCCACGGCCATCCCGGCCTGGACCTGGGGATAGCCCAGATTGACGAGCGCCGAGACGGCGTCGGCGATCGGCAGCGGCGCCTTTTTCGATACTAGCTCGTCCTGCAGCGCGATCGCCTGGGGATCGGCGGTCGCATAGGCCGGCGCCTTGTCCTTGAGTTCGGCGACGACACGCGCAGCCACCTTCGGCCCAACGCCTGGCGCGCGCGCGATCTGCGCCTTGTCCTGCAAGGCGATCGCGTCGGCAAGTTCGGACGGTTTCAGGACACCGAGCACCGACAGCGCCACCTTGGCACCGATCCCCTGCACGGTCATCAACAGGCGAAACCACTCGCGCTCGACATCGGCGGCGAAGCCGTAGAGGCGGATCATGTCCTCGCGGACATAGGTTTCGATCGCGAGTTGCGCCGCCTCGCCGGGCGCCGGCAGGCCCTGAAGCGTGCGCGAGGAGCAATGGACCTGATAGCCAACGCCGCCGACATCAAGGATGACCCAGTCCTCGCCGAAGGAATCGACGATACCCTTGAGCTTGCCGATCATGACCGCTCCGGCGAGATAATATCGAGGGTCGGGAAGTATGTCGCATAGTGGCCGCGGTCGCGCGTGAGCAGCCGATAGCCGCGCGCTGCAGCATGGGCGCCGATGAAGAAGTCCGGCAGCGGCGCCGTCTTGGCACCGCCGCGCCGGCGATAGGCAACATAGGCCTGGCCGGCTAGAAAGGCGGCTTCCCAAGGCAGGTCTTCCAGCCGGAAGGCCTGCTCCGACAGGATGGCGTCCAGGGTTCCCTGATCGGAGTAGCTGGAGCCGATCTCGGCATAGGCGATCTGGTTGACCACGAGCGCTCCGTGATCGACAGCCTCGGCCAGCATCCGGCTCGACCAAGCGAACCACCGCGGGTCCTTTGCAAACACGTCGATCAGGACATTCGTATCGACGAGCGTGTCAGTCATCGCCACGCAGCAGCTTCATGATTTCATCCGTGGTCAAGTCGCGATTAGCGGTCGCGGTCCCCGCGATGCGCGCCACGAACTGCTCGCCCAGGGTCGGCGCCCGCGGCGGTGCCTTCTCAAGCTTGCGCAGCGTGATGACGTTGCCGTCCTGCCCGAGTTCAACCTCTTCGCCCGGCCGTATTCCGACCCGCTCGAGAAGCTCCCTTGGCAGAGTTACCTGCCCATTGGCATTGATGCGCATGGCGCGTCCGTCTCTTGCAAAACCTTATTGAGGCTAGAACATTCGCAGAACAGCCGCAAGGCGAGGCCTGTGCGGCAGCCTATCCCGCCAGTGCTTTCATCCGCGCCAACGACACGCGATGATGGGCGTGGCAGATGGCGACGGCGAGCGCATCGGCGGCGTCGTCAGAATCGAAATCGGCCTTTGGCAGCAGAACGCCGACCATCATGCGGATCTGCGCCTTATCGGCATGGCCCGCGCCGACCACCGTTTTCTTGACCGAATTCGGCGAATATTCCGCGACGGAAATGCCGGCCAGCGCCGGCACCAGCAGCGCGATGCCGCGCGCCTGGCCGAGCTTCAGCGTGCCGGCCGGGTCCTTGTTGACGAACGTCTGTTCAACGGCTGCCTCGTCGGGCTGGAAGGCCGCAACGATCTTCGTCAGCCCCTCGTGCAGGGCGACCAGCCGATGCGCCATCTCGCCATCAAGCGTCGCACGGACCGTACCCGCCGCGACAAACGACAGCGTATTGCCGCGGCACTCGATGAGGCCCCAGCCCGTCCGCCTCAACCCGGGATCGACACCCAAAATCCGAATCACGCTCGCCATCCTCCAGAACTAGCCGAGGATGGCCGGCAAAAGAAGAACGTTCGGTGAACGAACTTGCTAAAGCGGCGGTACGCCGTCCTTCTCCGCCTGGATCGACCGCGCTGTGAGCGTGCCGTCGCCCTGCGGATTGACGAAGACCGAGACGAGCGCACCGGCCTTGAGAAGCGCCCTGTCGCCGGGGATGATGGCGACGATACGGGTGTCGGGCCCGATCTCGATCGCCTGCTCGCCGCCGGGATAGGTAAGGCGCAGCGTCGTGCCGGCCGGATCGGCGGAAACGGTCGCGACGGTCGCATTGGTCATGGTCTGGTTCGGCCCGCCCATCGGATGATGGCCCTCGCCGATGCCGCGCATCGCGGGCGTGAAGATGTGCACTTCCTGCGCATGCAGCTTGCCATCCTCGCCCTTGACGGCAGCCGAGCCGACATAGTCGCCGGCCTTGATGTCCGCGAGCGTCCGGTTGGCGAGCGCCGTCACCTGGACATTCGCCGGCAGCTGGATGGCCGCGGTGGCGCCCTCGGCCGTCTTCACCGTGAGCACGCTGCCGTCCACCGCCGTAACGGTTCCCTTGACGCGCGTCGGCGGACCAGCGGCCCCGGCGGACGAGGCGGCGAGCGTCAGGGCGATGGCGACGGCGGAGAGAAGGACGCGCATGAACAGTCTCCCGGCCCGAAATGGGCTGTGGCGACAATCCTAGCGCAAGCATTCCGCGCCGGGCGTGGAACGCGAAAATGTGTTGTCGGCGTGAGCGCCGGCCGCGGCCCGATCAGGCGGTCAGCTTCTGCAGCACGTCGTCCGAAACTTCGAAATTGGTGTAGACGGCCTGGACGTCATCGTCGTCATCGAGCTGGTCGATGAGCTTCAGCAGAGACGCCGCCTTTTCCTCGTCGACCGGAACGAGGTTCTGCGGCTTCCAGACGGCCTTGACCGATTCTGCCTCGCCAATCGACTCCTCGAGGGCCTTGGCAACTTCGCCCATCGCCTCGAAAGCAGCGATAACGATGTGGCCTTCCTCGCTGCTCTCGACATCGTCGGCGCCGGCGAGGATCGCTGCTTCCATGACGGCGTCGGCCGTGCCGGCCTCGGGCTTGTAAGTGATCTGGCCGACATGATCGAACATGAACGAGACGGCGCCCGTCTCGCCGAGCGCGCCGCCAGCGCGGGTGAAATAGGAGCGCACGGCGCTCGCCGTGCGGTTGCGATTGTCGGTCAGCGCCTCGACCACGACGGCGACGCCGCCGGGGCCGTAACCCTCGTAGCGGATCTCGTCGTAGTTCTCGCCGTCATTGCCGAGCGCCTTCTTGATGGCGCGGTCGACATTGTCCTTCGGCATATTCTCGGCGCGCGCGTTCTGGATCGCGAGGCGGAGGCGCGCATTCATCTTGGGATCGGGCAGGCCGAGCTTGGCGGCGACGGTGATTTCGCGCGCGAGCTTGGCGAACAGCTTGGAGCGCTTGGCGTCGGCCGCGCCCTTGCGGTGCATGATGTTCTTGAATTGTGAATGGCCGGCCATGGTCCATCGTCCTGTCAGCTGCGGCGCGGCAGGCCCGCGCTCGTCGTTCGATCGCCGCTTATAGGCACTCGATCGGCTGAAATAAAGCCGGCGCGATCGCCTTTGCCCCCTAGCCGGGCGGCTGATCAGGCGCCGGAGGCGTCTTGATCACGGCGGGCTTCAGCCCCGGTGGCGGCATCTGCTCGGCCGGAGCCTTACCACTCGAAACCGGCTTCGCGGGATCGCTATTCGCCTTCAGCCGCTCTGCAGGCTGCGCCTTGTAGGGGTCGCCAGCCGGCCAATGCGCCGCGGCGACCTCGGCCTTCTTCCGGTCTGCATCGGTCAAGCGCGCGACAAAGGCATCGAGCCACTCGTCCTTGGCGCCGGTCTTCGCGGCGATCAGGTGCCATTTCGCGGCCTCGATCCGATCCTGCGGCACCCCGGCGCCGATGGCCAGCATGCGGGCATAGCGGTTCTGGGCAATCGCATTGCCGGTATCGGCGGCGCGGCGGAACCAGATTGCAGCCCCCGCCTCGTCCTTGGCGATACCGGTGCCGTTGAAGAGACGGATGCCATATTCCACTTCGGCATCGGCGTGGCCTGCCTTGGCCGCCTTGCCGAGCCACATCGTCGCGATGGCGTCGTTGAGCATGACACCGTCGCCCGCGGCATAGAGTTCGCCAAGGCCATACTGCGCATCGGCGCTGCCCTGCGCCGCGGCCCTGCCGAAGAGATCGGCGGCCTTCAGCGGATCGCGCGGACGCACCTCGCCCTCGAGATAGAGCAGGCCGAGATTGTAAAGTGCGGCGCGGTCGTTCCAGGCTGCCGCCTGCTCGAAGGCATCAGCCGCCTTGGCCTTGTCCTTCTTGACGCCCTTGCCATCGAGATACATGAGGCCGAGCGCCAACTGCGCCGCCGGATCGCCGCCGAGTGCCGCCTGCTGATACCAGGCGGCGGCGGCGCGGTCGCTCTGCTTGACCCCGAGCCCGTCCTGATAGATGCGCCCGACCAGCGTTTGCGACGGGGGATCGCCGAGCTTGGCCCGCTCTACCGCCAGCTTGAACGCGGTCAGGTAATAGCCGCGCTGGAACGCGCCGAAGGCTGGATCGCCGACATCGACATCGAGCCCGCGGCCCGAGCGCAGATAGTCGCCGGCCGAGGGCAGGACGCCGGCATTCGGGGGCGGCACGCCGAGCAGCGGATCGGGCGGCGGCTGGAACAACGCGCCCTTGGGATCGGGCGGCGTAGCAGTGGCGTCCGGTTTGGGCGCGGGCTTCGGCGGTGCGGCGTCGGCCGTGACCGGCAGGGCGGCGAGCAGCACCAAGGCCAGGGCAAGACCCGCGGCTCGCCTCACGGCTGGGCCTCGGGCTGGCTGGCGAGAATGAGCCGGTTTGCGGCCTCAACCGCGGCAACGGGTCCTTCTGGATGCTCCCAGATCGCGCTGCGGAGCGCGACGAATTCGATCCGGGCCTCGGCTGCCTCGGCGAGGCAATCGATGCTGGTCCCGCCCATGACGATCGCCGGAATCTCGAACAGAGCCGACCACCATGCGGCAAGATCGAGCGTCTTCTCGTGGATCATCGCGCCGTCATCGCCATCGAAGCGACCGAAGAACAGATAGTCGCATTCGGTTTCGGCCAAGAGCATCGCGTCGTGGCGGCTATGGATGCCGCCGGCGCCGACAATCCTGTCCGGCCGCAATTGCGCGACGGCCCGGCGAAGCTCCGCGATGCCGTCGCTCACGTGGAGCCCGTCGGCGCCTGAGGGAACGACGAGGCCGGCATCGGTGACGATCGCCGCAACATTGTTCGCCTGCGCAATCGCGACCAGCTTCTCGCAGGCGGCAAGGCGCGTCTCGGCCGCGAACCCTTCAGTGACAATGATCAACGAGGTGACGGCGCCGGAGGCGAGCGTCGCATCGAGCAGCGGCGCAAAGGCGGCCGGTTCGAACACCGGCGGTGTAACGAGGCAGAGCCTGGCAAAGGGCGGCTCGAGAGGCGCAGAACTCTTGCGCTTCTTACTCTTCGTCTTGTTGCCGCCCGGATCGGTCTTGGCCATGCTTCGGCTTCTTTCGAATGGGGCGGCAGTCCGTCACAGCCTTGTGGCGAAAACGGGACGCCGCCGCCGCTGCGGCCCCGCCTGGATCAGCCGCGCGCCAGCGTCGCCAGCAGTTGGCGATGAATCTGCTCGTTGCCGGCGCAGACGTCGCCGCTCTGCAACATCGTGTCGCCGCCTTGGAGATCGCTGACGAAGCCGCCGGCCTCGCGCACCATCAAAAGACCCGCCGCGATGTCCCATGGCTTCAGGGCGTCTTCCCAGAAGCCGTCGAACCGACCGGACGCGACCCAGGCCAGATCAAGCGCGGCGGAGCCGTTGCGGCGCACGCCTGAACTCTCCAGCATCACATTGCCGAGCGTCTTCAGATAGGCCGGATGGCCCGCCTTGCCCAGATGCGGGATGCCGGTGCCGATCACGCAATCGGGCAGCGCCGTGCGCCGGGCCACGCGCATGCGGCGGTCATTGACGAAGGCCCCGCCGCCGCGCTCGGCGACATAAAGCTCGTCCATCACCGGATTGAAGATGACGCCGGCGACGATCTGGCCCTCGCGCTCCAGCGCGATCGAGATCGCGAAGATCGGGATGCCGTGCAGGAAATTCGTGGTGCCGTCGAGCGGATCGATGATCCAGCGATGGGCGCGGTCGGTGCCCTCGATCTCATCCGATTCCTCGGCGAGAAAGCCGTAGCCCGGCCGCGCGCGCGACAATTCCTCGACCAGCGTCTTCTCCGCCTTCTTGTCGGCGGCGGAAACGAAGTCGCCCGGTCCCTTCAGCGAAACCTGCAGATTCTCGACCTCGCCGAAATCGCGGGCGAGCGTGCGGCCCGCTTTCATCGCCGCGGCGACCATGACGTTCAAGAGGGCCGAGCGGGCCATGACGGAACTCCTTGTGCGCGCCACGCCGAGGGAGCGGTCGCTCCCGTCGAGGCCGGGCGGATGAAAAATGACGGGCGGGCGTCTCTCCGATCACGGAAAGGCGCGCGCCGTCAACCCCAGAACGCGGTCAGGCCCAGAACGGCGGCAGCCGCTGCTCGAGCACGCCGCCGATCGCGAGCGGCGCGACGGCGGTCGCAAGGCCTGTCGCCTCGTCGATCTCGACCGCGAGGCCGCAAAGGGTCCCGGCCCCGCTCGCCGGCGAAAACCGGCCCGACGGGATCTTGGTCAGGAAGCGCCGCACGGGCTCCTCCTTCTCCATGCCGAGCACGGAATCATAGTCGCCGCACATGCCGGCATCCGATTGATAGGCCGTCCCGCCGGGCAGGATGCGCTGGTCGGCCGTCGGCACATGAGTGTGCGTCCCGACCACGAGGCTGACGCGGCCATCGAGATGATGCGCCGCCGCCTGCTTCTCGCTGGTCGCCTCGGCGTGAAAATCGATGACGATCGCATCGGCCTGCTCGCCGAGCGGACACGCCGCGACCTCGCGGTCGAGCGCCGCGAAGGGATCGTCGAGCGCATCCATGAAGACGCGGCCCATGACATTGACGACAAGGACACGGGCGCCGTTGCGGGCGACGAAGAGGTTGGCGCCACGGCCGGGCGTGCCGAGCGGAAAGTTGACGGGCCGCAGGAAGCGCGGCTGCCGCTCCGCGAAGACGAGCGCCTCGCGCTGGTCGAAAGCATGGTTGCCGGTGGTGATGACGTCGGCACCGGCATCGAGCACGTCCTGCACGATCTCTTCGGTGATGCCGAAGCCACCGGCGGCGTTCTCGCCATTGATGACGACGAAATCGAGCCTGTGACGCTCGACAAGGCCGGGAAGAAGGCTGGCAACGACCGCCCGTCCGGGGCGGCCGACGATGTCACCAAGAAAGAGCAGACGCACGGCGTGTCCCCAACGATAATGCCGATCAGGCGCGATCCACCGCGATCAGCTCTTCCTCCGTGACGATGAAATCGAGGGGAATGTCATGCGGCTCGAACGGCACCTTTTCGACCTCCTGCACCGCGAAGGCAAGGCCGATCAATCGCGGCCGATGCCCGTCTGCCCGGAAGGCGGCGATGGCGCGGTCATAATGACCCTGGCCGTAGCCGATGCGGTGACCGCGGCGGTCGAAGGCGGCAAGCGGCATGATCATCGCGTCGGGCTGGACTTCGGACGCGGACGGCGGCGGTCCGAACGTGCCGAAACCGGCGTCGACGAGGCGTTCGCCCGGCCGCCATTGCCGAAACAAGAGGCCATGCGGCGTGGTGACAGGCAAAGCCAGCCCGGCCCCGCAGGCGGCGGCGATCGTCATGAGCGGGCGCGGATCGATCTCGCTGCGGATGGGCCAATAGCCTGAGACCGTCCAGCCGCGACAATCGACCAGGATAGGCTTCGCATGTCCGGCCGCCGCCAGCGCGTGCGCGGCGCGATGGTCGAGGTCCAGGCTGGCACGGCGCGCGAGCGAGGCTGCACGAAGCGCGGACTTGTCGGTCAAGGCAGCTCGGCCGTGTCGGTCAAGGAATGATGGCTCCGCGGACGGGCGGACGACGAAAAAGAAGGAGGGTGGCGACCCACGATAGGCCGATGGATTGATCGATCCCGGGAACCTACAGCGTAGGTGGGCGCCGTGTACTCAAGCCCAGGGGCCAGAACAGGGACAGCTCCCTTTTGGATCGATAAGGCCCCGGGGAATTAGACATCCTGTCGGGCCGCGCAGCATCGCCATCCCCTATATAGGCGAGCGCCGCCCCGCCTCCTAGGAGAAATCCACCGGCCGGCTCTCTTCGCTAACCTCGGTCAGCCTTGGCGGCTGTGTGTCAGCAGGCGATCGGCGAAACCTTCGAGCCGGGCCGCGGCCTGGTCGACGGCGCGCGCAAAGCCAGCCTCCGCTTCCTCATAGCGGGCGATGACCGCCGACTTGGTCTCGTTGATGCCGGCGAGTTCTGCTTCGAGGCGGCGGATGCGCCGATGCGCCTCGGTCAGTTCATCGCCCATAGTCAAAGCGGCCATCACGGTGAGCCGCTGGTCGCCGATCTCGCCGAAGCTCTGGCGCAACCGATCGATCACGACGTTCAGCCGATCGGCAAGACCCTCGAGATGAGCCTCCTGGCCATCGTCGCAGGCCATGCGGTAAATCTTGCCGTTAATGGTGACATTGGCCTGCGGCATGACTTCACGCTCCGCCCTGATCGAGCACCGACCGGATCGTCTCCATCGCCGCGACGAGGCGCCGCGATACGTCCTGATTCGCATCCGCGATCCGATCGGACCGCGCCTCGGCAAAATCGAGCGTCTGCGCGAGCCGTGACCGGTCGAGGCTGAGGCGCTGCAATTCGCTCTCAAGTTCCTCGACTTTCTGGCTGGAATCCAGCCGTCCGTCGACCGCGCCCTCCAGCGCATCGAGCGCGGCATTGAGCCGCCTCAGCGCATTCTCGATCGGAGACGCACCCTGCATGATCGCGCCGCCTCCTTCGCCCCGCTGCCGAAGTCTCATTCATGATTCTAGGCGGGTGCGAAAGCAAGCGTCAATGGCATGCCGCCGGCAAAGCAAAACGCTGCGATGCGGCGGGTTTGGCTGGTCGGACCGTGACCGGCGCCGCGATTGACTCGACTCCCTGACCTGTTATTTGTCGCTTCGACCTTTCCGGGCGGTCCAGCGGCCGGGCATCGATCCGAACGACAACGAGGCCGGGCGCCGCTTTGCCGCGGGCACGGCGATACCGCCCCTTTTCGAAGCGAAGAGCGAAACATGATTGATCCCCAAATCGAAACGCGGATGGCCAACGCAATCCGTGCGCTCGCCATGGATTCCGTCGAGAAGGCCAAGTCTGGCCATCCCGGCATGCCGATGGGCATGGCCGACGTTGCGACGGTGTTGTTCAACCGCTTCCTGAAATATGACGTCGCCAACCCGCATTGGCCTGATCGCGACCGCTTCATCCTTTCGGCGGGCCACGGCTCGATGCTGCTCTATTCGGTGCTTGAGCTGCTCGGCTCCAGCGTCGTCACCATGGATGAGCTGAAGCAGTTCCGTCAGCTGCATTCGAAGACGCCGGGTCATCCCGAGAACTTCCACACCACTGGCATCGAGACGACCACCGGCCCGCTCGGCCAGGGCCTCGCAATGTCGGTCGGCTTCGCGCTGGCCGAGCGCATGCTAGCCGCCGAATTCGGCGAGGACATCGTCGACCACCACACCTATGTGATCGCCGGCGACGGCTGCCTGATGGAAGGCGTCAGCCACGAGGCGATCGACCTTGCCGGCCATCTGAAGCTGAACAAGCTGATCGTGATGTGGGACGACAACCGCATCACCATCGACGGTCACACCGATCTCTCCACCTCCATCGACCAGGTTGCGCGCTTCAAGGCCTCGGGCTGGAACGCGGAGCATGTCGACGGCTTCGACCGCGAGGCGGTCGCCGCAGCGATCGAGCGCGCCAAGGCGTCCGACAAGCCCTCGATGATCGCCTGCAAGACGATCATCGGCTATGGCGCGCCGACCAAGGCCGACAGCCATGCCTCGCATGGCTCCGCCCTCGGCGCGACCGAGATCGCCGGCGCGCGCGAGGCGCTGCACTGGCCCTACCCGGCCTTCGAGATCCCCGAAGACGTTTCGACCGCATGGCACGAGGCTGCCAAGCGCTGGGTCGGCGAGCGTGAAGCCTGGGAAAAGCGCTTCGCGGCCCGCGACCACGACGTGAAGAGCGAGTTCAAGCGTCGCTTCGCCGGCGAGCTGCCCGGCAATTTCGAGGCGGCGATCGAGTCCTACAAGCGCAGCCTCTCCGACACCAAGCCGAAGGTTGCGACGCGCAAGTCGTCCGAGATGGCGCTCGACATGCTGACCGCGAATGTTCCGGAACTGGTCGGCGGCTCGGCCGATTTGACCGGCTCCAACCTGACGCGCGGCAAGCCGCAGAAGCCGCTGACGCCCGACGATTATTCGGGCCGCTACATCCACTACGGCATCCGCGAATTCGGCATGTCCGCGGCGATGAACGGCATTGCCCAGCATGGCGGCTTCCGTCCCTATGGCGGCACGTTCCTCGTCTTCTCCGATTATGCCCGCCCGGCGATCCGCCTTTCGGCGCTGACCGGCGCCCCGGTGATCTATGTCATGACCCATGACTCGATCGGCCTGGGCGAGGATGGCCCGACGCACCAGCCGGTCGAGCATCTTGCGGCGCTCCGTGCCATTCCTCATCTCAACGTCTTCCGTCCGGCCGACGCCGTCGAGGTGGCGGAAGCCTGGCAGATCGCGCTCGAGAGCCTGCACAACCCATCGCTGCTCGCTTTGTCGCGCCAGAACCTGCCGGTTCTGCGCGTCGAGCATTCTGTGAGCAATAAGTCCGCCCGCGGCGCCTATCTGATCGACGGCCCCGAGACCGCGGACGTGACGCTGTTCGCGTCGGGCTCGGAAGTCGAGATCGCGGTCAACGCCAAGGCGAAGATCGAGGCTGCCGGCCGCACCGCGCGCGTCGTGTCGGTGCCCTGCTTCGAGCTGTTCTTCCAGCAGGATGAAGAGTACCGCGCAGCGACGATCGGCACCTCCAAGGTGAAGGTTGCCATCGAGGCGGCCATTCGCCAGGGCTGGGACAGCTTCATCGGCAATGACGGCATCTTCATCGGCATGACCGGCTTTGGCGCCAGCGCACCGATCGAGGCGCTCTACCCCTATTTCGGCATCACCGCGGATGCAGCTGCCGACGCGGCGCTGAAGCGGCTCGATACGAATGTCTGAATGAGCTTCCGGCCGGGCCTCCACCCGGCCGGCCACGACAGCGTGGGCGCGATGCGCCCCTTGAGGAGAAGCGAATATGGCGGTGCGGGTTGCAATCAACGGGTTTGGCCGAATCGGCCGCAACATCCTGCGCGCGATCGTCGAGTCGGGCCGCACGGACATCGAGGTCGTCGCGGTCAACGATCTCGGCCCGGTCGAGACCAATGCGCATCTGCTTCGCTTCGACAGCGTCCATGGCCGTTTCCCGAAGGACGTGAAGGTCGAGGGCGATCATATCGTCGTTGACGGCAAGCCGATCCGCGTCACCGCGATCAAGGATCCGGCGACGCTTCCGCATGGCGAGATGAACATCGACATCGCGCTCGAATGCACCGGCATCTTCACATCCCGCGACAAGGCGGCGGCGCATCTCACCGCCGGCGCCAAGCGCGTCATCGTCTCGGCTCCGGCCGACCATGCCGATTACACCGCCGTCTACGGCGTCAACCATGACGGTCTCACCAAGGACCATCTGGTGATCTCGAACGGCTCCTGCACGACCAACTGCCTGGCGCCCGTCGCCAAGGTGCTGCAGGAACTCGTCGGCATCCATCACGGCTACATGACGACGGTGCATTCCTACACCGGCGACCAGCCGACGCTCGATACGATGCACAAGGACCTCTATCGCGGCCGCGCAGCTGCCCTTTCCTCGATCCCGACCTCGACCGGCGCCGCAAAGGCGATCGGCCTCGTGATCCCGTCGCTGAAGGGCAAGCTCGACGGCAGCGCCATCCGCATTCCGACGCCGAATGTCTCGCTCATCGACCTGACCTTCGTCGCCGAGCGCGCCACGACCAAGGAAGAGATCAACGCGGCGATGGTCGCCGCTGCCAACGGCCCGCTGAAGGGCGTGCTTGCAGTCACCGACCAGCCGAATGTCTCGCACGACTTCAACCACGATCCGCATTCGGCCACCTTCCATCTCGACCAGACCAAGGTGATCGACGGCACCTTCGTGCGCATTCTCGCATGGTACGACAACGAGTGGGGCTTCTCGAACCGCATGGCCGACATGGCCGTTGCGCTCGCCAAGACCATCTAGGTTGAGCCGAGGCCCAAGACGACCGAGGCAAAAGACAGCCGAGGTCGATCTTGGTTCTGGCGATCCGGAATGCCGGATCGCCGCTGCATCGCGGCCGCCCATCAGCCGCGATGCCCATTTGGCGGAAGGGTCAAAGGACCGCCGCTACCGGGTTCGGGCGATGCCCGGATCCCCAACCTTCTCAAGGGAACGCGCATCATGACCTCCTTCCGCACCCTCGATACCGCTGACGTCAAGGGCAAGCGCGTCCTCATCCGGGTCGATCTCAACGTCCCGATGAAAGATCGCGTCGTCACCGACGACACGCGCATCCGCGCCATCCTGCCGACGGTGCTCGAGGTCTCGAAGAAGGGCGGCAAGGCGATCCTCCTGGCGCATTTTGGACGTCCGAAGGGCGAGCGCGTTCCCGACATGTCGCTTGAGCCGGTGGTTCCCGTCCTGCAGACCTTGCTCGGCAAGCCCGTTGCCTTCGCCAACGACTGCATCGGCAACGACGCCGCGTCTGCCATCGCGAAGATGGCCAATGGCGACGTGCTGCTGCTCGAGAACACCCGTTTCCACAAGGGCGAGGAAAAGAACGACCCGATCTTTGTCTCGGCTCTCGCCGAACTCGGCGATCTCTATGTCGACGATGCCTTCTCGGCCGCGCACCGCGCCCATGCCTCGACCGAAGGCATCGCGCATCAGCTGCCGTCCTTTGCCGGCCGCTCGATGCAAGCCGAGCTTGAGGCGCTCGAAAAGGCGCTGACCGCGCCGCGCCGCCCGGTGATCGCCGTCGTGGGTGGTGCGAAGGTCTCGTCCAAGATCGAGCTGCTCGACAATCTCGTCACCAAGGTCGATGCGCTGGTCATCGGCGGCGGCATGGCCAACACCTTCCTGAACGCCCAGGGGCATTCGGTCGGCAAGTCGCTCTGCGAGCATGAACTCGCCGATACTGCCCGCCGCATTCTCGTGACGGCGGCGAACAGCGGCTGCGCCATCATCCTGCCTGTTGATGCCGTCGTTGCCTGGCGTTTCGAAGCAGGCGCGCCGAACCAGGCCTATGCCGTCGATGCCATTCCGGCCGACGGCATGATCCTCGATGTCGGCCCGCAATCGATCGAGCGAATCAAGGCGGCAATCGACGACGCGGCGACGCTGGTCTGGAACGGCCCGCTCGGGGCCTTCGAACTGGAGCCGTTTGATCACGGCACCGTTGTCGCGGCGCGTCATGCGGCCGAGCGCACCCGCACGGGCCATCTGCTTTCGGTTGCCGGCGGCGGAGACACCGTCGCGGCGCTGAACGCCGCAGGCTCCGCCGACGCATTCACCTATATCTCGACGGCAGGCGGCGCCTTCCTCGAATGGCTCGAAGGCAAGCAGTTGCCGGGCGTCGAGGTGCTTCGGCGGAAGTGATCGGAGGGGCGCGCTCAAGGCGATCGATTTCCGGTCGCCTTTATTGACGCGCCGTTCATGCTTGCAAGATCTTCGCGATCGCACCTTTTATTTTGCGATGCAAAATCAAAGGTCTCGCGCTATTCAGGATCAGCGGTCCGGATAGGCCGGGCGCTCGCTTCCAAAGAGATCGACACGCATGAGCGAAAGCTTGCAGGATATTGCCCGCCGCCTCGTTGTGCCGCAAAAGGGGCTCCTTGCCGCCGACGAGAGCTCCGGCACGATCAAGAAGCGGTTTGACACGATCAACCTTGCCTCGACGGTCGAGAGCCGCCGCGATTACCGTGAAATGCTGTTCAGCGCCAAGAAGGCGATGTCGGAGCATATCTCGGGCGTCATCCTCTTCGACGAAACCATCCGCCAGTCAGCCAAGGACGGCACACCGCTCGTCAAGCTGATCGAGGATGCAGGCTCCGTCCCCGGCATCAAGGTCGATGCCGGCGCAATCCCGATGGTCGGCTTCCCGGGCGAGACGATCACCGAAGGCCTCGACGGCCTCGGCAAGCGCCTCGCCGAATATCGTAGCCTCGGTGCCCGCTTCGCCAAATGGCGCGCCGCGATCTCGATCTCTTCGGTCCTGCCGAGTGCGGGCGCGACGCGTGCCAACGCCCATGCCCTCGCCCGCTATGCCGCGCTCTGCCAGTCGGAAGGCATCGTGCCGATCGTCGAGCCGGAAGTGCTGATGGACGGCAATCCGGCGACGCATGACATCGAACGCTGCCAGGGCGTATCGGCGGAAGTGCTGCGCGTCGTGTTCGAGGAGCTCGTCCGCCTGCGCGTCGATCTCACCGGGATGATCCTGAAGCCGAACATGATCGTTCCGGGCAAGGACAGCGGCCAGGTGGTGAGCGCGGCCGAGATCGCCGAGCGGACACTCGCCGTGTTCCATGAAACCGTTCCGACCACGGTGCCGGGCATCGCCTTCCTTTCCGGCGGCCAGTCCGACATCGAGGCGACCGCCAATCTTTCGGCGATCAACACCGTCAAGGGCCTGCCCTGGTCAATCACCTTCTCCTATGGCCGCGCGCTGCAGACCGCGGCGCTCAATGCATGGGGCGGCAAAGCGGAAAATGTCGCCGCCGGCCAGCGCGCCTTCCTGCATCGCTGCGAAATGAACGGCCTCGCGACGGTCGGCGCATGGAGCGATGCCAAGGAAAAGCAGGCCGCCTGAGCCGCCTTCGCGCGATGATCGGGGGATCGGGCGGACAACTCGCCCGGTCTCTCCAAAAATCTTCCTAATTCCGGCCAAATCACGCTACAGAAAAAGGGAACCCCACCCTTGAAGGCGGCCGGCGCGACTGATGGCACGAGATTTCGATCCCTACCGCCTGGCGAGCCCCCAGGTCTATCTCTGGCGGATGATCATCTTCCTGGTCATCGCCGGCTTTGTCGCGATGATCCTCTACCGGCAGGCCTACACGTCGTTCCTGGCCAACCCGGCGCTGAATGGCGTCATCCTCGCGGTGCTTGCGATCGGCATCATCCTGGCCTTCCGTCAGGTGATCCGCATCTTTCCGGAAATCCGCTGGGTCAATTCCTTCCGTACCTCCGATCGTTCCTCGGAGATGGAGCGCATGCCGGTGCTGCTGGCGCCGATGGCCGCAATCCTCGGTGATCGCATCGGCCGCATGTCGATCTCGACGCAGACGATGCGCTCGGTGCTCGATTCGATCCTGATGCGGCTCGACGAAGACCGCGACACCTCACGCTATCTGACCGGCCTCCTGATCTTTCTTGGCCTGCTCGGCACATTCTGGGGCCTCCTGCAGACCGTCGGCGCGGTTGCCGATGCGATCGGCTCATTGAATGTCGGTACCGGCGACAGCGCCGTGATCTTCGAGGATTTGAAGGCCGGACTGCAGGCACCGCTTTCGGGCATGGGCACCGCCTTCTCGTCCTCGCTGTTCGGCCTCTCCGGCTCGCTGATCCTCGGCTTCCTCGATCTCCAGGCCGGTCAGGCGCAGAACAAGTTCTACACCGAGCTCGAGGACTGGCTCGCGACCGTCACCGATCTCGACCCGACCATGGTCGACGTCAACGAACGCGCCGCCACGGGCGATGAACTGCGCGTCGCTGTCGAGCGGCTGACGCTCGCGCTGCAGGAGGGCGCCGGCGCTGGTGCTCCGGCCTCCTCGCAGCGGGCGACGGCAGCAATGGCCAACCTTGCCGAGGGCATCCAGGGCCTCGTCCAGCACATGCGCAGCGAGCAGCAGGTGGTGCGCGGCTGGGTCGAGCAGCAGGCCGACCAGCAGCGCGACATCCAGCATCTGCTCGAAGTGATCGCCAAGGCGCTCAAGCAGCCGGCAGGGGAATAGACCGTGGCCGTGCGTGCCCGCCGCCGCGAGGCAAGGAGCGATGTCTGGCCGGCTTTCGTCGACGTCCTCTCCAATCTCCTGCTCGTCTTCATCTTCCTCCTGTCGATCTTTGCGCTGCTGCAGTTCCTGCAGACGCGCGAGATTACCGGCAAGGACACGGTGCTGAACCGGCTCAATTCGCAGATCGCGGAATTGACCGAACTTCTGGCGATGGAGCGCTCCAACAAGCAGGAGCTCACCGACGAGCTCAGCAATATGCGCGCCTCGCTCGCCTCCGCCTCTGCGGAGCGCGACCGGCTGAAAGGCACGGCCGATAGCTCAAGCGCCGCCGCCAGCTCGGCCGACGGCCAGATCGCCATCATCACCAAGGCGCTCGACAACGAAAAAGTCGTGAGCCAGAAGGCGCTGTCGCAGGTCGAGATCCTCAATCAGCAGATCGCGGCGCTGAGGCGCCAGATCGCGGCGCTCGAGGATGCGCTCGGCGCGTCCGAGAAGCGCGACCAGGAGAGCCAGACGCAGATCGCCGATCTCGGCAAGCGGCTCAACGTGGCCCTCGCCCAGCGCGTGCAGGAACTGTCGCGCTATCGCTCCGACTTCTTCGGGCGCCTGCGCGAAATCCTCGGCGACCGCCCCGATATCCGCGTCGTCGGCGACCGTTTCGTCTTCCAGTCTGAAGTGCTGTTCCCCTCCGGCTCTGATGAGTTCAACGACGCCGGCAAGGCTGAACTCGACAAGCTCGCCGATGCGATCAAGCAGCTTGAGGCCGAGATCCCGCCCGAAATCGCTTGGGTGCTGCGCGTCGATGGCCATACGGATGCACGCCCGCTCTCCGGCTCCGGCCGCTTCCGCAACAATTGGGAACTCTCGGCGGCGCGCGCGATCGCCGTCGTCCGCTTCCTGATCGACCGCGGCGTCTCGCCCCAACATCTGGTCGCCGCCGGATTCGGCGAGTACCAGCCGATCGAGCCGGGAGACAGCGACGAGGCCAACGCCAAGAACCGCCGCATCGAGTTGAAGCTCACCGAGCGCTAGAGCAGCCGGCGACGCGCCGGCCGCGGGGACAGAGGGCGGGCATTCCGATGGAAATCCTCCACTGGCGCGACGCGGAGCTGCCTTCCGCGATCGACACGCTGCTCGACGAAGCCCTCGCCACCGATCACGAGTGGGTGGCGGAGTTTCGGCCAGCCTGGCAGGCCCATCCTTTTATCGGCGACGGCGAAGCGCTGCTGCTCGCTTGGGAAGGCGAAGACTTGCTGGCGATGGCGGCGATCAGCGCCGATCCCTTCGTCGCGGACGGCACGACAGGGCGTCTTCGCTTCATCTATGTCCGCAGCGCGGCGCGCCGGCGAGGCATCGCCGAGCTGTTGGTCGATCAATGCCTCACGCGCGCCCATGGACATTGGCAACGCCTCCGCCTTCACACCGACAATCCCGTCGCGGCCCGCCTCTATGGGCGATACGGCTTCCAAGCCGCGCCCGATGAAGTGCGGGCGACTCACGTCCTGGACATGACGTCACTCGCGGAAGTGTAGGCCGAAGAGCCCGCTGAGCCGCGCGGGACCCGCCGCCGGACAGCCGCTCACTCCGAGCCTTTGCGATCCAAAACGCGAACACTGCGTCAACCAGGATGAGCATTTCCCAGACGGGCGAAGGGTTCATGCTGGCTGCTGCATTTCGCAACAGGAGACGAGACCCAATGGCCACCACCGCCAGCCCATCCCGCGTGACGACGATCGTCATCTGGGTCCTGCGCGTTCTGCTCGCAGCCCTCTTCCTGATGGCTGCCTTCATGAAGCTATCCGGCCAGCCGATGATGGTCGAGGAGTTCGGCACGATCGGCCTCGGCCAGGGCTTCCGCTATCTGACCGGCATTCTCGAACTGATCGGCGGCATTGCACTGCTGGTGCCGGCCGTTTCGGTCTTCGGCGCCGTCCTGCTGCTCTGCGTCGATGTCGGCGCCTTCGTGACGCAGGCCGTCATCCTGCATGGCGACGTCATCCACACGATCGTCATCGCCGCGCTGCTGCTGGTACTGATCTACTTGCAGCGCGATCGTCTCGCCGCCCTGAGGCGCTGAGTTCAGGCCGCTTCCGGCCGGAACTGCAGGCGTGCCAGGCGCGCATAGAGGCCGCCCGCAGCGACAAGCTGCTCGTGGCGGCCCTCCTCGACGATCCGGCCGCCATCCATCACGAGGATGCGGTCGGCCTTGAGGATGGTCGCGAGGCGGTGTGCGATCACGATCGTCGTCCGACCGGCCATCAGCCGGTCGAGCGCCGCCTGCACCGCGGCCTCGCTCTCGGCGTCGAGGGCGCTGGTCGCCTCGTCCAGCAGCAGCAGAGGCGCATCGCGCAGCACGGCGCGGGCGATGGCGATGCGCTGGCGCTGACCGCCGGAGAGGGTCACCCCGCGCTCGCCGAGTTCGGTCGCATAGCCATTCGGCAGCGCGCTAATGAAGCCGTCGGCATGCGCGGCGCCCGCTGCGGCCCGGATCGCCGCGTCGTCGGCCGCCTCGAAGCCGAATGCGATATTCTCCGCCGCACTGGCCGCGAAGATGATCGGATCCTGCGGCACGATGGCGATATGCCGGCGAAGCGCGACCGGATCGACTGCCGTGAGATCGACGCCGTCGAAAGTGATGCGGCCTGACGAAGGATCGTAGAAGCGAAGGATCAGGTTGAACAGGGTCGACTTGCCGGCGCCAGAAGGCCCGACCACGGCGATGCGCTCGCCCGGCCGGATGGCGAGCGTAATGCCGCTGACGGCAGCCTCGCGGCCGCCCTCCGGATAGTGGAAGGCGACATTCTCGAACGCGACAGCGCCGCGCGCCGGGTCGACGAGCGCCTGAGCCGAAGCCGGCGCGGCGATGCTCGGCCGCTCCTCGAGGATTTCATTGAGCCGCTCGGCGGCGCCTGCGGCATTGGCGATCTCGGCCCAGACCTGGCTGAGTTCGCCAAGCGCACCTGCCCCGATCACGGCAAAAAACAGGAACTGGCCGAGCGTGCCCGGGCTCATCCGTCCGGCAAGCACGTCCTGCGCGCCCCACCACAGCACGGCCACCATGCTGGAGAAGACCATGAAGATGCCGAAGGCCGTGAGCGCGGCCCGCGCCGCATTGGAATGGCGCGCTGCGGCAAAGGCGCCTTCCACGGCGCCGGCAAAGCGCTCGGTCACAGCGCTCTCGGCGGTGAAGGCCTGCACGGTGCGGACGGCGCCGATCGCCTCGCTGGCATAGGACGACGCGTCCGCAAGCATGTCCTGCGCCTTGCGCGAACGATGGCGCACGCGCCGGCCGAAGCCAACCAGCGGCAGCACCACGATCGGCAGCGCAACGAGGACCAGCGCCGAGAGGCCCGGGCTCGTCACCACCATGAGCGCGATCGCGCCGACGAACATGACGAGATTGCGCAGCGCAATCGAGACATTGCCGCCCGCGACCGACTTGATCTGCGTCGTGTCGGCGGTAAGCCGAGCCGTGATCTCGCCGGAGCGGTTGCGGTCGAAGAAATCGATGCCAAGCGAGGCGAGATGACGGAAGACATCCGCGCGGAGATCGGCGACGACCCGCTCGCCGAGCCAGGTGACGAAATAATAGCGGAGGCTGGAGGCGGTGGCGAGAACAGCGACGACACCGATAAGCGCGAGGAAATAGGTGTTGATCGCAGCCGCGTCGGCGGCGTTGAAACCGTGATCGATCATCCGCCGCACGGCAATCGGCACCGTGAGCGTCGCGCCGGCGGCGGCAACAAGCGCGAGGCCGGCGCCGGCAAGCTGCGGCTTATAGCGCAGGATATAGGGAACGAGCATCCTGAGCGGCTTCAGCGCTCCGCGCCGCCGCTCCGCCGCCGGCTGCGGGCCGTCCGGCGAGGCTTGCTGTCGCTTGTCGCGATCCGTCATGGTCGATCCTGATCCTGCCGGCGGCCGGCGCCGCACCTGCGGCTTAGTTGCACGAGGGTTTCGGCCCTTTCAAGCGTGGCTCCGCTCTTGTGCGGGCGGAAGGGGTGGGCTATATCGTCGCCCCGATAGAGCGGTCGCCAAGGCGCGGCCTTTATTCCCATTCATAGGGCAGCGGGGGCGACGAGCCCTCCTGCGGCCAGCGGTCCTGATGAGACCGGTTTTCGAAGGACCGAGCGATGAAGAAGAACATTCATCCTGACTATCACGCCATCACAGTCGTGATGACCAATGGCAGCGAATATGCCTCGCGCTCGACCTATGGCGAGGCGGGCGCCAAGCTGCAGCTCGACATCGACCCGTCGACGCATCCGGCCTGGACCGGCGGCAACCAGACGCTGCTCGACCGCGGCGGTCGCGTGTCGCGCTTCAACAACAAGTTCAAGGGCTTCATGGGCAGCTGAGTTTCAGCTCCGAAAGCCTGACGACCAAACCCCGGCCATCGCGCCGGGGTTTTTCGTTTCTGCTGCGTGACCGACAGGCTTCTTCGAGCGAAGTGGACACGAGTTCGCGGCAAGAAAATGCGATGCGGCAGGCACTTGGATCCTTTCATCGTTTCCGTGAAGCGATGAAAAGACCTCGCCCTGTGGCCGGCTATTCGGCAGCTCCAAGCGCGCGCGCGAGGCGGCCGAACGCGCGGCCTACCGGATTTTCCGGCGGAACATCCGACACCGCGCCGGACAGCGCATCATCAAGCCTGACGACGCGCTCCTGAAGCCGCACCGAGCGCTCGACCAATGACTGCAGATGCGCCGGCAATTCGTCGAAGGCCGAACCGGCAAGCGGCGAACTATAGCCGCGGAGGCGCACCTTGGCCTGTTCCTGCCCAGCCTGCTCGGCGCTCATCTCGCCGTCATTGACGGCCCGCTGCAGCAGCAGCCAGGAGGCGATCTGCATCAGCCGCGTGGTGAGCCGCATCGATTCGGTCGCATAGCCGAGCGATGCGCCGCGCTCGAGGACGCGCGATTCAGCCCGCCCGTCGCCATCGAGATAGGCCGCGGTCTCTTCGACAAGCGCCATGCCCTCGCGGAACAGCGTCTTGAATGTCTCGGAATGAGCGAAATGCCGGCCGAAAACGATCGGCGCAACGACGTCGTCTCTCGTCGAACTGTCCTTGGCCATCCCGCCAGCATCCTCCCTCGCCGCCATCCAGCAGCCGGACCCCGTTGAGCATGGCAGCGAACCGCTAAGGGATTCCTGCCGGCCATGCAGAAGCGCGGCCCAACCAAAAAAAGAGCCGCATGAAACACGGCTCTTATAGGTCAACAGGGAGGGAGAGAGACAGAGCGGACAGGTCCCGCTCCGGTCCGAAGACCCGGACAAGACTTATAATCCCCCGTAAAGGTTAACGGGGCATAAATGCTTCGCCTCGCGTCGTCTCGGGTGAAGTCGGGCGGCCCACGATCATGACCGGCTGGTCTTTTGCCGCGCGAATTCGCTCGGACGATGAAACGCCCTTGCGCAGCGACAGTCATCGAAAACCGCCAGACGGCCAGGCCCGCGTCAGGACTTAAAGAAAGCCGATGCCGCGCGGTGAGATGCGGATTTGCTCTCGATCGCGGCGCGAAGCCGTCCAATCTCGGCCTCGAGAAGGGTGACGCGGTCCTGCAATTCGTCGATCGACAAGCGCGATAAATCCTCGCCGAGCCGATGCGGCAGCGGCTTTTCCTTGGGTACGTCTTCGAAGAGCGACATGGGTGCGGTGCCTCCTGCGCCGTGCTTGCGCGTGTGTTGCGCTTGCCTCCAGGTTCCCCATTCACGACATTAGCAAGATTGCCGCGATCGCGCAGCGCATCGCCAAGGAGCCGAGCCATGACCGACCAGCCCGAGACGCCCGACCTGCCCGAGAGCATGCAGGTCGTCGCCCTTCATGGATCTGGCGGTCCGGAGGTCCTTGTTCCGGAGACGAGGCCCGTGCCGAAGCCCGGCCCGGGCGAGATCCTGATCCGCGTCGCCGCTGCCGGCGTCAACAGGCCCGACATCCTGCAGCGGCAGGGCTTCTACGCTCCGCCCGAGGGAGCGTCCGACCTGCCGGGGCTCGAAGTCGCCGGCCATGTCGCGGCAATCGGCGCGGGTGTACCGCAGCACAGGCTCGGCGAGCCCGTCACAGCCCTCCTCTCCGGCGGCGGCTATGCCGCCTATGCGCTGGCCCCCGCCGGCTCGGCCCTCCCCGTCCCCGCCGGTCTCTCTCTGATCGAGGCCGCCGCCCTGCCCGAGACGGTCTTCACCGTCTGGCACAATGTCTTCGAGCGCGGCGCCCTGGCGCCCGGCGAGACGCTGCTGGTGCATGGCGGCAGTTCCGGCATTGGAACGACCGCGATCCAGCTTGGCGTGGCGCGCGGCGCCCGCGTCATCGTCACCTGCGGCTCGGGAGCGAAGGCAGAGGCCTGTCTCCGGCTCGGCGCCATCAAGGCGATCGACTATCGCACCGAGGACTTTGTTGCTGCGACACGCGACGCAACTGACGGCCGCGGCGCCGATGTCATCCTGGACATGGTCGGTGGCGACTATGTCGCCCGCAACATGGCAGCCGCGGCAGAGGACGGCCGCATCGTGCAGATCGCCTTCCTCGAGGGCGCGCGGGTCACAGTCGACGCCCAGCGCCTGATGCTGCGCCGCCTGACCTGGACTGGATCGACGCTGCGCTCCCGGCCTGTCGCCTTCAAGGCCCGGCTCGCGGCAACCGTCGAGCGCGAAGTCTGGCCGCTGGTCGCCGGCGGCGCCATGAAGCCACTGATCGATTCGACCTTTCCACTTGCCGCGGCAGCGGACGCCCATCGACGCATGGAATCATCTGGCCATATCGGCAAGATCGTCCTGACCGTCACGCCGCCTTCCTGACGAGGGAAACCATCCGGCCTCCCGCGCATTGATTCCTATTGGAAGGAGGGAGGCCTATGTCCGAATACACATTCAACAGTGCGGCCGATGCCGGCCGCACGACAAAGTCTGCAGCGATCCTCGCCCGGATGCAGGTGCTGGATTCGCGCGGCAACCGCATCGGCTATGTCGATCGCCTGCTGGCGACCGACGAGATCCGCCTGACGCGCAAGGACTCGCCCGACGGCGTCCATCACTATATCCCGCTTGATTGGGTCGCCGAAGTTGATGGCATGGTCCGTCTCAACAAATTTTGCACAGAAATCTTCCGTGATCGCGCATGATGCAATGCAACAGCAATCGACAGGATGATTGCTCACTGCAACGAGATCTCTACGGGCGAGATTAGCCCCGCCATCCTCGTCTAGATTTTGACGCGTCGTCTGGTGATTCTCTTCGTCAAAGGACGTGAATCAGATAGAGATACAGGTGCTTGAGTTCCAGAATGATAGGGAGGAACGGAATGCAACGCCAAAATACATGGGTCTGGGTTATCGCCGTCGTCGTGGTGATCGTGATTGCCTGGTATTGGTGGCAATCGCGCGCGACGGTTGCGCCGCCGCCGCCTCCGCCACCTGCTGCGACCGAACCTGCTCCCGCACCGGCAACTCCGGCCCCTGCGGCGGCTCCTGCTCCGGCAACCCCTGCTCCCGCGACGCCCGCCCCGGCCAACTGAGGCGCGGGAAAGGCTCGTCCTGACGGGCTGCAGACAAGGGCGCGGCTTCGGCCGCGCCCGATTTCTTTCGCCACATGCTTGTCAGGCGATGCCGCTGCCCGTCAGCCCGATGTCGAGCGATTGTCCGGTTTCAGGCCGAAATGTTTGATTCGTCGGGTCCGTGGGGCTATATAGCCGGCATACCCCGTCATTCAGACGAAATCCTGCTCCTCCGGCGGACCACCGGGCGAGCAATCAGGAGAGATTTATGTCGACCATCCCGCTGATGCCGAAGGCGACTGCCGTCTGGCTTGTCGAGAATACCTCGCTGGGGTTCGACCAGATTGCTGAATTCTGCAAGCTGCACCCCCTCGAGGTGAAAGCGATTGCCGACGGCGAATCGGCGCAGACGATCAAGGGTCTCGACCCCGTGGTTACCGGTCAGCTGACCCGCGAGGAAATCGAGCGCGTTCAGCGTGATCCGAAGCTGCGCCTGAAGATGGCCGAAACGCGCGTCCGCGTACCGGTCCAGAAGCGGAAGGGTCCGCGCTATACGCCGGTTTCGCGTCGCCAGGACCGCCCCAACGCCATTCTCTGGCTGCTGCGCAATCACCCCGAGCTGAAGGACGCCGCGATCATGCGGCTCGTCGGCACAACCAAGCCGACGATCGATTCGATCCGCGGCCGCAGCCACTGGAATTCGACGAATCTGACCCCGAGCGATCCGGTCACGCTCGGCCTCTGTTCGCAGATCGATCTCGATTTCGAAGTCGAGAAGGCCGCGAAGAGCGCCCCGCCGCGCGAAATCGGCGCCGATGGCGAGACGCTGCTGCGTCCCGAGGAGACGACGGCGGCGGACGCGCTCGCCTCCGCGGCGCTGCGTTCCTATCGCCCGGAAGAGCCGAAGGAAGTCGAACTCGACGCCGATGCGGTCTTCGCCAAGCTGAAGTCGCTGAAGGGTCCGGTCGAGGACGACGAGGACCTCTAGGCCCGAACGGGCGGCCCGGTCAAAGCCGGGCCTCTCGCTCAATCCTTGACGGCAACCGTGTAGTTCAGCGCGAGACGGCCGCCATCGGCGTAGATCGTCTCGCCCGTGACGTAGCTGGCATCGTCCGAGGCAAGGAAGACCGCGATCGCCGCGATCTCCGAGGGGTCGCCGATCCGCCCGAGCGGCGTGCGCGACAGGAGCCGATGCTTCGCCGCCGGATCGCTGTTGACGCTGGCGAGGATATCCGTCGCGATCGAGCCGGGGCCGATGGCATTGACGCGGATGCCGCGCGGCGCCAGCGATACCGCCATCGCGCGGGTCAACTGCATCAGCCCGCCCTTCGAGGCGGTATAGGGCACCTGGTTCGGCAGGCCGAAGACCGCATTCACCGAGGTCATGTTGACGATCGCGCCGGCCGAGCCGCCGGCATCGACGCGCGCCGCCATATGCCGCGCCACCGCCTGACCGGTGAGGAACGCCCCCTTCAGGTTGACGCGGATCACGCGGTCGAAATCGGCCTCGCTCACATCCAGGAAGTCGCCCGCCGAGACGATGCCGGCATTGTTGACGAGAATGTCGATCTCGCCGCCGAACGTGATTGCCGCCGCGACGAGGTTGGCAACATCGTCGGCATCGCCGACATCGCAGCGCACGAACCGGCAGGCGCCGGCGGCGCCAAGCCGTTCGATTGCCGCCGAGCCGGCGTCCTGATCGATATCGGCGATGACGACGCGCGCGCCCTCGGCGAGGAAGCGCTCGGCGATCGCGAAGCCGATGCCCTTCGCGCCGCCCGTGACGATGGCCAGCCTGTTGTTCAATCTCATGGAAGCGTTCCTTGTCCCGATCAGCGCGTCAGCTACGACACATAGCGGCTGAGACGGCTCAAAAACACCGAAAATCCGCCCTTTTCAGCCGCAAGACGCTTTGACGCCCGAAAGGGCTTCTGCTATGAGAGCGCCGAAATCGGGACAAAGGCGGCGTGTTTCCTTAGAAGCGTGCGGCTCTTCCCCGGAGCAAGACCCACCGATCGGATCAAGATAGGACGCACCCGCGTGCAGATACTCGTTCGCGACAACAACGTCGACCAGGCGCTCAAGGTCCTCAAGAAGAAGATGCAGCGCGAAGGCATCTTCCGCGAGATGAAGCTGCACGACTTCTACGAGAAGCCGTCCGTCAAGCGCGCCCGCGAGAAGGCCGAGGCTGTCCGCCGCGCCCGCAAGCTGGCACGCAAGAAGGCCCAGCGCGAGCTCGGCATCGTTGCGGCGCCCAAGACCGCGGCCAAGGGTCGGCACTGAGATTGGCTGCCGGCCTCGGCCGGCGCCATCCTTTCGCCTTTCCGGCCATATCATTGAGGGTAACGGACCCGCATGCGCGGCGGCCGTTGCCCTTGTTTGCCTTTTTGCCCGCGCCTGACCAACGATGAGGAGCCGCCAATGATCGTCTCGATGCCGATGCCGCAGCAGCGGCGGCGCTCCTCCGCCGCGCTGGCCCTCGCTGCATCCTCGCTGGTCGCCCTTGCTCTGGCGGGCTGCCAGTCCTCAGGCCTTCCCGGCCCCGAGGCCGGCATCGATCCGGCGATCGGCTCGTCCGCCAATATCTCCTCGCTGAGCGCGGTGGTCAGTCAGAACCCGAATGATGCGGCCGGCTACAATGTGCGAGGCACCGCTTTTGGCCGAGCCGGGCGCTATCAGGATGCGCTGGCCGACTTCAACCAGGCGATCCAGCTCAACCCGAATTTCTACCAGGCCTATGCCAACCGAGCGCTGGTCGAGCGGCGGCTGAAGCAGGACCAGAAGGCGCTCGCCGACTACAACACGGCGATCCAGCTCAATCCGAGCTATGGCGAGGCCTATGTCGGCCGTGCCAATCTCTATCGCTCGCAGGGCCAGATCGATCTCGCGCTCGCCGATCTCACCCAGGCGATCCAGCTCGATCCGAACGATCCGAAGGGCTATTACAACCGCGCGCTGATCTATCAGAGCCAGAATCGCCACGATGACGCGATCCAGGATCTGACCGCCGCCACGACCTACGCGCCCAACTCGCTCGATCCCTATCTGAGCCGCGGCCTGTCCTATCTCGCGATTGCCGACTACAAGGCGGCGCTGGACGATTTCAACATCGCCGTGCGCAAGGACAAGCAGTCCTATCTCGGCTGGACCTATCAGGGCCTGGCGCTGGAGAAGCTCGGTGAAACCGCCAAGGCGCATGATGCCTTCGCGCGCGCGCAGATCATCAATCCGAACTACGTCCCTGCCCGCGACGGCATGCGGCGGACAGCCCCGAACGGCGCCTGAGCTGAACGCTCTCAGGCGTCGCTTTTGGCTTTGAAGTCGAGAGCGATCATGACGTCGTCGTAATAGACGCCGTCGATGAGAAGCGAGCGTTCGATGAGGCCATACTCGCGAAAGCCGAGCGACCGATAAAGGGCGCGCGCGCCGTGATTGGCGGCGGTGACCACGGCGTCGAGGACTTCGATATGGTCGCGCGCATGCAGGATGACCGCTTCGACGACATCGCGCGCGACGCCCTTGCCGCGCCAATCGGGCTGCACATAGACGCCCCACAGCATGCCGCGATGCACCTGCTTGTGGCGGCTATTCATGGCGAAGCCCGCCATGCCAACAAGCCTGTCGCCCGCCTCAACGCCGAACACGGCCGATGGACCGCCAGCCGCGAACCGCTTCAGCACGTCCGTGTCGGAAGCCGATCGCTCCTCGGCCTCGGTGGCGAGAAAGCTCGTCGGACTTGTCACAAGCGCTTCGAGACGGAGGGCGCGGAAGGCGGCAAGGTCGGCCGCCTCCAGCATGCGTGCACGCCCGGGCGTCATCTCAGTCGAGCGCCTTGACGATGCTCTCCACCATCTTCTTCGCGTCAGCGAAGAGCATCATGGTGTTGTCCTTGAAGAACAGCTCGTTCTCGACGCCGGCATAGCCCGAGCCCATGCCGCGCTTGATGAACAGCACGGTGCCGGCCTTCTCGACATCGAGGATCGGCATACCGTAGATCGGCGAGGTCTTGTCGGTCTTCGCGGCAGGATTGGTGACGTCGTTGGCGCCGATGACAAAGGCGACGTCGGCCTGCGCGAACTCCGAATTGATGTCCTCGAGCTCGAACACCTCGTCATAGGGGACGTTCGCCTCGGCGAGCAGCACATTCATATGGCCCGGCATGCGGCCGGCGACCGGATGAATGGCGTATTTCACCTCGACGCCGGCGTGCTTCAGCTTGTCGGCCATCTCGCGCAGGGCATGCTGCGCCTGAGCCACCGCCATGCCGTAGCCGGGCACGATGATGACCTTGGAGGCGTTCTTCATGATGAAGGCCGCATCCTCGGCCGAGCCCTGCTTGACCGGCCGCTGCTCGACTGCACCACCAGGGCCAGCGGCGGCGGTCTCGCCGCCGAAACCGCCGAGGATCACGGAGATGAACGAGCGGTTCATCGCCTTGCACATGATGTAGGAGAGGATCGCGCCCGACGAGCCGACCAGCGCGCCGGTGACGATCAGCGCGGTATTGCCGAGCGTGAAGCCGATGCCGGCCGCCGCCCAACCCGAATAGGAATTGAGCATCGAGACGACGACGGGCATGTCCGCGCCGCCGATCGGGATGATGATGAGGCCGCCGAGCACGAGGCTCGTGATCACGATCAGCCAGAACAGCGCCGGATCGCCGGTTGAGACCAGCGCGATGATGAGGACGACGAGCAGAGCCGCAAGGCCCGCGTTGATCACGTGGCGCAGCGGCAGCATGATCGGCTTGCCCGACATGTTGCCGTTGAGCTTCAGGAAGGCGATGACCGAGCCGGTGAAGGTGATCGCGCCGATCGCGACGCCAAGGCTCATTTCGAACAGGGCCTGGCGGTGGATGTCGCCAACCTCGCCGATGCCGAAGGCGGCCGGGGCATAAAGCGCCGCGGCCGCAACCATCACCGCCGAAAGGCCGACCAGCGAATGGAAAGCGGCGACGAGCTGCGGCATCGCCGTCATGGCGATCCGCCGGGCGACAACCGCGCCGGCGCCGCCGCCGATGGCGAGCCCCAGAATGATCAGCGCCCAGGCAAGCGGGCTTGAAGGCGCTGCCAGCACCAGCGTGGTGAGGATCGCGATCCCCATGCCGGCCATGCCGTAGAGATTGCCCTGGCGCGCCGTCGCCGGGCTCGAAAGCCCGCGCAGCGCCATGATGAACAGGACGCCGGAGACAAGATAGAGGACGGCCGTGATATTGGCGGTGGTCATCGGGCGGCCCTCACTTCGTCTTCTTCTTGTACATCGCCAGCATGCGGCTGGTGACGAGGAACCCGCCGAAGATATTGACGCTGGCGAGGATGAGACCGACGAAGCCGAAGCCCTGCGCGAGGCCGTGACCGGAGGTGTTGCCGACCGCGTCGACGCCGACCGCGAGCAGCGCGCCGACCACGATGACGGACGAGATGGCGTTGGTGACCGACATCAGCGGCGTATGCAGCGCGGGCGTCACCTGCCAGACGACGTAATAGCCGACGAAGATCGCCAGCACGAAGATCGACAGGCGGAAGACGAAGGGATCGATCACCCCGCCGGTCGCCGCATGCAGGGCTGCTCCGGCCGCATCGGCCAGCCCGCCATCGGCGGGGACGCCGGCCTGGGCGGCATAATGCGCGGCGGCGCGGGCCGCCTGCTGGGCAGCCTCGGCAGCAGCAGTTGCAGCATCGGCGGCCTGTTGGGCGACGGCAGCCGCCTGTTCCGGCGTCAGATTGGCCATCAGAGGCTCCCTTCGTCCGCGGCAACGGTTTTCGGCTTGAAGGCGGGATGCACGACCGCGCCATCGCGCGTCAGCACGGTCGCTCGCACCAGCTCGTCCTCATAATTCACCGCCAGCGCCTTGGCCGTCTTGTCGACCAGCGTCTCGAGGAAGGCGGAGAGGTTCTTGGCATAGAGCTGCGACGCCGTGGCCGGAATGCGGCCGGCGACATTGAGATAGCCGACGATCCGGCGTCCCTCGAGATCGACGATCTCGCCGGGACGGCTGCCCTCGACATTGCCGCCGCGCTCAACCGCAAGATCGATCAGCACGGCGCCGGGGCGCATCGAGGCGACCATCGCAGCGGTCACGAGGCGGGGCGCCGCGCGGCCGGGGATCAGCGCCGTGGTTATGACGATGTCCTGCTTCTTGATGTGCTCGGCGACGAGGGCCGCCTGCTTGGCCTGGTACTCCGCCGACATCGGCTTGGCATAGCCCGCGGCGGTCTCGGCCTGCTTGAATTCCTCATCCTCGACGGCGACGAACTTCGCCCCGAGGCTCTCGACCTGCTCCTTGGCAGCCGGGCGCACATCGGTCGCCGTCACCACGGCGCCGAGACGACGGGCGGTCGCGATCGCCTGCAGGCCGGCGACGCCGGCGCCCATGACGAAGACGCGTGCGGCCGGAACCGTTCCGGCGGCGGTCATCATCATCGGCAGCGCGCGATCATAGGTCGAGGCGGCATCGATCACCGCCTGGTAGCCGGCGAGATTCGCCTGGCTGGAGAGAACATCCATCACCTGCGCACGCGTGATGCGCGGCATGAACTCCATGGCCATGGCGGTAATGCCGGCAGCGCCCATGGCGTCGACGGCGGCCTCGTTGCCATAGGGATCCATGGTGGCGATGACCAGCGCGCCGCGCTTGTAGGCGGGCAGTTCCGTTTCGAGCGGACGCCGGACCTTGAGCACGACATCGGCATCGGCGACAGCCGCCGCGACATCGGGCGCGATCGTCGCGCCGGCGGCCTCATAGTCTGCATCCGTGATGCGCGAGGCGAGGCCCGCGCCGCTCTGGACGCTGACGCTGGCGCCGAATGCGAGGAACTTCTTGATCGTCTCGGGCGTTGCGGCGACGCGCGATTCCCCGCCGTCGATCTCCGCCGGTACTCCGATCTTCATGGATTATCCTCGATGATGGCGGTGAAAGTCGGACATCCACCGCGGATGCCGGCCGGCCAACACCGCGCCGGCGCGGCAGGGCGCATCCTTAGAGCAGGAAGAACGCCATGAGAATGAGGAGAACCACGACGGCGATGGTGCCGTATTTCGTCAGCGCCGTGAAGAAATGATAGGTGCGGTCGTGTTCCGCGTAATCCATCGGGCTCTCGGCCATTGATCGGGCTCCTCTCCTCAGCGCTGCTGGAGTTTGGGGCTATATCGCAGAAGATACCGCCTCGCAATCGGGCACGCTGCCGCGCTCAGCCGGCGCGCGGCCCCCAGAGGATGAGTGCAGCCCCCGTCAGCGCGATCGCTGCGCCGACAACATCCCAGCGATCGGGCCGCACACCTTCGACCGCGGCAAGCCAGCCGAGCGAGGCGGCGATATAGACCCCGCCATAGACGGCATAGGTCCGCCCGGCAGTGGCCGCGGGCACCAGCGTCAAAAGCGTGGCGAACACGACGAGCGAGACGACGCCCGGAAGCAGCCACAGCAGCGAGGCCTTGCCGCGAAAGACGCTCCAGAAGGCGAAGCAGCCGGCGATTTCCGCCAGCGCCGCCGCGACATAGAGAAAGATCGAGGCAGCAGCCCCGCTCACGCCAGCCCGACGCCGCCGAGCGCCGCCTGCTGGCGATGGCCGAGCAGCCGCTCGTCGAAGCCGTCGAGCGTCTCCATGAACAGGCGGTGGAAATTCATTTCGGCCTTGAGATGCAGGAACACGGCGCCGAGTCCGATGGCGGCGCGGTCCATGAAGACGAATTCGCGCGGCACCGTGACGGGGCCCTTTTCCTTCAGCACCTGATGCACCTGGAACGCCTCGCGGCGACCATATTCCGCCGGCGCGACGCCATCGGCGATGGTGCGGACCCGGTCATCGAGCAGCGGCGCATAGATGAAGCGGGCCCAGATATTGAGCGCGTCGATGAGCTCGTTGGAGAGCCCGGCAAAGCCCCAGCTCTCATAGGCGGCAACGACACGGTCGCGGTCACCCTCCAGCAGGCCATGGAAGAGATTGACCACCCCGCCGACAAAGGCCGGCGGGAAGATGCGGATGCAGCCATAATCGAGCAGGTTGATGCCGCCGGCGACCCCCTCCTCCTCGAAGACGGTGTAGTTGCCGAGATGCGGATCGCCGTGGATGACGCCGTAATGGGCGAAGGGCGACCACCAGGCCGCGAACATCGCGCTGGCAATCCGGTTGCGTTCTTCGAGCGAGCGGTCGCGAAAATCGAGCAGCCGCCCGCCTTCTAGCCAGGTCAACGACAGCAGCCGTTGCGTCGAAAGGCTCGGCTCGACTTCGGGCACGCGCACCAGCGACTGGCCGTCGAGCATGATCTTGTAGAGCAGCGCATGCCGTGCCTCGCGGCCATAATCCAGCTCTTCGCGGATGCGCGCGCCGATTTCCTCGAAGATCTGGCTGGTATCGATCGAGGAATCGATCCGCCGATAGACCGAGAACAGCATTTTGAGTTGGGTCAGGTCGGCCTCCACGGCCGACTGCATGTCGGGATATTGCAGCTTCACCGCCAGCGCACGCCCATCCTTGGCGACGGCACGATGCACCTGGCCGAGCGAGGCTGCGGCAGCCGGCTGGCGATCGAACGAGGCGAACCGCTTTTCCCAGTCCGGCCCGAGCTCGGCCTGCATGCGCCGGCGGACGAAGGGCCAGCCCATCGGTGGCGCGTTCGACTGCAATTGCGAGAGTTCAGCCGCATACTCAGGCGGCACGAGGTCCGGCACCGTGGAGAGGATCTGCCCGACCTTCATCAGCGGCCCCTTGAGGCCGCCGAGCGCCGCCGCGAGTTCGCCGGCATTCTTGCCCTTGTCGAGCGTCGACCCGAAGAGACGCGCCCCGGCCACTTTCGCCGCGACCCCGCCGACATTCACGCCAACCCGCGCATAGCGCGACAGGCGGCCGGAGAGGCGATTGCGTTCGGAATCGGACATGGGGCACGGTCTCGCTCAAAGCTGAGCCTCTAAGATGCGGCTCGCCCGCGCCGCTGCAAGGCCCGGCCCCTCCGAAACAACCGCGTCAGTCGGCCGCTGGCATCCGGTCGCGGATCCAGCGAGCGAGGCTCTCTTCCGAGATCTCGCCCGCTGCAAGGCCGAGAATGGCGAGCGTCGCCTCCACGGGAGCGGGAGCAAACGCGATGGCATTGCGGCGCAGGAACAGCACCATAGCGACGAAGGCCGCGCGCTTGTTGCCGTCGATGAACGGATGATTGCGCGCGATGCCATAGGCATAGGCCGCCGAAAGGACCGCCATGTCCGTCTCGCCATAGGCCCACTTGTTTCGAGGACGATCGAGCGCGGACTCGAGGGCGCCGGAATCGCGCAGGCCGGCAGGCCCGCCAAAGCGCAGCAACTGACGCTCATGCGCGACGAGAACCTCTCGCAGTGACAGCCATTTCGGCTCGGTCATTTGGCGAGCGCCCGCAAAGTGTCGCGGTATTCCACCATGATATCGTCGACGATCGCCATCGACTCCTCGAAATCGGCATCGTAGGGCGAGATGGTGACTGACCCGTCGGCATTCTCCGTGACGCTCAGCCAATCGCCCTGCCCGAGATTGAGCCGCGTGAGCAGTTCCTTCGGCAGGATCAGGCCTGTCGAATTGCCGATCTTCTTGATTTCGAGCTTCATGGCACAGTCTCCTAAGGCCGCAATGTTATACAAAATGTATAACATTGCCTGTGCCGGATTTCAACCTCTCACCCCTCCATCGCCTCAAGTTCAGCGATGAAGCCTTCGAGGACGGAGAGGCCCTTTTGCCAGAACTGGGGATCGCGCGCGTCGAGACCAAACGGTGCCAGCAGCTCGGAGTGATGCTTGGTGCCGCCGGCCTTGAGGAGGTCGAAATAGCGCTCCTGGAAGCCGCTCTCCGCCTCGCGATAGACGGCATAGAGCGAGTTCACCAGGCAGTCACCGAAGGCATAGGCATAGACGTAGAACGGCGAATGGATGAAGTGCGGGATGTAGGTCCAGAACACCTCATATCCCGCGCCGAGCCGGATCGCGTCGCCGAGGCTTTCGCGCTGGACGTCCATCCAGATGCCGTTGATCCGGTCGGCGGTGAGTTCGCCCTCGCGCCGCTCGGTATGGACACGGCGTTCGAAGGAATAGAACGCGATTTGGCGCACGACCGTGTTGATCATGTCCTCGACCTTCGAGGCCAGCATTGCCTTGCGCTGGACACTGTCGGTGGTCGCCTCGAGCAGCGCGCGGAAGGTCAGCATTTCGCCGAACACGCTCGCGGTCTCGGCGAGCGTCAGCGGCGTCGGCGCCATCAGCGCGCCCTGCGGCGCGGCGAGTACCTGGTGCACGCCATGACCAAGTTCATGCGCGAGGGTCATGACGTCGCGCGTCTTGCCCTGATAGTTGAGCAAAACATAGGGATGCGCCGAGGGAACGGTCGGATGGGCGAACGCGCCCGGCGACTTGCCAGGACGCACCGGCGCGTCGATCCAGCCCTTGTCGAAGAACTGCTCAGCGATGGACGCCATGTCAGGCGAGAAGGTGCGATAGGCTGAAAGCACGGTGTCGCGCGCCTCGGTCCAGGGGATCGTGCGGCTCGCAACCTTCGGCAGCGGCGCGTTGCGGTCCCAGTGGTCCAGCCGCTCCTTGCCGAACCATTTCGCCTTCAGCGCATAATAGCGATGCGACAGCCGCGGATAGGCGGCGCGTACAGCCGCCACCAGCGCATCGACGACCTCCGGCTCGACACGATTGGCGAGATGGCGCGATTCCGCCACGTCGCCAAAGCCGCGCCAGCGATCGGAGATCTCCTTGTCCTTGGCGAGCGTGTTGGTCACGAGCGTGAACAGGCGGATGTTCTCGCCGAAGGTGACGGCAAGCGCCTCGGCCGCGGCCTTCCGCTTCGCCTCGTCCGGGTCCTGCATCAGGTTCAGCGTCGGCTCGAGCGTCAGCATCTCGCCGGCGACGTCGAAACGGAGCGAGGCCATGGTCTCGTCAAAGACGCGGTTCCAGGCGCCACGCCCCGTGACCGACTTCTCGTGGAACAGCTGCTCGACCCGGTCCTCGAGCTGGTAGGGCTTCTCCTTGCGGACATCCTCGATCCACGGCCGGTAATGGGCGAGTTCAGGATCGGCGGCCATCGCCGCTTCCATCACCGCGTCGTCGATGCGGTTCAGCTCCAGCGTGAAGAACAGCACATGCGTACCGGCATCGGTCACCTTCTGCTGCACGTCACCATAGAACTTGGCGCCGGCCGGATCGGTTGTGTCGCCCGAATAGACGAGACCGGCATAGGAGACGAGCCGGCCGAGCAATTCATCGAGCGCCTCGTAGTCGCGGATCGGCTTGATCAGCCCGCCTTCGCGCGCCAGCACTTCGAGCGTCCCCTTCCAGTTTTGCTCGAAGGCGGCAGCATCGCGGGCAGCGCTCGCAAGATCCGCTTCGATCGCCGGGGAATGCATGCCCGGATAGAGATCCGTCAGGTTCCATTCCGGCAGATGCCCGATCTCGCTGGTCGCGGCGGCGCCGGCGGGGCTGAAGACTGGATTTGCGGTCGGGCGCATGAGGTGAGTGTCCGGAAATCGAGGAAGGGTGACCGTAGATAGGGTCAGCAGGCGCCCGCGATCAACTCCCGGCAGCGGAAGTTCTGGTCACGACGGCGAAGACCGTGTCGCGGGAGGGCTCCCGGCGCCGTGGGAAAGCCCACCTCATGACCGAATGGTAATCCAACCGGTAGGTCTGCGTTAAGGAAGGCATACGATCATATGCGCCTGGGCGAGGATCATGGCGGCGGATGCGCCGCCTCATAGCCCCGCCGGGAGCAGAATCGGTCCATGTCCGCCCAAATCCTGATCGTCGACGACGATCCCGTGCAGAGACGGCTGCTCCAAGCCGCCGCTAACCGGCTCGGCCATGAGGGGGTCTCGGTCGACAATGGCCGTGCCGCACTTGAGCGCCTCGCAGCGGCCGACGGCGACCGCTTCCAGCTGATGATCCTCGATCTCGTGATGCCGGAACTCGACGGCATGGGCGTTCTGGCGCGGATGAAGGCGCTCGGCCGTTCCCTGCCGGTCATCGTCCAGACGGCGCATGGCGGCATCGATACCGTGGTCGGCGCCATGCGAGCCGGCGCGACGGATTTCGTCGTCAAGCCGATGTCGTCGGAGCGGATCGAGGTTTCGATCACCAACGCGCTTCGCCTTGGCGCGCTCGAGGGCGAACTGCAGCGCGCGCGACGTGCCGCGACCGGTACGCTCGGCTTCCGCGACATCGTCACCGTCAGCCCGGCGATGGAGCGCGTCGTGGCGCTGGCGCGCCGGGCTGCCGGCTCGGCCATCCCGATCCTGATCGAGGGCGAAAGCGGCGTCGGCAAGGAGTTGATCGCGCGCGCCATCCAGGGCTCGGGCGAGCGGCGGGCCAAGCCCTTCGTCACCGTGAATTGCGGCGCGCTGCCCGGCAATCTTGTCGAGTCCATCCTCTTCGGCCATGAGCGCGGTGCCTTCACCGGCGCGACCGAAAAGCATGCCGGCAAGTTCCAGGAGGCGCATGGCGGCACGCTGTTCCTCGACGAGGTGGGGGAACTGCCGCTCGAGGCGCAGGTGAAGCTGCTGCGCGCATTGCAGGAGGGCGAGGTCGATCCGGTCGGCGGAAAGCGCCCGATTCGGGTCGACTTTCGCCTGATTTCCGCGACCAATCGCGACCTGATCGCGCTGGTCAAGGAAGGCCGCTTCCGCGAAGACCTCTATTACCGCCTCAACGTGTTTCCGATTCGCGTGCCGCCGCTGCGCCAGCGAAACGCGGACATCCCGGAGTTGGCGCGGCATTTCCTGATGCGCTTCGCCGCCGAGGAAAAGAAGCCGCGCCTTGCCGGCATCGCGCCCGACGCGCTCGAGCTCCTGCTGCGCCATCCCTGGCCAGGCAATATCCGGCAGCTCGAAAACGCGATGTTCCGCGCGGTCGTGCTCGCAGACGGCCCTCTGTTGACGGCGGGGGAGTTCCCGCAATTCGAGGCGCAGTGCGGCGAGGCCGCAGCCTCGGAAGCGACGATGATCACGCCGGCCGAGGCACCCCCGCTCGCCGAAATGGGCGCCTCCGGTCCGGTCGCGGTCTTCGATGACGCCGGCGACATCCGGCCGCTCGAAGCGATCGAGGCCGATACGATCCGCCTCGCCATCGCGCACTATCGTGGCCGCATGGCAACGGTGGCACGGAAACTCGGAATCGGGCGCTCGACCCTCTATCGCAAGCTCAAGGAACTCGGCATTGCCGAGGGAGAAGAAGAAATGGCGATCGAGTGAACGCCGTCGCAGCACGCCCCGGAAAACGGGTGTTGAAGAGTGAGCCGGCTTCCCCCGAAGCCGGATGGAACAAAAGCTCCGCCGAAGCGTCGTTTATCCAGCGCGCGGCAAGGAACGGGCCATGATCAAGATGCGGTTGACAACGGTTTTGACGGGCGTTGCGCTCCTTGCTCTCTCGGCGGGGACAGCCTCCGCCTATCTGCCTGAAGGCAAGACGTTCCGCGAGCGCGCCGGCAGCGCCGCCAGCCTCACGGTCGCCGATGTCGCCAGCGACCCTGCAGCGATCGCGCTGAAGGAGCAGCTCGCGATTGCGCCGTCAAAAGAGACGTTCCTGGCCAAGCGCGATCGCGCCGCCATGACCGAATTCTATTCCGAGCGCGACTATCAGCCCGTCTGGGTCAAGGACGGACGCCTGACGCCAGCCGCGCGGGCTGTGATGGCGCGCATCGCGCAGGCGGCCGGCGACGGCCTCGATCCCGCCGCCTATGTTCTGCCGCTGACGACGCTCGGCACGGCCGCCCCACTCGGGCCGGAACTTGTCGCCGCCACCGAGATGACGCTGGACCGCGCGCTGCTCGCTTATGCGCGCCAGGCCTATGCAGGACGGATCGACCCCGGCGCGGTGTTCGGCCAGTTGATCACCCAGAAGCCGCTGCTGCCTGATCCGGTCGAAATTCTCGCCAGCGTTTCGACGGCTGCCGACCCGGCCGCGGCTGTCGCGAGCTACAACCCGCCACAGGAAGGCTATCGCCGCCTCCAGGCCGCGCTGGCCGAGGCGCAGAAGAGCCCGGCCGCCGAGCGCCCGGCGCCGATCGCCGAAGGCAAGATCATGAAGCTCGGCGTCAGCGATGCGCGCGTTCCCGCGCTGCGCGCCCGACTCGGCCTCGCGCCGGTCGCAGACAAGCCGGACGTTTACGACAATGCCCTGGCCGAGGCGGTCGCCCGCTTCCAGGCTTCGAGCGGCCTCAAGGCCGATGGCGCCGCCGGCGGCAACACGATCGCTTTCCTCAATGGCGTCGGCAAGGACAACACCGCCGAGATCATCGCCAATATGGAGCGCTGGCGCTGGATGCCGCGCGACCTCGGCGCCTTCCATGTCGCCGTCAACGTCCCCGAATTCGCGGTGCGGATCGTTTCGGATGACAAGGTTGTGCACCAGACGCGGGTGGTGACCGGCAAGGTCACGAACCAGACCCCGATTTTCTCCAACGCAATGGCATCGATCGTCGTCAATCCGAGCTGGAATGTGCCGGCCTCGATCACGATGAAGGAGGTGCTGCCCAACCTCCGCCGCGATCCTTCCTATCTCTCACGCAAGGGCTATCAGGTTCTCGCCAATGTCGGCGGCAAGATGCAGCCGGTGAGCCCCGCTTCGGTCGACTGGAGCAATGTCAGCGCCCGGAACATCCAGATCCGCCAGCCGCCGGGCGACGACAACGCCCTCGGCGCGATCAAGTTTCTCTTCCCCAACGAGCACTCGGTCTATCTGCACGACACGCCGTCGAAGAGCCTGTTCCAGCGCGATTCGCGCGCCTTCAGCCATGGCTGCGTCCGCGTCGAGAACCCGCTCGAATTCGCCGATGTGCTTCTGTCCTATGAGGGCGGCTGGACCAGCCAGCGGCTGCGCAAGATGATCGGCGGACGCGAGAGCTGGATCAATCTGCCGAAGAAAATTCCTATTCACATCACCTATTTCACGGCGTTCGTGGATGATGCGGGCAAGCTCGAGACGCGGCCCGACATCTATGGCTACGACGCCCGCGTGGAGCGTGCGCTCGGCCTGTAGCGGCCTATAGACGGTCGACAATCTCCCCTGAACATGCGAAACGCGTATGGAGCTTCCATCCGCGGCCTTTGTGTTGCCCCGTTGTTGCCACACTTGGTCCGGATGGTAGAGGGTGTCGTGCGTCTCAAAGCGTGCGGTTGCCGAGGGCCAGAGAATGTCGATCACGGTAAATGCTGGTTAACTCTATTCAAGCATTCTGCCCTCGACGGGGGCGCCCGAACGGGCCGTGGACGCAGAAGCAGGTTGACTAGTCTCATGAATCACGCTCAGCGCAACGGCGGATGGAAGAAGCGGATTGCTTCTACTGTTCGTGTAGCGACGGCTACGGCGCTCGTCGCCGGCACGATGCTTGTTACCGGCCGTATCGGCGAGGCTGGCGCCTCTGCCGGAGACAGGGCTCTTACCCTCGTCAACGTCCATACCAATGAAGGCGGCACGATCGTCTTCAAGCGCAATGGCCGCTATGACCCCGAAGGCCTCAAGCGCCTCAACTGGGTGCTGCGCGACTGGCGCAAGAACCAGCCTACCAATATGGATCCGCATCTGTTCGACCTCATCTGGCAGGTCTACCAGCAGAGCGGATCGCGCGTGCCGATCAAGGTTGTCTGCGGCTATCGTTCGCCCGAGACCAACGGCATGCTCCGCGCCCGCTCGCGCGGTGTCGCCAAGCACAGCCAGCACATGCTCGGCAAGGCAATGGACTTCTACATTCCGGACGTCGCGCTGCCGAAGTTGCGCGCGATCGGCCTCAAGATGCAGATCGGCGGCGTCGGCTTCTATCCGACCTCCGGCTCGCCTTTTGTCCATATGGACACCGGCAGCGTTCGTCATTGGCCGAAGATGACCCGCGACCAGCTCGTGCGGATCTTCCCGGACGGCAAGACGCTGCACATCCCCTCTGACGGCAAGCCGCTTCCCGGCTATGCCGAGGCGCTGGCCGCCTATCAGAAGCGCAAGGCCGGCGACGGTGACACCGTCATGATGGCAAGCGCCTCCGGCGGCGGCAAATCGTTCCTGCAGCGCCTGTTTGGCGGCGGGGCTGACGAGGAAGAAGACAATGCCGATACCGGCCCGAGCGTGAAGTCGGGTGGTACTGCTGTCGCTGCGGCTGCGGGTGATGACGACAGCGATGCGCCGGTCGTGAAGACCGCCAAGGATGCTCCGAAGACCGCTCCGGCAGTCATGCCGGACGAAGCCGCGCCGACCGTGGTTGCCGCGATGGCGCCGGTTCCTCGCCCGGCACCGGCTCAGGAGACGGCAGAGCCGGTCGTCGTGGCCGATGCCGCACCGGCCGAAGTCGAGGTCGCGATGGCCCCGATGCCGCGCCCCTCGCCGGTTGCCCATGCTGCCGCGGAAGAGCCCGTTGTTGTCGCCGATGCGACCGACGTTCTGCCCGTTCCGCGCAGCTCGCCAATCGCGAAGCCGACCGTTTCGCTGGCCAGCGCTTCGTCGACGGGCGCGGTTTCGGGCCATGCCGTCGCTGCCCAGCTTGCGGCGCTCACGGCTCCGAGCAAGCCGGTTACCGCCGAGCCGCTCGCTTTGGCCGAGGCCACTCCGGTCCACCAGCCTTCGACAGCTGCAGAAGCGATCGCCGAGGCCGTTGGCAAGGGTGACAGCACGGGCGCAGCTCCGGTGCTCGCTTATGCTCCGGCCGACGATGGCGCCCCGCGTATCGATGCGTCCACCGGCGCTCTGGTTGCCGGCCGCACTGCTGCGTCGCATCCCGACGTGACCGCCGCCGCCGTCGCCAGCAATGACGATTGGCAGGACCCGCTCGCCAGCTTTACCTCGGTTGCCTACAGCGCCGATACGATCGAGCTGGTGACGCGTCCGGGCTCGACCCGCCAGAAGGCTTATGCCGATATGGAGATGCCGCATCCGTTCGGTCAGCCGGCCCTCTTCATGGCGCCGTCGCACTCGATCCAGCTCGGCTTCGGACGCGTCGCCTACGAAGGACTGCGCACCGACCGCTTCTCGGGTCCGCTGGTCCGTCCGCTTGGCACGCTGGTCTTCGCCGCCAACTTCCAGCCGGGCCAGACGGTGGCGCTGAAGCGCTGATCGCCTGAAGCCGGAATATATTTAACGGACGCCGTGGCGACACGGCGTCCGTTTTCGTTTGCGGCTTTGGTGCCCTCATCCAACACGCACGGCGCCCCCCTCTTGAAGAAGAGTCGAAAGCGCGCAGCGCTCTCGGGGCGGGATCACGGGAACAGAGGCGGCTGCGTGTGGTCCGTGGACGACGCCGCCGCCCTGAGGCAGCCTGTTCGTGTCCGGCATCGATACCCCTCCCCGAAAGCGCCAGAGCGTTTTCGGCCCTCCCTCACGGGGAGGGCTCAAGGGGAAACCGCGGCCACCGACGCGGCGAAAGCCTGGCCGTGCGCGGCCTCAGACCATGCCAAGGGCCTGCTTGTAGAGATCGAGGATCGCGTCCTGCTCTTCGCGCTCGCTCGCGTCCTGCTTGCGAAGGCGAATGATCGTGCGCAGCACCTTGGTGTCGTAGCCGTTGCCCTTGGCCTCGCCATAGACGTCCTTGATGTCGTCGGCGATCGCCTTCTTCTCTTCCTCGAGCCGCTCGATCCGCTCGACGATGGAGCGGAGCTGGGCGGCGGCAATGCCCTGGACGTCTTCGTTCGACATGACGGAACTCCTCGGATTTTTCTGTTCTCGGCCCGGTCAGTGCCTTCTTACGTCGGCCGGGTCAAGCTGCGGCTGCGCCGCAACGCGGCGCTCCTCCACCGCTTTTCGTCAGTCCTTCGGCGCCTTGGCAGCGAAGGCGGCGAGAGCCTCGACACTGGCAGTTCCCTGATGCGCGTCGCGCCAGGCCTCATAGGCCATTCCATAGACCCGCTCCCGCGCCTCGTCCTTGCTGAGCGGCAGGCCGCGCGCCTCGGCGGCGTCGCGGAGCCAATTGGCGAGGCAGTTGCGGCAGAAGCCGGCGAGGTTCATCAGATCGATGTTCTGTACATCGGGCCGGCCGGCGAGATGTTCGAGCAGGCGGCGAAACGCGGCCGCCTCAAGTTCCGTCTGTGTCGCGGCGTCGATTGCGTTCATGCCCGTCGTCATCATGGTCTCCATCTGCGGATCGCGGGTCAGGCGAACGGCTCAACCGGCCCGGTGAGCGAACCATGCATCACCGCCGGATGCGGCGAGGCGTAAAGGTTCATCGCCTCCAGCACATCGCCGACACGCCTGGTCCAATCGACAACACCTTGCGCATCGGCGATCAGGTCTTGCCTGAGTTCGATCAGCGCATGGGCAAGCCCGCGCCGGGTGGCGTGGCGATACAGCGTGTCGCCCTTCAAGGCACCGAGATAGGGTTCGTTGTCGCCGATCACCATGGCCGGATCGGCCGCAAGGCCCGCAATCAAGGGCTGGGCGAAACGGGGGTCGGCGTCCCAGAGCACGCCGGCATGCCAGGGTCGCGGCACGCCGCGCCAGATCGGCGTGAAACTGTGGACGGCGAGGATGACGGGGATGCGCCCGCTCGCCATCGCGGCATCGATCGCCGCGCCCATCGCCGCATCATAGGGCTGGTAGAAGCGCGCGATCCGCCGCGCGCGCTCGGCGGCATCGATCCGGGCATTGCCCGGGATCACAGCCCCGTCGGAGAGCCGCATGATCAGGGTTGGATCGTCGAGGCCGCGGTTGGGATCGATGATGAGACGGGAAAAGCGCGACAGCACGGCCGGAACGCCGAAGCGCGCCGCAAGCGCCCGCGTCACCGCCGCCGCGCCGATATCATAGCCGATATGCCGCTCGAATTCAGACGCCGGCAGGCCGAGCGCACGGTAGTCGGCGGGAACGGCATTCGAAGCGTGATCGCAGAAGAGCAGCAGCCCGGAGGCCGCATCGCCGGCAATGACCTCGTAGGCCTCTTCGGACTGCGCGGCGAAGGGATAGGGCGCGGCGCCATGGCCGGCAGGGAGCGAGAAGGCGGGCGCTGCCTGAAGCGCTTGGTGAACGGCGTCGCGATCGATTGAGGGCTTGTCGTGCATGCTGCGGATGATACTGACGGGACCCGAAGCCTGCCATAGCAATTCCGCCGACAGGCCAGCGGACTTCGCCTTGACCGATTCAACACGCTCCCGCGCTGCGACCCTCGCTTTGCCCGCGCTCCTGACCGGCGCGCTCGCCATGGCGATTTCGCCGGTGTTCGTGCGTCATGCTGAGGTCGGGCCGTTCGCGAGCGCCTTCTGGCGTGTCGGGGGCGCGCTCCCGCTGTTGTTTGTCTGGTCCTATGTCGAGGGACGGCGGGCTGGCCGGTCGCTGGCGGACCTCTTCCGCTTTGATGGCGCGATCTTGCTCGCGGGGCTGCTCTTTGCGGGAGATCTGATCTTCTGGCATCTCGCGATCCTCAACACGACCGTCGCCAACGCCACCTTCCTTGCCACCATGGCGCCGGTCTGGGTCGCGCTCGGCTCGGGCTTCTTCATCGGCGAGCGCGTCCCGCGCACGATCATTGGCGGCCTTGCGCTCTGCCTCGCCGGCGCGGCCTTCCTGATCGGCATGACGATGCGTCTTTCGCCGCAGCACCTGTTCGGCGATCTCGCCGGCTTCGCGACCTCAGTGTTCTTCGGCCTCTATTTCCTCCCCGTCCGCGTCGCCCGCCGGCGATCTTCAGCGGCGCGGATCACCTTCCTCTCGACCGTGATCACGAGCATCATCCTCCTCGCCATCGCGCTGGTGGTCGAGCCGCGCATCCTGCCGACCAGCCTTGACGGCGTCGGCGCGATCATCGGCCTGTCCTTCATCAGCCATGCCGGTGGCCAGGGCCTCCTCGCCTTCGCGCTCGGCCATCTGCCGGCGGCCTTCTCGGCCCTCGTCATCTTCCTCGAGGCGATCGCGGCGGCATTGTTCGGCTGGATGTTCCTCGGCGAAGCGGTATCGTTGCCCCAGGCGGTCGGCGGCATTCTCATCCTTGCCGGCATCTATGTCGCGCGGCCGCGGCGCGGAAGCTGAAGCGGAGCACTATCGGGCGCGAGGCCATCATGCCGCCGCGTTTGTTGTCATCATCGGACGTTCCGCATCGCCGGATTCGTCCCGGCCACCGCCACAACCACCGACGAGACGCATGCCTCCAGCCACCGCTTCACTGTCCGATCCCGGCGCCCGTGTCGTTCGCGCCAAGGGTCTGCCGTTGACAGCCGAAAAAAATCGGGACCATAAAGCTCGCAACTGGTTCAAAGGTTCGACGACCGCCTCGATGCCCTTCCCGAAACTTCGGTCCGGCTGGCTGGCTGGCCTGCCCCTCGCGGCGCTTATCCTGATCGCGCCGGGCATTGGCACAGCACCTGCATCGGCCGATCTCAGGCTGTGCAACAAGACCAACAACCGCGTAGGCGTTTCCATCGGCTACAAGGACAAGAAGACCTGGACCACGGAAGGCTGGTGGAACATTCCCGTCAACAGCTGCGAAACCCTCGTCAGCGGTACGCTCGTGTCACGCTTCTATTACGTGTATGCGGTCGACTATGACCATGGTGGTGAGTGGAGCGGCAAATACGTGATGTGCACCAAGGACAAGATGTTCACCATCGATGGGACGGAAGATTGTGTCGCGCGCGGCTACAATCGGTCTGGCTTCTTCGAGGTGGATACCGGTGAACAGACGAATTGGACCATTCAATTGAACGAACCCGCCCAAGCAGGAGCGAAAACCCAATGAGACGGTCGCGCAAGGTCAAGATTCTCGCGACGCTCGGGCCGGCGTCCTCCGACAAGGCGACCATTCTGGCGCTTTTCAGGGCCGGGGCCGACGTCTTCCGTATCAATATGAGCCACACCTCGCACGAAAAGCTGAACGAGCTCGTATCGATCATCCGCACGATAGACGCCGAGGAAGGCCGACCGATCGGCATCCTCGCCGATCTGCAGGGTCCGAAGCTCCGCCTCGGCACCTTTGCCGATCGGTCGGTCGAGATCACCGTCGGCCAGACCTTCACGCTCGATTCTGATCCGACGCCCGGAACGACCGGCCGCGCCTATCTGCCGCATCCCGAGATTCTCGAGGCGCTCGAGCCTGGCCATCGCCTCCTGATCGACGATGGCAAGGTCCGCCTCCGCGTCGTCTCGACCAATGGCAAGTCGGCGCTGACGACCGTCGAGGTCGGCACCAAGCTCTCCGACCGCAAGGGCGTCTCGGTGCCCGATTCGACCATCCGCACAGGCGCGCTGACCGACAAGGACCGCGCCGATCTCGACGCGGCACTCGAGGCCAAGGTCGACTGGATCGCGCTCTCCTTTGTGCAGCGACCCGAGGACGTCGCCGAAGTGCGCAAGATCGCCGCCGGCCGCGCTGGCATCATGTCGAAGATCGAGAAGCCTCAGGCGGTTCAGCGTCTCGCCGAAATCATCGAGATCTCCGATGCGCTGATGGTGGCGCGCGGCGATCTCGGCGTCGAGATGCCGCTCGAAGAGGTTCCCGGCATTCAAAAGCAGATCACCCGCGCCTGCCGCCGCGCCGGCAAGCCCGTGGTCGTCGCGACCCAGATGCTGGAATCGATGATCACGGCCCCGGTCCCGACGCGCGCCGAGGTGTCCGACGTTGCGACCGCCGTCTATGAGGGCGCGGACGCCGTGATGCTGTCCGCAGAATCGGCCGCCGGTGCCTTCCCGATCGATGCCGTCGAGACGATGGACAGGATTGCGACTGCGGTCGAACGGGACATCAACCACAAGAACATCATGCACGCCCAGCGCACCGAGCCGGAGGCGACCGGCGCCGACGCTATCTCGGCGGCGGCGCGTCAGATCGCCGAGACGCTCAACCTCGCGGCCATCTGCTGCTATACGGCCTCAGGCTCGACCGGCCTTCGCGCCGCCCGCGAGCGGCCGCGCACGCCGATCATCGCGCTGTCGCCGATCGAGGCGACCGCGCGCCGTCTTTCGGTCGTCTGGGGCCTGCACTGCGTGGTGTCCGAGGATGCCTACAATCTCGACGACATGGTGAGCCGCGCTTGCGATATCGCGGCGCATGAAGGCTTTGCCCAGCCGAACGACCGGATCATCATCACCGCTGGCGTGCCGCTGCGCACGCCGGGCGCGACGAACATGATCCGCATCGCCTTTGTCGGCGCGGGCAGCCAGACCAGCAGCCGCTAATGCGGCGCATTCGCGGTCCCAGAAACAGCATCGCCCGGGCCTTGGCCCGGGCGTTTGCGTCTTGAAGACCCGCGTCAGGGGCGCGGCGCTAGATCCGCATCGGTGAGCGTCTTCAGGAAGGCGACGATATCCTCGATGTCGCCAGCCTCCAGCGCCGGTCTTGTCCCCGCTTGCCGCCCGAAGGGAAGGCCCGCCTCGAGATTGCCGCGGTCCGCCTCCGGGATATCGTTCTCCGCCAAAATGCGGCCGCCGGGGCCGGAGGGAAACCACCGGCCGGGATCGGTGTCGCGCGTGGCATAGAAGGCGACAGCATCGTCAAGGCTGTGAAACACGCCATTGTGGAAGAAGCTCTGCCGCACGGCCACATTGCGCAATGTCGGCGTGCGGAAGAGCCCGCATGTCTCCGGCCGATCCGCATGGTCGCGCCGCTGCGGTCCGCAAAGGCCGAGATCGACATAGCTCGGATCGCGATTGGCGGGAATGGCCGGATTGCGCGGGACGCCGATGGCGATGAAGCCGTAGTCGGTGAATTGCGGCAGCGAGCCATCGCCGGCGATCGTCGAAGGATGGCAGCTGGCGCAATTGCCGCGCTGCTCGTCATTGAAGAGCTCGAGGCCGCGCTGCTCCTGGTCGGTGAGCTTCGCCTTGCCGCGCAAGACGTCGTCATAGCGGCTCGAATAGGGATAGAAGAGCGCCGGCGTCTGCTGATAGGCAGCGAGCACGTCGCCGAGGGCACCAAAGGCCTCGTTCGGATGAGCGAAGACGTCGTCGCCGAAGAGTTGCCGGAAGGCATCGGCATGCGGCCCCTGAGCCAGGGCCTGGACCACGGCCGCCCTAGAGGCGTTCGCCATCTCGATGGGCGAAAGCAGCGGGATGGCGGCCTGGTCGCGCAGCCGGTCGACGCGACCGTCCCATGTGAGGCCGCCGGTCGGGCCGGCATCGACGCTCTCATCGCCTTCATCATCGGATTCGAAGAAGTGGTCTGTATAGGCCGGCACTGCCTGCAGATAGCGCAAGGACGGCACGGCACGCAGGCCCGGCTGATCGAGATGGACGCCGCCGAAGCGCACCGGAGCCGCATCGGGCGGGCCGAAGCCATGCGCCGGATCGTGGCAGCTGGCGCAGGACATCGCCCCCGAACCGGACAGCGATGGGTCGAAGAAGAGCGCCTTGCCGAGCGACGCCATGTCGTCGGCCCGCGCCCGCGAAGCGGCGACGCTCATCGGACCCGGCCGAAGCGAGCGCGGATAGGCAGCGTTATCCGGCGTCGCAGCGGCTCCAATGCTGACTGCCAGGCCGCCGAGCGCCAGGAGCAAGGCCGTCACACCGCCCGCAAGGCTGGTCGATAACGCAGTAGCTTGCATCGAAAGCTCCGGCGACGATTCATCAAAGGCAAATACAGCAGCGTTTGATAAGGGCCGCATGCCTCGTTCGCATGACGACATCGCGCCGCGCGAACACGAGATCGCGAGCGGCCCGCGCTGTCATTGCACCGTCACCACGGCGGCAGGATAGTCAACCTGATCGGCAGGCAGGCGAACCAAAGGCTCGTCATGTCGGCCGCGTCGAGCACCCTGCAATCCGCCGTCCTCACGCCACGAGAGGTCCCGATGCCGCATCATGATCTGAGACAGGTCCGCCGGACCGCCTTGAACACTGCCGCGCTGCTGGCGCTCAGTCTCACACCCGCGCTCGCTGCGCCGGTCGGTATCGACAAGATCGACACTGTCGTCGTGATCTATGCGGAAAATCGCAGCTTCGACAATCTCTATGGCAGTTTCCCCGGCGCCGACGGCCTGCAGAATGTTACGCCGGACATGACGCGGCAGCTCGACCGCGACGGCAAGCCGCTCACGGAGCTTCCGCCCATCTGGGGCGGTCTCACCGCCAAGGGCGTGACGCCGGCGATCCCCGAAAGCGCGACGCAGCATCTTGCCAATGCGCCCTTCGCGATCGATGCGGCAGCGGGCTTCGATCAGCCCCTCTCCGTCATCACGCGTGATCTCTGGCATCGCTTCTATGAGAACCAGATGCAGATCGACGGCGGCAAGAACGACAAATTCGCCGCCTATGCCGATTCTGGCGCGCTGGTCATGGGCCACTATGATGGCTCGAAGCTGCCGCTCTGGTCGGTGGCAGAGAAATATGTCCTCGCCGACCACTTCTTCCAGAGTGCTTTCGGCGGCTCCTTCCTCAATCACTTCACACTCATCTGCGCATGCGCCCCCTTCTATCCCCATGCCGACACCAGCCCGGCCAAGGATCTCATTTCGAAGGTCGAGGCCGATGGCGTCACGCTGACGCCGGCAGCCGACATGGCAGCCTCAGCGGTAGACGGCGCGCCGAAATTCGCGCAGGACGGCAATCTCACGCCCGACTTCTACGCGATTAACACCATGCAGCCTCCCTATCAGCCGAGCGCCAACAAGCCGGCGCCGGGCGGCGATCCCGCACTCGCCGATCCGTCCAAGCCGACCACGCTTCCGCCCCAGACCGAGACGACGATCGGCGATCTGCTCACACTGAAGGGCATCGACTGGGCCTGGTATGCCGGCGCCTGGGACGCGACGCTCAAGGGCGGCAACGCCACGCCCGTACCGAACTTCCAGTATCACCACCAGCCGTTCAACTATTTCGCCGACATGGCCCCCGGCACGCCAGCCCGTGCGGCGCATCTGCGCGATGGCGGGCTCGGTGGCGCCGCCTTCATCGCAGCCATCGACGCCGGCAAGCTGCCGCCGGTCACGTTTTACAAGCCGCAGGGCAATCTCAACGAGCATGCCGGCTATGCCGATATCGCGACCGGCGATCAGCATCTCGCGGATGTCGTCCATCATCTCGAGCAGAGCCCGCAATGGGGGCATATGCTCGTCGTGCTCACCTATGACGAGAATGGCGGCTTCTGGGACCATGTCGCGCCGCCGAAGGCGGACCGCTTCGGTCCCGGCTCGCGCATCCCGGCGATGATCATCTCGCCCTATGCGCGGATGGGCACGGTCGATCATACGCCCTATGACACGACCTCGATCCTGCGCTTCATCACCGCGCGCTGGAACCTGCCGGTTCTTCCCGGCATCGTCGCGCGCGACGCGGCTCTGCGTGGCCATGGCGAACCGCCGCTCGGCAATCTCACGGCTGCGCTCGATCTGACCAACTGAAGACAGACGAAGGGGCCGGTGCGCTTTCCGCGCCGGCCTCCTCGATACCCGACGCCCTTGCATCCCGCCTTCTCGGCTAGGGAACGGCACGAGAGAGGCGGCGATCGCGGATCCGAATCGCTGCTCAGATGGCTCGGCCTTCGACCTCGGGCTTCAACTCTTTCGCAGCATCGCCGACATCGTCCTTGAGATTGGGATCGAGCGCCAGCGCCTTCTCGAAGGCGGCGAGCGCATCGGCCTTCCGATCGATGTCGCGGAAGATCATCCCGATTCCGGCCAGCGCGCCGAAATGGCGGGGCTGCAGCGCCAGCACCTTTTCCAGATCGCTCAGCGCTTTGCCGTAATCGTCCTTGAGATAATAGATCGTGGCGCGGCGATTCCAGCCTTCGGCATAGTCGGGCTTCAGCATCACCACCTGGTCGAGAAAATCGAGGGCTCGGCCGTAGTCCTTGGCCACCAGCGACTGCTGCGCCCACCCCATCAGAAGATCGATGGTCGCGCTGCCCGAATGGGCCCACCGCCGCTGGATCTCGGCCTCGGCGGCCCTGCCGCGGCCTTCGTCACCGGCGGCCGCGAGCGTCGCGAACAATTCGTCGAGGGACATCTGGCCGAGCGGCTTGCGGGCCGGCACCACAGCTCTGCCGAGAGGCGCCACGCCCTGCCCCAGCGGCGCCATGCCTTGGCCAGGAGGCGCCTCTGCTGGCTCGGCAGCGGCAGGGGCCGAAATCGCGGTCAGCGGACGAACCGTCTCGGTCGTCAACGCTGTCGCCGCGAGGGACAGGACGATCGCCAGGGGCAGAAATGAAAATGCCTGCATGTTGCCAAGCTAGGGCGACATGCAGGCATCGTCAAATGAACGCTGGCTCACACACCCGTCAAACGGGCGGCGCACAGCAAAAGATCAGCCCTGGCGCGCCTTGTAGCGCGGGTTGACCTTGTTGATGATGAAGACGCGGCCCTTGCGGCGCACAAGCCGGTTGGCGCGGTGGCGCCCGAGCAGCGCCTTCAACGAGTTCTTGATTTTCATGGCGCAATGATCCGCAATCGATGACTCAGGAACGAAACGAGCGCCCTAGGCGCCCGCTCGAAAATTCGGCCGGACCATAGGCAGCCGCTCCGCGCTTGTCAACCGGATGACATCGCCGACGAAGCTTCCGCGCGGCTTTTGCGCCCTTGGTCCACAGCCCGCGGGAGCGATCGCCCGATCGATTCCAGCCGTCCGCCATGCTATTGGCGAAGCTCCGGCCAACGCCCCTGCCGCAACGATCGGTGGCGACCGCCGCCGGCCCAAACACGAAGGAGGAACGCCCTTGAACAGCTGCCCGCCAAGGCCTGGCTCGCTCCCCGCCACTGCCGGGGAACGCCGCTGATGCCCACGCTTCCATTCGTCGATACCCATGTCCATCTCTGGGACCCGATGCGGCTGCGCTATGCTTGGCTGGACGGCGATGAGGTCCTCGACCGGCGCTATGAGCTGCCTGAGTTCAACGCCGCCACGTCGGGCCTGCCGCTCGAAGCGCTGGTGTTCATGCAATGCGAAGCCGAGCCCTCCCAATATCTCGACGAGGCACGGTGGGTCGCCGGATTCGCGAAGCAGGAGCCGCGGCTCAAGGGCATGGTCGCCTACGCACCCGTCGAGCGCGGCGCTGCAGTTCGAACCGAGCTCGATGCGCTCGCCGAGTTCGATCTCTTGCGCGGCGTCCGTCGCCTGCTGCAATCCGAGCCCGATCCTGAATTCTGCCTGCGGCCAGCTTTCATCGAGGGCGTCCAGACCCTTGAGGCCTACGGCCTTTCCTTCGATATCTGCATCACGCATCGCCAGTTGAAGAGCGTGATCGCTTTTGCCCGCGCCGTTCCGAACGTCAAACTGATCCTCGATCACATCGGCAAGCCGGGAATCAAGGATGGGCTCATGGAGCCATGGGCGACGGAAATGCGACAGCTGGCGGAATTGCCCAATGTCGTCTGCAAGATTTCAGGCGTCGTGACTGAAGCCGACCACAAGGCTTGGACCGAGGACGAGCTGAAACGCTACATTTCCGTCGCCATCGAGGCGTTCGGGTTCGACCGGGTCATGTTCGGCGGCGACTGGCCGGTGGCGCTGCTGGCGCTCAGCTATCGGCGCTGGACCGAGATCCTCGATTCGCTGCTTGCGGGAACCAGCGCGGACGAACAGCGGAAATTCTGGCGCGACAACGCCGTCGCCTTCTACCGGCTTTAGGGCCTTCCGAGCGAACCGGACGCAGGGTCGCATGAAGGACAAGCGACCAGGCGGGAAGCGGAAACACGTCATCGCCAGCTATGAAGCGATGAAGTCATGCAACAGAAATGACCGCGGCCGGCATGGCCGGCCGCGGCTATTGGTTTTTACTGCGTTGGCAGTCTACTTCGGCAGATACGTGCCGACATTGATCAGTTGGACGCGCCGATTGATCGGATCGGTCGGGTTCTTCGGATCCTGCAGGTTTTCTTCACCGAGACCAACCGCCTCGAGCCGGGCCGGGTCGACGGCATAGGTCGTGACGAGAGCATTCATCACGGCGTCGGCGCGCTTCTGGCTCAGCACCAGATTCTTCTGCCGGTCACCGGTCGTATCGGTATTGCCGGTGACGACGAACTTGTAGCCGGCGAGGATCGGGTGATGCAGCGCGTCGGCGATCGATCCGATCGTAGAATAGGACTCCGGACGGATGATGTCGGAGTTCAGCGCGAACTGGATCTGGACATTGATCTGAGCCAGGCCGTCGAGCAGCTGGAGCGGCGTCCAGGTGATCGGCATGCCCGGATTGTTGGCGATGTGCTGCTGCACGGCATTGCGGATCAGTGCCGCGGACAGATCCGGCGGGGCGACGCGGGCGGCGCTCTGCAGGCTCTGCATGATCTGGTTCGAATCGAGCGCGGTCTGCGCCGAGGCTGAACCAACGACGCCCGACAGGGCGATGGCGAGCGCGAGCGCGCCAATGCGGGTCTTGTTCATCATGTTAATCCCTCCGATCGCGGCTCAGCGCCAACCGGCGTTGACGATTGCCTGGTTGCAGGCGGCGGTGACGACGCGCTGAGCAGCGTTGAGGCAGCTCAGGAAATGAGCGTCGCCGGCCACCATGCCCTGGCAATGGCGCACGACGTCGTTCTTGCACAGCTTGGGAACAGAGAGCTGCGCCGCGTTGCGCTTGGCGATCGAGACGGCGACCGCCTGATAATCGCTAAGGCATTGCGGGCTGATCTTGGCCTGCTGCGCCATCATGCAGTCCTTCATCGCGCCATCGCCGATATTGACCTTGGCGCAATACTTCTCGATATCCTTGCCGCAGCTCTGCGCCAGAAGCGCGCCGGCATCGGAATAGCTCATCGTCTGCGCCGAGGCGCCAGCGATGCCGAGCGCCATGGCGGCGGCAGCGAGCCCGAACTTGATAAATCGCATCGATCAATCCTTCCCCGTAAGATGTTCCGGCCATGCCGGCGGTCCCCACGGCCGCCGGGGCGGCCGGTGGAGGGCAGGCCAACGCGCGAGATACTCCTGATTCGGCGCCGGCAGCGCCCCTAAAGGCAGGTGTTCCCCGTGCTTAGTCAATCGCATGTCGCGACACGGAAGGAATATTCTGCTGTTCTGAGGCGGTGACCCGGTAGCGGATTTTTTTCATGGTCAAGAGGACGGAAATGCAGCATCCAGCGGATGCTACAAGGCGCTCCACGACGCGACCGGGCGGCTTCAGACCGTTCGGCTTGGGCGTCATCGTCCGGGAACGTCTCGGTGGCTGCCGGGCCAATCCGTCACGCCGCCAGACAGGAACACTATACGCTGCTGGTTGAGGCCCCGGCAGCAACGGGCGGTCCCTATGACGGGCTGGCCAGCTCATTGCTTGCCTTGGGATCGCGAAGCTTTGCTTGGGACAGATATGTGAGCAATGGTTGCAACTGACCCTTTTGCGCTCCTGGTGCCGGCGATCCTTCTTGTCCTCGGCGTGGTGATCATCATCGCGTCGCGGTGGGGATCGCGCGCAGCGCCCTATTGGGGCGCGGGTCTTTTGTTCTCGGCGGTCGGCTTCATCGCGCCCTTGCTTCCCCTACCCAATCGCGGCCAGGCCCTGGTCGGCGACGCACTCTTCCTGATCGCGTTCTTGCTCTATGGCCACGGACTGCTCGTGCGGTTTCGCCGGCCACGAATGGTCCTGCCGCGCCTCGTCTTCGCAGTCCTCGCCTATGGCGGTATTGCCTTCGCCATTCTTGTTGCCGACAGCCTCCACGCCGAATTGCTGCTGAGCGACAGCGCCTGCGCCGTGCTGTTGCTCTGGCCGCTGGCATTGGTTCGCCAGCATCTCGGCCATCCGCTCGACCGGGTGCTTTTCGGCGTCATCGGTCTCGCCGCCATCGAATCGCTCGTTCGCGTGGCGCTGCTCGGAAGCCTGATCGCGGCTGGCAGCCGGATCGAAGACTACTACTCGTCTCCCTATGCCTTGTGGGTCCAGGCAACGGCGGCGATCATTGCGACGCTGTTTGCGATTTCCGTGCTCGGCACTGTGGCTGTCGATATCATCGATCGATATCGGGACGCGGCGGAGCGGGATGCCCTGACAGGACTGCTCAACCGTCGCGGCTTTGCGGCTGTTGCCACAGCATGGCCACCAGCCACGATGGCTGCCGTCATCCACTGCGACATCGATCATTTCAAGCGGGTCAACGATGGATACGGCCATGCCGCCGGCGACAGCGTTCTCGCCGGTTTTGCCGCCATTCTCGCGGCACGTCTGCCCGTTGGCAGCCACGCCGCGCGGTTTGGCGGCGAGGAATTTGTGTTGCTGCTTCCCGGCGCCTCCCCGGAGCAAGCCGCGGCCCTGGCCGAACTGATCCGCGACGACCTCGCCCAGCACGATTGGCAGGCGCTCGGCATCCTGCAGATGATCACGGCGAGCTTTGGCATCGCCGGTTTTGCCCCTTCCATCGCGAGCATCGAGGACGCCGTCGCCCGCGCTGACGCAGCGCTCTATGCCGCAAAGGCGAAGGGACGCAACACGGTCATGCTCGACGGGACCAAAGTCTGACAGAGGGACCCCGGCGAGCCGGGTCGCGTGGCGGCACACCGTCCGGATAGAAACCCGAGGCCGACAGTTCGAATCGGCACAGCATCCGGCCACAGCACCACGCTCCGCTGGGAGCGGGACGAACACTCGGTCAGCCGGAACGGCGACTGAGCGCGTGGCTGTTCGACGGACCAAAAGACAGGAAAGCCGCGGCCCTCGGTTTGACCGTCAGCCGGTCGGCTTGTGGGTAGCGGCTGTCGCCTCACTGAGGATTTGGCCGCTGAGGCTGGTCCGCCTGAGCCAATCCACTGCAGCGCCTGCGTCGCGGGGTCCCCTGCCCTACTGTGGCCTCGCTGCGTGGTTCGGGCAGCATTGGCTTGGGGGCGTTTCGGTTTGTGGCCGGCTTGGGTTTGGCTTGAGGGCTTTATGGCGCCTCCCCTCGCCCTTCCCTTTCCTTCCCTTTCCGCCGGTCAACGCAAAACGCCCCCGCGGACATTTCTGTCTTCGGGGGCGTTTTGATTGTTTTGTGAAGAGGATTGTCTTCCTTGCGGACTTTGCAGGCCTGGCGGCGACCTACTCTCCCGTGTCTTAAGACAAAGTACCATTGGCGCGGAGGAGTTTAACGGCCGAGTTCGGAATGGGATCGGGTTCAGGCTCCTCGCCATGACCACCAGGCCGGCGAAGTTCGCAAGGAAGTGAAGAAGCTGGAATTTGGTCTGATGCCATCCATTTGGGATGGGCATGATTAATGAGAACGATCAAGCCTATCGAGTGATTAGTACCGGTAAGCTACATGCGTTGCCGCACTTCCACACCCGGCCTATCGACGTGGTGGTCTACCACGACTCTCAAGGGAAAACTCGTTTTGAGGTGGGTTTCCCGCTTAGATGCTTTCAGCGGTTATCCCGTCCGTACGTAGCTACCCTGCAATGCGGCTGGCGCCACAACAGGTCCACCAGAGGTACGTCCATCCCGGTCCTCTCGTACTAAGGACAGATCCTCTCAATTTTCCTACACCCACGGCAGATAGGGACCGAACTGTCTCACGACGTTCTGAACCCAACTCACGTACCACTTTAATCGGCGAACAGCCGAACCCTTGGGACCTTCTCCAGCCCCAGGATGTGATGAGTCGACATCGAGGTGCCAAACGATGCCGTCGATATGGACTCTTGGGCATCATCAGCCTGTTATCCCCAGAGTACCTTTTATCCGTTGAGCGATGGCCCGTCCACGTGGGACCACCGGATCACTATGGCCGTCTTTCGACTCTGCTCGACTTGTCAGTCTCGCAGTCAGGCGGGCTTATGCCATTGCACTCGACGAGCGATTTCCGACCGCTCTGAGCCCACCATCGCGCGCCTCCGTTACACTTTGGGAGGCGACCGCCCCAGTCAAACTACCCACCATGCACTGTCCCGGACCCGGATGACGGGCCGCGGTTAGATATCCATATTCACAAGGGTGGTATTTCAAGGATGGCTCCATCCGAGCTAGCGCCCGAACTTCAAAGCCTACCACCTATCCTACACATGCAAACACGAATACCAGTGCAAAGTTGTAGTAAAGGTTCATGGGGTCTTTCCGTCTGACCGCGGGAACCCCGCATCTTCACGGGGAATTCAATTTCACTGAGCGGGTGCTGGAGACAGCGGGGAAGTCGTTACGCCATTCGTGCAGGTCGGAACTTACCCGACAAGGAATTTCGCTACCTTAGGACCGTTATAGTTACGGCCGCCGTTTACCGGGGCTTCGATTCAAAGCTTGCACCTCTCCTCTTAACCTTCCGGCACCGGGCAGGCGTCAGACCCTATACGTCGCCTTACGGCTTCGCAGAGCCCTGTGTTTTAGGTAAACAGTCGCTACCCCCTAGTCTGTGCCCCCTATACCTGGTTGCCCAAGTACAGGGCCTCCTTCTCCCGAAGTTACGGAGGCAATTTGCCGAGTTCCTTCAGCACCATTCTCTCAAGCGCCTTGGTATGCTCTACCAGTCCACCTGTGTCGGTTTAGGGTACGGTCTATACGCGGGAGCTATTTCCTGGAACCCCTTCACGGCACGACCAATCCAATAAGGTCGTACAATACACGGGATTCGTCACTACCCGCAGGCTGGGGAATATTCACCCCATTCCCATCGACTACGCCTTTCGGCCTCGCCTTAGGAGCCGGCTAACCCTGCGCAGATTAGCTTTACGCAGGAACCCTTGGACTTTCGGCGACAGTGTCTCTCACACTGTTTGTCGTTACTCATGTCAGCATTCGCACTTCCGATACCTCCAGGAGCCCTCACGGGTCTCCCTTCGCAGGCTTACGGAACGCTCCGCTACCACGTGATCTTGCGATCACATCCACAGCTTCGGCACATGGCTTGAGCCCCGTTACATTGTCGGCGCAGGAACCCTTGTCTAGACCAGTGAGCTGTTACGCTTTCTTTAAATGATGGCTGCTTCTAAGCCAACATCCTGGTTGTTTTGGGATCCCCACATCCTTTCACACTTAGCCATGATTTGGGGGCCTTAGCTGGTGGTCAGGGTTGTTTCCCTTTTGACGATGGACGTTAGCACCCACCGTCTGTCTGCCGGATAGTACTCTTGGGTATTCGGAGTTTGGTTAGGTTTGGTAAGATGGTAAATCCCCCTAGCCCATCCAGTGCTCTACCCCCCAAGGTATTCGTCCGACGCTCTACCTAAATAGATTTCGCGGAGAACCAGCTATTTCCGAGTTTGATTGGCCTTTCACCCCTAGCCACAAGTCATCCGCGTCTTTTTCAACAGACGTCGGTTCGGCCCTTCAGTGCGTGTTACCGCACCTTCAGCCTGCTCATGGCTAGATCACCCGGTTTCGGGTCTAATCCGACGAACTGAACGCCCTGTTCAGACTCGCTTTCGCTGCGCCTACACCTACCGGCTTAAGCTTGCTCGTCAGATTAAGTCGCTGACCCATTATACAAAAGGTACGCCGTCACCCAGAATGCGGATCGCTCCGCCCTTGGGCCCCGACTGTTTGTAGGCATCCGGTTTCAGGAACTGTTTCACTCCCCTTGTCGGGGTGCTTTTCACCTTTCCCTCACGGTACTTGTACACTATCGGTCGCTAAGGAGTACTTAGGCTTGGAGGGTGGTCCCCCCATGTTCAGACAGGATTTCTCGTGTCCCGCCTTACTCAAGGACTTATGCTGTTTTACCCGTACGGGGCTATCACCCTCTAAAGCCCTGCTTTCCTGACAGGTTCCGGTTATATCGCATAAGCCACTGGCCTGGTCCGCGTTCGCTCGCCACTACTAGCGGAGTCTCTGTTGATGTCCTTTCCTCCGGGTACTGAGATGTTTCAGTTCCCCGGGTTCGCCTCGTACACCTATGTATTCAGTGCACGATACCCTTGCGGGTGGGTTTCCCCATTCGGAAATTCACGGATCAAAGCCTGTTCGCGGCTCCCCATGACTTATCGCAGCGTACCACGTCCTTCATCGCCTCTTAGCGCCAAGGCATCCACCG